>JAYRFH010000303.1:0-2694 GCA_041908405.1 Candidatus Zixiibacteriota bacterium
CGAGATCAGTACGTTGCTCTACGGCGAGAATCCGGGGCAAGTCGAGTTTATAGAAAACGACCTCAAATATCTGGCCAATCCGATGGAAGGTCAGAAGACCGGGTTTTATTTGGATCAAAAGGATCTGCGGTTACAGATCAAACGTCTGGCGCGAGGACGCTTAGTGCTGAACCTCTTCAGTTACACTGGTTCGGCCGGAGTGGCGGCAATGGCTGGCGGCGCACTGAGGGTACACCAGTTGGATGCTTCCGAACCTGCGCTGCAGATCTGCGGCAAGCAACTTGCGCTCAATGGGCTCTGCGCGGATAAATCCACCACCGAGTGTTGCGACATATTCAAATGGCTGGGAGCCAATCCGCCCGACCGGTACGATATGGTGCTGATCGATCCGCCGGCGTTGATCAAGTCCCAACGCGACGCTGAGGCAGGTCGGAAAGCGTACCACTTCATCAATCGGGCCGCGATGCGGCTGGTATCACCGGGTGGGCTGTTCATCAGCTCCAGTTGCTCGGCGTTCTTCACAGAGGACGACTTCAGCCATACCCTGCGGCGGGCATCGGTACAGAACAATGTCCACCTTCATTTGCTGCAGATCGTCAGGCAGTCGGTGGACCATCCAGTCTCAATCTATTTCCCGGAGTCGGCCTATTTAAAGACCTTTATCTGCCAAGTCGGCTAGACTTTGTCGTTCTGGTCAGACTGAACTCCGAAAAACGTCGGGCGATTAGCGTCTGCTTGCACGCTCTGTCCCTGGCGACACTTCTTCCTTCTTATTTGTTGTACGACAAACGGTTTTATTGATTGCACCGCGATAATCATACCTTATTAATAGACTATTTAGGATAGTTTTGGTGTTATATACCTGAACAATTTCCCACTAAAAGATTATTTTTGTCTGGAGTGGCGTTGACAGCGGCTAAGAATCATGGTATAATATGTCGACAATGGCAATATGACAGCCGTGATTGTGAATTTTTTCACAGTTCTGAGGAGAATGGGCAGATGAATTTGCAGCGACGAGATTTCTTCAAGATAGCTGCGGCCGGGTCGGCAGCCCTGATAGCGGGAAAGGCGTCCGCCAGCGACCAAACCGAGGCACCGGATTTCAATTCGATGCACGGAGTGCTGGTGGATACCGTAGTCTGTATCGGATGCCGGAAATGCGAGTGGGCCTGCAACGACGAAAACAAGCTTCCGACGCAAGACCTCCAGGCGTTCGAGGACAAGTCGGTTTTTGCCAGGCACCGTCGTCCGGACAAAGGCGCCTACACTGTGGTCAACGCCTTCAAGGATCCGAACGCGCCGGAAAAGCAATTCACCATGAAGGTGCAGTGCATGCACTGTAACCATCCGGCCTGTGTCTCGGCCTGTATTGTAGGTGCGCTGCAGAAGGATCCCAAAGGTCCGGTCTCATATGATGCATGGAAGTGCATCGGGTGCCGGTACTGCATGGTCGCCTGTCCGTTCCAGATTCCGGCGTACGAATACAACAACGCGCTGGACCCGCAGGTGAGAAAGTGTACGTTCTGCTACGAACGGACTGTCCAGCAGGGGAAAAAGCCGGCCTGCGTGGCGATCTGCCCCAATGAGGCACTGACTTTCGGAACGCGCGGTGAGCTTCTGGAGGTCGCGTATCAACGGATCCGCAATCACCCTGAACGTTATGAACAGCATGTGTATGGTGAGCAGGAAGCCGGCGGAACCGCCTGGCTCTATCTCGCCCCCTGTGATTTCAGCAAGACGGAACTTCCGAAACTTCCGCATGAAGAGATACCGAAGCGAACTGAAACCATTCAGCACGGCATCTTCAAGTCCTTCCTCCCCCCTCTCGCCCTGTACGGCCTGTTGGGGTTGATCATGTATACGAAACGTCATGGCGACAACGAAGAGGAGGATGGTCATGAAAGCGCATGAAGTGCACGAAATCCCAACGCCCATGACGGTCAAGTACTGGACACGCGGTACGCTGATAGTTGGCGCGGTTGCCATGATCGGCATGCTGGGTTATCTCTATCGCATGTTTTTCGGGCTTCAAGCCGCTACCAATCTCGATGACCAGTGGCCCTGGGGGATCTGGATCGCCATCGATGTCGCCTCGGGCGTAGCCCTGGCGGCCGGTGGATTTACGACCGCCGCGCTGGCGGAGATATTTCACAAAGAGAAGTATCACGTGATCCTTCGCCCCGCATTGCTGACGGCGATGTTGGGCTACACGTTTGTGGTGATCGGCCTGCTGGCGGATCTGGGACGTTACTACAATGTCTGGCACCCGATGCTTCCGTCCATGTGGCAGGGGAATTCGGTGCTGTTCGAAGTCGGTATGTGCGTCATGGTCTACCTGACGGTGCTCTACATTGAGTTCCTCCCGATAGTAAGCGAACGATTCAAAGGCCGGGTCGCCTGGCCCGGACCGCTCAAGATATTCAATAAGATGACGGAAGCTGTGCTGTCGCTGTCTGAACGTCTGCTCAGCCGGTTCGTCTTTATCTTCATCATTATGGGCGTCGTGCTCTCCTGTCTGCACCAGTCTTCGCTGGGGACGCTGATGGTGATCGCGCCGACCAAAATGCACCCCCTTTGGTACACCAGTATCTCTCCCCTCTTGTTCCTGATGTCCGCGATAGCAGTTGGATTCCCGATGGTGATATTCGAGTCGATCATCGCCTCTCGCTCGTTCAAATTGCCGCCGGAGAC
>JAYRFH010000304.1:0-3214 GCA_041908405.1 Candidatus Zixiibacteriota bacterium
CCAAAAATACAAGAAACGTCAGTCTGCTCCCCGCATAGCGATTCATTCGTACTGTCATGGTTTCCCCGACAAGAGAGGTAAACGGTTGTTCTGCGCTAAAGGTAGCCGATTTTCCATTTGTGTCAACGATATAACCACGGCCCGCCGATAGATGTTCGGTCCGATGAGCCTCTTCCTCTCTGTATCGGCGACCTTCCTCATTCACAGAGGGGTCAAAAATACAAATCGTACACCCCGCGCCGGAGCCTTATCTCGTTGTAGCAGTGTAGCAAAGACGGGGTCAGCAGATTCAGCATTCTCATCAGCTTGCAGGAAAATGGAGTAAGCGGAGCAGCTTGGTCAGGACCGGATGAGCAGAATCTGCTTTCTCGCCAGGTCCTGTAGCCGTCGCTTGGCCTTAAGGTATCCGCGCCTTCTACCGATATCCTGTATAGCTATTGAACAGTGGGTCCGGGACGGCGCCGGGCTTGTGCCGCGTATGTATCCATTCACGTCAGACCACAGCCAGATGAAACTATTGAGCGTGCGCCCCAACCTTTCGGCCTGGAAAATTGCCGGTATTTACGCCGTCGCGGGATACCTCTGGATACTCTTTTCCGACCTTATCCTCCAGGGCCTTGTCAACGACACAACTGCACTCACCACCCTGCAGACCTACAAGGGCTGGTTTTATGTCGCCATGACCGCCCTTTTGGTGCAGGTGCTGGTCGCGCGACGATTGGCGGCTATCAAGCAGGTGCAGACCGTTTTGCAGGAGCGCGAGGTCAGATTCCGCAGACTCTTCGAAAACTCGCCGGTCCCACTCGTTGAAGCTGACATGTCGCAACCGCTCCAGCAGATCAATAAACTGCACAAATCCGGTGTCTCCGATATTTGCGGTTACTTGCGCGAGAACCCGGACCTAGACCGTCAGATCGCGTCATTCGTCGTCATCCGCGAAGTCAACCAGGCCGCCGCGGCACTTTTCCACGCGGAATCTCCCGAATTGCTCAAAGGCATGATCGGCAATGTCCGCAGCGAAGGTCTCTACCAGTTGGCGCGAGAGCTCCTCTGTCAGTTTGATACCGGCGCTACCCGCTATCAAACCGAAGCGACCATGATGACGCTTTCCGGTGAGTCGATGACCTTGCTGGTCTCTGCCAGTCTGGCGCCCGGGAACGAGTCAAATTGGGAAAAAGTCATTATTTCGATGGCCGACCTCACCGCCCACCGTAAAGCGGAGGCCGAACGGGCACGCCTCGAGGCTCAGTTGCGTCAGGCTCAGAAAATGGAATCGATCGGCGCACTGGCCGGTGGCATTGCGCACGATTTCAATAATATTCTCACGCCACTCTGCGGATATACGGATCTGGCCCTTGAGGACCTCCCCGCCGACAGCCCGGTTCGTGAAGATATCGAGCAGGTCCAAAAGGCCGCCAATCGCGGCAAAGATCTGGTCAAACAGATATTGAGTTTCAGTCGACGGTCCGACCAGCAGAAAGCGGTCATCGATCTCCGCATCATCGTCAAAGAGACGGCCAAACTATTGCGGGCGTCGCTCCCTCCTACTATTGATATTCAACTTGATCTCAATCACGAGTTCGGCAAGGTCTCGGCCGATCCGACCCAGATACATCAGGTGTTGATGAATCTCTGCACCAACGCCTTCCACGCCATGAAAGAAAGCGGTGGGCAACTCTCCATCGGTTTGCGTCAGATCCACTTGAACGAATCATCCAACCCCCACCTCGCCTCCGGTGAATATCTCGCCTGCGCGGTAACCGACACTGGCTGCGGCATACCGCCGGAAAATCAGGAGCTGATATTCGAGCCGTTCTTCACCACGAAAGAGGCCGGCGAAGGTACGGGACTTGGACTCTCGGTCTCCCACGGAATCGTCGTCTCCCACGGCGGCACGATCACCTGCACCAGCCAGCCATTCGTCGGCTCGACCTTCACCATCTATTTGCCCGTGACCGCCGATGTTGAGGAAATGTCACGCATCCCCGCAAAGGCCGAATTGGATGGTCGTGAGTCTCTGTTGATCGTCGATGATGATCCGATTGTCGCGCAGACCGCCATCGACATGCTCTCCCGTCGCGGATACGCTGTCCGCTACTGCGCGTCTCCGCTCGAAGCATTGGAGTTGCTGCAGGGTAGGTCCAACGCCATCGATTTGGCTATCTTCAACCAAGCGATGCCCAAGATCAGCGGCCTCCGCCTGGCGGAAACAGTTCGCGCCTATCGACCGGATCTTCCGATCGCCATGTTGACTGGATTTGGAAAAGGATTGGAGACTGAATTGTTGGAACGATCAGCTATCCATGTCGTGATCGCCAAGCCATTTACTTCGACTGAAATCGCGCAGGGAGTACGCACCGCGCTGGCAAAACGCCCTGTCCCGGTTGTCGCGCGATAACTAGTTCTCGATGCGAACCGCTTCCTGCGGGAAACGCTTGTTCGCCAAATGCCCCCCGACATACACCCCAACAATTGTAACGACAATCTGTGCAGCCGAGTACCAAAGGGGCTGCTTGTCTATGTTCGCGGCGAGGGCAACCACTCCAATAAAGAATGCAACTATGGCCAAGGCATTAATGTGCTTAATTCGAGAACCGCGGCACGTCGTGATAGTAACGGTCGCACCTGCCACAGATGCTATGACGTAGTAGAACAGTATTACAATCACCCACGGAATACTTGGAAAACTTTCTGGCTGCGGAAATGCTTGAGGAATGAATATCCCAACAATCATCTGCAACAGAATTATCAAGAGAAGCGTGACCACATAGCCCGACACAACTGCTATTACGCTACGTAACATCTTCTCATCTCCATCTGTCAGTTTCCACCGGTGTCGTCACCGCGTTCTGGTCACATCTTTGGCTGGTGGCGCGAAGTCCCTACTGATCATAGATAGTGTATGGTGCGAAAAGTGAATAGAGAAAAAATATCCCGGCCGAAAGGTGCCGGAGAAAATAGGTCAGGACGGTCGCTTGGCCAATCGCTTAAGTCGCTTGCTGCCGGATGCTTCACGGCCTGCCATCTTCCGTCCGCTGCCGGATGCCTTCGGCGGCTTCGTCCGTACTACCCGCGATTTATGCCCCGTCTTGCTGTTCAACTCCAGATAGTTTGCGATGACTATATCCCAGTCAACAAACTGCAGGACCCCGGCCACTTCGCGAGCCACGATCGCCGCTTTCCTCAGCGATTCGATCTCCTCCGCCAGATCCAA
>JAYRFH010000305.1:0-19106 GCA_041908405.1 Candidatus Zixiibacteriota bacterium
ACCGAACCGCCGGCGGTGGGGAACGTGACGCGCGGAATCGAGTCCTCGAGTTTTGCGCCGGTAGCGATATCGAAGATGAACAGCGTGCCATCCTCACTCCCGCGATAGGAGAGCGAGACAGCGATAAGGCGGCCATCCTGCGAGGGGCAATAGAAGTCTATGGCGGTTTGGCCGGTGGTGTCGATCAAATTCGGGTCGATAACCACTCGTTCGGATTTAAGGTTCTGCGGGTCGGTGATCGCGACGATGAAGGGTTGCTGTTTGGGGGGCTGACTCTTGAGCGCATACAGCATCCCTTTGAGGTAGGTCAGCGAGTAGTAGCTGACGGTCTTCTGCGAATAGATGCGAGACAGCTCATCGGCGATGGCTTTGCGCTCCGGTATCTGTTCGAGCCACTCCTGGGTATACTCATTCTGTTTGACCAGCCAATCTTTGACCGCGGGATCATCGAAGTTCTCGAGCCAGCGGTAGTTTTCGGTGACTGAGACACCGTGATACGTGTCGGTGACCGGTTGTTTTTTTGTTTCGGGGTATTGGGCAAAGAGGGATGAAGCTAGGAGAACAACGAGGACTGCACAGATACGGGCGCGCATAGTCGATCCTTCCACATAATGTGGTCAAAAAGGGGAATGATGCATGGATTTAAGATAGGTGTTGAGTAAGGGATGTCAAGGGGGGGCATGCGGGGATGTCTGCTGCGAAGGGAATGATTCCGGCGGGTCACACTTCGAAGCGGCGCACGGCTATCGCAGGATGAGGCCAGTGCCATGCAAGGGGGCTTCGAAGCAAGACCCGCCGGAACGGATATTGTGAGAAGCATGTCAGGAACCGGCTTCGCCGCCCTACGGGCAAGGTTCCTGACCTACCAGTCAGACGGAGCGACAGAGGGCAGACGGGGACGTCTGCCGCTCAAGTGCAAAGCTATCCACATCAACCGGTCGTTGAGGTTGAGTCGGGTTTGGGGCGCATTTTGTGATGCGGTTGCGCGTACATCTCGGGCATCATCTCAAACATCGTGCGCGATGAATCCGACCAGAAATAGTAGGTGCGGTTTTCGTGGACCAGATGCGGTGAGGTGGTAGCGGGGACAAAGCGCTGTAATGTGACCGGGTCGGTCAACGGGCCGCAGTAAGCGGTTGGGTCAGCTTTGAATGAGTTCATTTCATCATTGGTCGCAAAGAGGAATGATTCATAATTCATCACTATGCAATGCGCGGAGTCGAGCATGGCGGTGCTGGTGCTGTCCATGTGGGACGCGACAGTCAGTCCGAGTTCGGTCAAGTAGCGTGAGGGGTCTTCCACGAAGACCTTCTGGCACGGCGTTCAGCAGAAGCCGAGCGGTTTGCCATTCACGAAGAGCGGCGAAAGGCGGCGGTTGAGGGGGACTTTGCGGACGGGGCATCGGTCATTGATGGTGAGTTGGCCATCGGCATACCGCATCGGAGGGTAGTCAAGCGTGGAGTCGGTGAATTCGGCAATGCCGATATCCGCGAGGAGTTGCGGCTCTGTCCTCTGTTCCTGGCCGCAGGCGATGAACGCTGAGATGAATAGTGCGAGCAGAATGAGAGGACGTGTGGTGGTGCGCCACATGATTCGTTCCTTTGGTGTTGGTGTCGAATGTGCCCGGTGATGGGGATTATACCGGATGAGGGGTGGGGAGTTGCATAAAAAGTGGAGGGGCGGTGCCGTCAGGTCTCGCGCTCGCGTGATTGAGATGTGAGTGCGGTGGTTGAGATGGTCGGCGAGCGTTATGACCTGACGGAACATTAAAAATTGAGGGGAGGGCAGACGGGGACGTCTGCCGCGCAAATGGATCGGGCAGACGAGGACGTCTGCCGCGCAAATCATTGTGTCAGGAACTCGCTGCGCGACTCGCCTTCGGCGAGCAAGGTTCCTGACCTACGAGTCTGGGTCTCGTAAGGTGAGGCTTGACGGGCTCAACTCTTTGGGATATCTTCCGATGCAAGGAACGTCGGCCGGACAGACGCATATGAGCATGGGATTGGTCGCGAATAGCGAAGTGTCGGTTGCGGGCCGCTAACTCCAGTCACACAGGGCATAAAAGACGTGGCAGAACGATATCCATTCAAAGTATCAGTGATCGTTCCGGCGATGAATGAGGAGGGGAATATCGATGAGTTCTGCGCGCAATTCGATAAGATGCTTCGCACGGCGCCATTCGAGGCCGAGTTGGTCTATGTCGACGATGGCTCGACTGACGGCACGCTCAAAAAGATAATCGAGAATCAGCAGAAGTTTCCGTATGTCAAATACGGGGTGCATCACCGGAATCGCGGGCTGACCGAAGCATTGCAAACCGGATTCGCGGTGGCGAGCGGTGATGTGTTCGTATTCTATCCGGCGGATCTTCAGTATCTCCCCGAAGATATTCCTGCGCTGGTCGCGCCGATAGCGGATGGTGCGGATATCTGCACCGGGTGGAAACAGGGGAAATACAACAAGCGCTTTGTCTCGACGGTGTATAATTCTTTCAGCCGATGGCTCTTCAATCTCAATGTGCATGATCTCAATTCGGTGAAGGCATTCCGCCGCGAAGTAGTGGAATCGATATTCCTGCGCAAAGACTGGCATCGGTATCTGGTGGTGTTGGCCGCGAATGAGGGGTATCGGGTGGCTGAGGAAAAGATCAGCCTCTATGAGCGGAAGTGGGGGAAAAGCAAGTTTTCGATATTCCGCATTCCGATAGGGGTGCTGGATATGCTGGCGGTGAAGTTCCAGATAACGTTCGCGCGCAAGCCGCTTCTCTATTTTGGATTCACCGGCGCGATGCTTCTGTTCGGCGCGTTCTTGGTTGGTGTCTACGCGGTCTACGAACGGTATGTGATGGGAGTCGGGCAACGTCAGTGGTTGTACCTTGTGATCTTGCTCGCCTTTCTGGGGCTGAGTCTGTTCATGCTGGGATTCATGTCGGAGGGGCAGGCGGCGATGAAGGAAGAGCTGGCGGATCTTCGGAAGAAAACGAAGCAGATATTGGACGAAGTGAAGAGCCATTCCGGGAATAATCCAAAGTCCTGATTTTCGGTATAACCCCCAAAAGACAAATCAGTTGCCCGAATTGGGCCGGTTGCGTATGTTCATCCGGACCAAGTATCCCTATGACCTTACACAGCCTACAGGAGCCGATCGATGGTTAAGAATACCAGGCCGGCGGGGGCATCCCGGACCGCCCGCAAAGCATCATTTGATTTTGAGGGGTCGCGCTGGTTTGTGCCGGTGATGTTCCTGGTGATCCTGATCGGGCTGGTGACGCTGTTCGGCGAGTTCATTTTCTCGGACAAGATGCTGGACAGCTCGGACACGATCCAGGCGGGGATGTTTTTTCGGTCATTCATAGTCAATTATTTCCACGAGCATGGTTCGATACCAGTCTGGAATCCGTACATCTTCGGCGGGATGCCGTATATCGACGCGTTTCACGGGGATATCTTCTATCCGCTCTCGGTGATCAAGTTCTTTATGGATACGCATCGGTTTTTGGGGATGGTGCTGGTGCTGCATATCTATTTGGCGGGGATATTCATGTATCTCTGCGCGCGGCAGTTCAAACTATCGAAGGTAGCATCGCTCTTTTCGGCGATCGGGTATATGTTCGCGGCGTATCTTGTTTCGATGGTGTCGCCGGGGCATGACGGTAAGATGTATGTGACCGCGCTATTCCCACTGGCGATGCTGTTTCTTGACCGGACATTTGAGCGTCGGCCATTCCTCAACAGCACAATTCTCGGATTGGTGATAGGATTGATCATCCTGACGCCGCACGTACAGTTGGCGTATTACGCGCTCTGGTCGATGGCCCTCTACACGGTCTTCAAGCTGGTCCTGATGTATTTCAAGGATAAGAATCTGAAGCCGATCGCCACAACGGGGTCGTTGGTCGTATATGCGGTGGTGATAGGCGTGTTGCTTTCAGCGATACAATTCTATCCGGGGTATCAGTACACGACGGAGTTTTCGCCGCGCGCGGATTCCAAGCGGGGATGGGACTGGGCGACTTCGTGGTCGATGCATGCCGAGGAGGCGGCCTCGCTGGTCTTGCCGGAGTTCGCCGGGACGGCGGACAAGGATGGAAAGGCTTATTACTGGGGGAAAAACTATTTCAAGGATAATTCCGAATCGATCTGCGTGTCGGTCTTTTTCATTGGGCTGATGGGGATGCTGTTTGTGCGGCGGAAGGAGATATACTTCTTCGCCGGCCTGGCATTTTTCGCGCTGTTGTACGCGCTGGGAGGATCGACGCCGGTCTTCTATATCTTCTACTATCTCGTGCCATTGGTGAAATCGTTACGCGCGCCCTCGACGATCATGTTTGTGTTCAGTTTCTCAATGGCGCTGGTCGCGGGTATGACTCTGCAGTATTTCATGGATAAGCGTCAGGAATCACCGGAGCGCGAGAAGAAGTTGAATTACTATCTGTTGGGATTTCCGGCGTTTTCGCTGTTGTTGGCGCTCGGTTTCTCGGCGGCGGGGAAGGGGATGCTGTCATTCTGGACATCGATATTCTACAGTGAAGCGCCAAGCGAGATGATCCAGAAGGGGGTGAGCAAGCTGGACTTGGCGTATATGAATCTTCCGCAGATACAGACAGGGGCGTGGTTCGCGTTTCTGTTTGTCGCGATCGCGGCGGTCTGTATCTGGATGTTCCGGTCAGGGAAGGCAGGGACAGGCATTCTGGTGGCGCTGTTGTTTGTGCCGATGCTTGAAGGGATGAGGTTCAACGGGCGGTTCATTGATACATTTGATCCGAATACGATCTGGGGACCGAATCCGGTGGTGAACTATCTCAAGGAGAACGCGGAAAACCGCCGAGTGCTCAATCTGACCAAGATACAGGATGATGTACTGCCGTATCACGGGATCGAAGTGGTGACTGGCTACCACGGCAACCAGCTTCGGTGGTACGACGATCTGCTGGGTGGCCCGCAATTGACGACGTTGCAGAATCAGGAACGTCCGTACAATCCGCGCTTTTTGAATCTGGCGGGGATGGGGTTCTATATCACGCCGGCTGACCAACGGATGCCGGATGGGTTCTTCGGGCCGCAACCCTCTGTTCCGCGGGTATCGGATCGGACCCAACAAGTCTGGGAGAATCCGAACGCGTATCCGCGGGCCTATCTAGTGGGGCAGTACAAGGTCGTTCCGGACCGAAAGGATATCTATCCGCAGGTGCTGAATGGAGTGGAGGACCTTCGACAGATGACCTACCTGGAGAAGGAGCCGGGGATGGCGATATCTCCGGAGTTTGCGCCCGGGGATTCGGCCTGGGTGAAATATCATGGGGTGGACTCGGTGGCGGTCGGGGTGCAGACCAGCTCGAACAAACTATTGATATTGACCGATGTGTACTACGATTCGTGGCACCCGATGGTGGATGGGAAACCGGCGGAGTTGTTGCGGTCGTACGGAGCGTTCCGGGCGGTAGCGGTACCGGCGGGGAGCCGCGAGGTGACGTTCAAGTATGAGTCATCACGGTACGCGACCGGCAAGTGGGTGACCTGGTTGACATCGTTGTACATAGTAGGTATTATTGGCTTCCATGAAACGAAACGTCGGATGAAGAAACGGGCATAGGACGAACAGCATGGCTCATACGCAACGCGCACTGATCATTTTCCCCACCTACAACGAACGGGATAATATCGAAAAGATCGTTCATGCGGTATTGCCGATGGACCCGCGGATCAACGTGTTGATCGTGGATGACAATTCGCCCGACGGGACGGGAGAGATCGCGGATCGTCTGGCATCGCAGGAATCCAAGGTGCATGTGCTGCATCGGGAGAAAAAGGAAGGGCTTGGGCGGGCGTATATCGCCGGGTTCAAGTGGGCGATAGAGCAGAAGTTTGATTTCATTTTTGAGATGGACGCGGACTTTTCGCACGGGCCAGAGTATATTCGCGACTTTTTGCGCGAGATACAGAATCATGATCTGGTGATCGGATCGCGGTATATTTCGGGGGTGAATGTCATCAACTGGCCGATGTCCCGGCTGCTGCTTTCATATTTCGCCAATGCGTACACCCGGGTGATAACGGGACTTCCGTTGCGCGACGCGACCGGCGGGTTCAAGTGTTTCCGTCGGGAAGTGCTGGAAGCGATCGACCTTGACGACGTGCGGTCATCGGGGTATTCGTTCCAGATAGAGATGTCGATGCGGGCATGGAAAAAGGGTTTCCGCATCAAAGAGATCCCGATCATATTCGTCGATAGGGTCGCGGGGACCTCGAAGATGTCCAAGCGGATAGTGCGCGAGGCGATCTGGATGGTCTGGTTGCTTCGTATACGAGCGATGTTCGGCAAATTCAACTGAGCCGTGCAGTGTGGCAGAGCCTGACAGTCTATCCATAATCATCGTAACTTTCAATTCGGCGGGGCCGTTGATCGAATGCCTTCGCTCACTACCGGACGCCGCGCCGGAAATAACTCAAGAGATCATCATCGTTGACAACGGATCCACCGACGAGATAGCGGCGGTGGTGGCGAAGGTCTGTCCCGAAGCGGCGCTCATTCAACTTGAAAAGAATCGGGGATTCGCGGCGGCGTGCAATGTCGGAGCATCGAAGGCACGGGGAGAGTGGCTTTTATTTCTCAATCCGGATTGCGTGCTCGACCCCGGCTCAGTGAGAAGGCTGATTGCGGCGATGCGTCGATATTCCAATGTCGGGCTGGCGACCATGCGACTGCGGAATCCGGATAGGTCATTCCAAGCGAATTGCCGGAATTTCCCGACAGTGACCAATCTTCTTTTTTCGCGCGGATCGGTGATGGGGAGACTGGTGTGGGAGAAATTGAGTTCCAAAGCGACAGTCTACACGTTGCCGGATTACAGTGATGTGACCATTGTGCCGGCGGTATCGGCGACGGCGATGGGAGTATCCCGTCGATTGTTTCAGGCGCTGAAAGGATTTGACGAGCGGTTCTTCCTGTACATGGAGGATACCGATCTGTCGTACCGGGCATATCTGCATAAACGTCAGAATATCTTCGTGCCGGAAGCGGGGGCGGTGCATGGGTGGGGGAGCGGCGCGGAAGGCGGGAAAGTGTTCCGGGCGTGGCACCATCATCAGTCGGTCTGGAAGTACTTTCTGAAACATCAGCCGACCGGATTCGCGCTGATAATACTTCCGGCGATACTGATGGTGAATTTCCTGCTGGTCTGTCTGCTTCCGGGGAGAAAGAGAACGGCATGACGATAGTGCAGGGAGCGATATTTGTCGGCGTGGCGTTCGCGCTGGGAGTCGTGCTGGTGCCGATCCTGATACGACTTGGGCATAGATACCGATTACTCGATTTCCCCGGAAAACATAAGCGCCATAAAACGCCTGTGCCGTTGACGGGAGGGAGCGCGCTGTTGCTGACGGTGTGGGGGACAATCGGGCTGGGGTTTCTTTTCGCGCCGGAGTTGATGGGAGAATTGGCTCCGCAGGTACCATATCTGCTGGGTGGCGCGCTGGTAATATATCTGGTGGGGCTGATTGATGATCTTCGGCCACTGTCTGCCTGGTTGAAACTTGGTGCGCAGGCGGCGGCAGGGATGATACTGTTTGCCGGAGGATTGAAGATCGACCCGCTATCTATTCCGTTTTACGGACAGGTAACGCTTGGAGAGTGGTCGATCATTCTTTCGGTGCTTTGGGTGATCGGTCTAACGAATAGTATTAATCTGATCGATGGATTGGATGGATTGGCGGCGGGGGTATCGCTGGTTGGCGTGATAACGATGGCGATTGTGGGGTCGCTGTATTCGATAGGCGTCGCGCTAGTCTTTGCGTTTGCGCTCACAGGATTCCTGCCGGCGTTTTTGATATTCAATCGTTATCCGGCGAAGATCTTTCTGGGGGATTCAGGCTCGCTACAAATCGGGTATTATTTTGCGGTGCTATCGTTGATGGTGCCGCTGAAATCATATACCGCCGCGGCGTTGTATCTTCCGTTGTTGGCTCTGGGGGTGCCGTTGATGGAGACGGGAATTTCGACACTGCGGAGACTGGCGAGCGGGAAGAACGTGATGCAGGCGGACAGGCGTCATCTGTTTCACTATCTGTCGATGGCGGGGATGTCGCCGCGGATGGTGGTCTGGGTGTTCTGGCTGCTGTCTCTGCTGTTCGGCGGGTTTGCCGTGGCTATGTACTTCTGGAACAGGCGGTTAGTCTTCACTGGACTGGTTCTTTTTATGGTTGTTATTTTCGGTGGGTTCTATATCTTTATGGCCAGCCAGTCCAGGTCCGGGCGAAATCGACCGGGTCAGGGCCGGTGATTATTTTATGGCTACAAAACAGCAGGTAAAGATGGCAGACGGATCCTACCTAGAATTCGAACGCCCGATTCAGGAGCTCGAGAAGAAGATCTCGGATATGAAGGACTTCTCGGCCGGGGAGAATATTGAGCTTTCCGGGGAGATAGCTTCGCTCGAGAAGAAGCTCGAACGGCTCCGCAGTGATATCTATTCCGGGCTGACCCGCTGGCAGCGGGTGCAGATATCCCGCCACCCGAAACGTCCATATACGCTTGACTATGTCAACCTGATGTGCACCGATTTTATCGAGTTGCACGGGGACCGTCATTTCGCGGATGATAAGGCGATGGTAGGTGGTTTCGCCACGCTCGACGGGATCCAGGTGGTGGTGGTCGGCCAGCAAAAGGGGCGGGATACCAAGCAGAAGCTGGCGCGGAATTTCGGGATGGCTCATCCGGAGGGGTATCGCAAGGCGCGTCGGTTGTTCGCGCTGGCAGACAAGTTTAAACTTCCCATAGTCATTCTGATAGATACGCCGGGGGCATTTCCCGGTATCGGCGCGGAAGAACGGGGACAGGCCGAGGCGATAGCGAAGAACATCCAGGTGATGTTTGAGTTGAAGGTCCCGATCGTGGTGGTGATCATTGGCGAAGGGGCCTCGGGTGGAGCGCTGGGGATCGGGATAGGCGACCAGGTGCTGATGCTGGAGCATTCGTGGTATTCGGTGATATCCCCGGAGGGATGCGCGGCGATCTTGTGGCGGGATGCCGCCAAGGCGCCGGACGCGGCGGAGGCGTTAAAGCCGACCGCGGAAGACCTTCTGGCGTTGGGGATTATCGACCGGATCATTCCGGAGCCACTGGGCGGGGCGCATAACGACCCGGAGGAAGCGGCCCGGCTGGTGAAGGCTGAATTGGCGACCACGCTTAGAGTATTGATGCAGAAACCGCTCGAGGTTCTGCTGAAGGAGCGCCTCGAAAAGTACCGTCGGATGGGTGTTTTCGAGGAACGATAGAAAGGAATTTGATGGGATTGCCGAAGAACTTATTGGAGAAGCTGGCGTGCCCGCAGTGCAAGGGGAGCCTGGTCTATCGCGAGGGCGAGAACCGGTTGGAGTGCGCGGCGTGCAAGTTGAGTTATCCGGTGGTTGACGGAGTCCCTGTTCTGTTGGTAGACGAGGCGAAGAGCCTCGGAAAAGGATAGAGTTGGGATGAAGCTGTCAAAGTTTTGCGATGAGAATCTGATCACGTTCAATCTCAAGTCGACCACGAAGGCGGGAGTGATCGAAGAGTTGGTGGAGCTGGCAGGCGGCTCGACCATGATCAAGAACCGCGATGAGTTGTTGAACGATGTTCGCGAGCGTGAGAATCTGGTGACAACCGGGGTCGGGTATGGTGTGGCGTTTCCGCACGCGAAGACCCGGGCCGCCAAAGGGATCGTCATCGCATTTGGTCGGAGTGCCAAGGGGATCGATTTCGAGGCGATGGACCATCGGCCGGTCAACCTGTTTTTCCTGATCGCGGCTCCGGAGGACGCAGTTGGCGCGCATTTGAATGTGATGGCGCGGTTGTCGTTCCTCATGAAGTCTGAAGAGAATCGTCAACGGCTGATGCAGGTAAGCTCGCCGGGAGATGTGTTGTCGCTGATCGATAATGTAGACTAAACATCCGACGGTAGGGCAGGGACGCCAAACTGATATGACCTGGATACCCGGCCTCTTTGCGAAGGGCCGTTCTGCTCATTTTGTGGTTGTGGCGCTGGCCATTACCGTACTTCTCATTCCCACGCTGGGGGTCAGTGGATTCCTCAGCGAAGCGGCGTTGAATTCGATCTATTACCCCTTTGTTCGTGTCAAGAACGCCATAAATGATCTGACCAGTGTTCACGAAGAGAATCAGAAACTTCGGGAGTCATTGGTCGATGCGTCGATCCGCGTAACGCTCTTAGAAGAGGCGGGGCGCGAGAATATACGTCTTCGTTCGATCCTCGGTTTTGAACCTCCCTTGGGTTACACGCTCCTTCCCGCCAAGGTGATGGCGGTGGTCGGTAATCGACTGCCGGTCGCGGCGGTGATCAATCGCGGGATGATGGATGGCGTGACGCTCAATGAGCCGATCATCAACGAAGAAGGATTGCTCGGACGGGTCAGTTCGCTGACCGAGACGCACTGTACTATCCAGTTGTTGACCGACCCGACCAATCGGGTAGCGGTACGGGTAGCCGAGAGTCGGGAGATGGGGATCGCCAAATATGTTCCTTCGCAAGGGCTGATAGTTGACAATATTCCGTCGCAGGGAGATGTCAAGCAGGGGGATCTGATCCTGTCGTCGGGATTGGGAGGCGTTTATCCGCCGGGTCTGGTGGTGGGGACGGTGATAGCGGTGGAGCGTCCCAAGCAGGAGCCGTTCCTGATAGTGCGCCTTGCGCCGGCCACGGATTTCAATTCGCTGGATGAACTGTTTGTGTTGAGGGCCAAGGGGAGATGAAGTACATCCAGGCGGTATTCCTTTTGGTGTTGGTCGCTTTCCACCAGGCGATTCTGAGCGGTGCCACGGATATATTGGGAGTGACGATCAACCTTCCAGTGATGCTGGTGGTGGCCGTGGCGCTCCATCAGTCGGAGGTTGAGGCGGTTTGGTTCGCGTTCGCGGTCGGAGTTGTCTCGGCGGCACTCATACCGGCGACGATGGGGTGGCAGACATTGGTAATGGTGATTTTGGCAATAGGGGCGTATCACGCGCGGGAGCGGCTGAACCTGGATTCACCGCTGGCGCGGTTGTCGCTGATAATCGCCGGGGTGGCGGTGCACAATATTGTCTCGATATTTATCATCCAGCCGGAAGAGATAGTGTATCAGATATGGCGGTTTGCGCTGACCGGCACGCTGTACAGCGCGCTGGTAGCGTCGGCGTTCTACGTGTTCAGGCAAAGTACCACTACGGGACGACGCTCCCGTTCGATGTAGGATAACAGGCGAATGGATCGGCAGACATTTTCCATGGCGGGCCGCGAGCGCATCGCGCTTGTGCTGATCTTTGGCGCATTCCTGGTGATGGCCGCCCGGCTCGTGAAACTCCAGATAATCGACCATACCGAAATGTACCAGCTGGCGGAGAGTAACCGGATCCGCGTAGTGCCTATCGAGGCGAAACGGGGAGTGGTTTACGATCGCGAAGGCCGGGTGATCATCGGGAACCGGCCATCCTACACGCTCTCGGTTGTGCCGGCGGAGGAGAAGAAGGGGCGGACAGTCCCTCATCTCTCGGAACTGCTGGAGACCGATACGCTGACTCTGCGGAAGAAGATCCGGAAGAATCAGGCGAGTCCGTATCAGCCGGCGCCGGTTTATCGTGATATCCCCTTTGAGATCGTGGCGGTGCTTGAAGAACAGGGACAGGAGTTCCCCGGAGTCAACTACACGCTCGACCGCGTGCGCGAGTACGGAGTGGATCTGAGGGCCGAGGCATTCACCGGCCATGTTGGTGAAGTCTCCGAGAAAGAGTTGGAGCGGAATCCGGACGCGGGGTATCGGATGGGGAGTACGATCGGGAAAAAGGGGGTTGAGAAGCAATACGATCAGGTGCTGCGCGGTGTGGAAGGGACGGATTTCATCGAAGTGACCGCGCTGGGGGAAGTGCTTGGGCCGTACGCGGGGAAAGAACGGGTGAAACCGGTTCCGGGAAGCGACCTGACGCTGACGATCGACAATGATGTTCAGCTCGCGGCGATCCATGCGCTGGATTCATTCGCGGTACGGAAGTTTTTCGGCCCGGACGGAAAGACGGTAGATTCATTCATCAATCGGCCGGGCGCAGTGGTGGCGATCGATCCACGGACCGGCGAAGTGCTGGCGATGACCTCATCGCCGGGATTTGACCCGAATGTCTTTTCGGGTGTGATAACGGACTCGGTCTGGAAGACGATCCAGGAGGATTCGAGTCGTCCGCTGTTGAATCGTCCACTGAATGGGTTGTATCCGCCAGGCTCGACTGCCAAGCTGTTGACGCTGGGCGCGGGATTGGAGACCGGGGTGATCGATGCCTCGACAGTGTTTCCGAAATCTTGTATCGGCGGATACCAGTACGGGAATCGGTTCTTCAAGTGCTGGGACAAGAAAGGCCACGGCTCAACTATTGGGGTGCATGCGGTGGAGATGTCCTGCGACGTTTATTTCTATCAGCTCGGTCTACGGGTTGGTGTTGACCAACTGAGCCGCTATTACGATCTCTGTGGATTTGGGAAGCCGTCTGGCGTGGATCTCCCGAATGAATTTAAGGGGCTGAACCCGAACAGTAAATATTACGACAAGCGGTACGGCAAGAACGGCTGGACGAAAGCGCTGGTGCTGAATACGGCAATAGGGCAGGGGGAGATATTGGTGACCCCGTTGCAGCTCGCGCAGTTCTACTGTGGTCTGGCGAATTGGGGGAGAGTGTATCGTCCGCATCTCGTCAAAAAGATAACCAAGCCGAACGGCGAAGAGGTCACAGTTCAGCCGGAGTTAGCGTTTACGCTGCCGTTCAGCCAGCAGACGCTGGGGACATTGCGCGAAGGGCTGCGATTGGTAGTGGAAGGGGGACGGGGAACCGCGCGCAGATTGAAGAACAACTTGTATTCGGTGTGCGGAAAGACGGGAACGTCGCAGAACCCGCACGGAAATGACCACGCGCTGTTTGTCGGGTTCGCGCCGATAGAGAGCCCTGAGATCGTGGTCTGCGCGGTGGTGGAGAACGCGGGACATGGTTCAGAGATCGCCGCGCCGGTAGTGGGGCGGGTGATCGAGACCTACATGAAGAAGAAGCTCGGTCTGCTGGAACCGCCGGAGCCGGTGGCGCAAGTGAAGTCTGATTCGACCACGGTGGCATCGCGATGATACACCGGATCCGCTATCGCGAGCTGGATTGGAAGCTGATCGGAACGTTTTTAGCGCTCTCGGTCATCGGCATCGCCAATGTTTATTCCTCCCAGCACAATGTCGATGATCCGTACCGTCAGTCGTTTTATCTGCGCCAGATGATGTGGCTGGTGATAGCGTTTGGGGCGTTCCTCGTGGTGCTGCATTTGCCACAGCGGATATTCGACGGCGGCGCGTACGCGATGTATATCATCGCGGTGGTACTGTTGGCGGCGGTGCTGATGTTCGGCCATACACGGCTCGGGGCAACTCGGTGGTTTGATTTCGGTCCGATAAGTTTTGCGCCATCGGATCTGGCGAAATTAGCGGTACTTCTCACGTTGGCGCGGTTTTTCGCGTACACCAGACTGCCGGTGGCATCGAAGCGAAGGCTAGCGGTCTCGGCGATATTGGTCGTGGTACCGATGATGCTGATCCTGAAGCAGCCGGATCTGGGGAGCTCGCTGATATTCCCGGTGATTTTGATAGCGCTCTGGTTCTGGTCGGGACTATCGCCGTGGTACTTGATATTGATCATGTCGCCGTTCATCTCGATGGTGGCGGCGTATTACTGGCTTTCCTGGGCGATTTACCTGGTGGCGCTGATGATCTTCCTGGCGGTGCTTCGGCCGGGCATTGTGCTGGCGATCTTTATCATGCTGGTGAATCTCGGGTTCGGGATGGTGACACCATTCATCTGGGAGAAACTGGAAGATTACCAGAAGAACCGCATCCTGACATTCCTCGATCCCGGGCATGATCCGCGTGGGGCGGGGTACCAGATAATTCAGTCAAAAATAGCGATAGGCTCAGGGGGGATAGTGGGGAAAGGGTATCTTGAGGGGTCACAGGCGCGACTTGAGTTTTTGCCGGAGCGGCATACGGACTTCATTTTCTCGGTGCTGGGTGAAGAGTTTGGATTGCTCGGTTCGCTGGTGGTGATAGGCCTGTTTACGTTTGCCTTCTATCGATGTTTACGCATAGCTGTGCGATGTCGATCGCGATTCGCTTCGTTTGTGGTGATTGGATGTACGGCGGTGCTGTTCTTCCAGTTTGTCGTCAACATCGGGATGGTGCTGGGGATGATGCCGGTGACAGGGTTGCCGCTGCCGTTTGTCAGCTATGGTGGGACGTCACTGTTGATGGTCTGGGTATTTGTCGGGATGATCATTGCTTCGGAATACCACTGGTTCTAATGAAGTTATTTACGTTACTCATCGCGCTTTCATTTGGATATCAATCAACATCAGCGATTGATCTCGATTCGCTACTGTTCAAGTCGGTCGGGGGTGAGGAGGGACTTAAGACGGTCAGCACGATGATATCGTTTCGGGCGACGGGGGAAGTGACGATGAATGGATTGAAGGGGAGATTCGTGCAGATAGTGGTGCCCCCGAACAAGATCTACTACGAATTGAATTTTCCGCAGTTCTCAATCAAGCAAGGCTATGACGGCGAGGTGGGTTGGCAGACCGACCTCAATGGCCGGGTGTCGCGTATCAGCGGATTCGAAGAAGCGGAATTGACAAAGACGCTGTACACGGAGACGTATTCGCACGTTGTGCCGGGGAGGTTGGCGGGACGCGCGGCGTACGTAAAAGATTCCGTTATCGATGGCGTCGCGTACCCCTTAGTGGAGTTTTATCCGCAGAACAAGGATACGTTGCGAGTGCTGTATGACGCAGTGACCGGTGAGCGGGTGATGCAGTTATCGAAGCTGGATAATATTACAACGATCATCTCTTTCGACGAAACAGTGGTGGTACAGAACGTGCCGATACCATTTCGGCAGAGTTCGGTGGCGATAGGTGTGCCGCTGGTGATCGATTGGGTGATCGACACGGCGCAATTCAATGTGCCGGTGGATGGCGCGATCTTCGTGCAGCCGGGGAGCTCTCATATGGCGTTTCCGGAGGGAGTTGACTCAGTACAGATACCGTTCACCTATGAGAACGGGCATATCTATCTGACGGCGACGATAAACGGGAAAAAGCGGGTGCGGCTGATACTCGATTCGGGAGCATCGGCGACCATCTTTAATAGCGAAGTTGTGGGAGCGATGGAACTTCCGGTGGTAGGCACAATGCCCGCGCGCGGAGTCGGGGGATTTGTTGAAGTGAAGTTGGTGAAGTCGGATTCAGTCGCGATCGGAGAGATCACGTTGTTCGACCAGATCGGCGGGCTAATGGATCTGACCGGGCTGAATGTCGCGCGAAATGATTCTCTTCCGTTTGGCGGGGTGGTCGGGTATGATTTTCTGTCGCAGTTCCCGACATCGATCGATCCATTGCGCGAAGTCGTGACGGTATATGATCCGGAGCATTTTGTCGCGCCTCAGAATGGGTATGCGATCCCGTTTGATCTGACGATGCAGGTGCCGACAGTGGAAGCATCGGTAAATGGCATCTCCGGGCGGTTTTTGATAGATCTGGGGAACGCGATGGGGCTGATTCTGCATGGGCCATTCGTGGAGGCGAATAAGTTGGACACATTGCCGCGAATCGAGGTTGGGGCGGGGCGGAAGATCGGTGGGATCGGCGGGGATGTGGAGAGCCGGATGGTGCGCATTGGGGAACTACGGGTTGGGGAGTTCAAGCTACACGAGATACCGGCGGTTGTTTCCGCGGGGACATCGGGGATAAGCGGTTCGGTGGTGGTGGACGGGAATATTGGAAACGGGATATTGCGGAGTTACAAAGTCGTCTTTGATTACCGGCATCAGATACTGTATTTACTCCCCTAGGTTATTCGGTCACATCGCATTTTTCAGCTACACCGGCGGTCGGATTGTCACAGGAAAAACGCGGGGGCGTATTATCTTGACAGTCATGGTGTGTGGACGTATATCAGATATGTACTTAGCAAGGTAAGGATGCAATGAAAATAGGCGTTTTGACAGGCGGCGGCGACTGTCCCGGGTTGAACGCGGTGGTCCGGGCGATCGTCCACAAAGGCGTATATCGCTACGGTTACACGTTTTGCGGGATTCGCGATGGATGGAAGGGGCTTTTAGGTGACGGGGCGATCTCGCCACTGACCACCCAGGACGTGGCTAATATCCTTTCGATGGGGGGGACGATCCTCAAAACCTCGCGCAGTAACCCCTGCAAACTTCCGGATGGACCGGCTCAGATAAAGCGGAATATGGAGAAGCATCAGCTCGACGCGCTGATCGTGATCGGCGGTGTCGACACGCTTGGGGTAGCATCGAAGCTCCACCAGGATGGCGTAAAGCTGGTGGCGGTTCCGAAGACGATCGACAACAATGTTTGGGGAACAGATAGGACGTTTGGATTTGATACGGCGGTGAATGTGGCGGCGGAGGCGATAGACAGGATCAGGACCACCGCTGAGGCACATAATCGAGTTTTCGTGGTAGAAGTAATGGGGCGCGACGCGGGATGGATCGCGCTCGAGTCGGGGATCGCGGGCGGGGCGTCGATGATCTTGCTCCCGGAGTTTCCGGTGGATCTGGAGCGAGTGGTGCAGTCAATCGTGACGCGGCACGAAAAGGGGGGTGTTTTTACCGTGATTGTGGTCGCGGAAGGAACGCGCCTGAAACGGGAAGGGGGAGAGCCAATGCCGGTGGTGCTGGACGCGCACAGAGATGATTTTGGGAATGTGCGACTGGGCGGAATAGCCGATAAGATAACGGAAGCGATCGCCGCGCGGACGGGTTTTGATTGTCGCGCCGTGCGACTTGGCCATATCCAGCGGGGAGGATCGCCGAGTGCGTACGATAGAGTGCTGGCGACTCGATATGGGATAGTAGCGGTTGAGATGGTCCGGGCCGGTGAGTTTGGCAAGATGGCGGCGTTACGTGGAACGAAGATAGAGACAGTTCCATTGGCGGAAGTAGCGCGCGCGACAAAGACCGTAGATCCGGATCTTTATGAAATTGCAGAGGTATTTTTTGGGTAAGCTGACATCGTTGGTTGGTTTGATAGTTTTGTTCGCGGTCTGTATGGTTCAGGCGCAGCCGAGCGCCGCGGAGAAGCATGGTGGGTTCAGCCGGAGCCACCAGGCGGGAATACGACTAGGGGTCTGGAACAACATGGGGGATCTTCCGCCCAAAGAGGATTCAATGGGGGGCGCCCGTTACGCGGCGGATATAAAAGATGCCAGTTTCTATTTTGAGGGATTTTTCGCGTACCGCGTCAGCCCGGCATTTATGATTGAGGGGGCGCTGGGGATAGTCAATCGTGGTGATGTGACGGTCGAGGATTCCTTCGGCGATTCGTATGTCGGCGGGTTGACGCTCTATCCGATCCAGTTGAAAGCGAAGTTTTACCCGCTGGGCGATTCACATGGGAAGATGTTCCCGTACCTGGCCGCCGGCGCGGGGATATATCATGGTCGGCATGATATCCAGTTCACGTCGGACCCGTTTGTGGTCAGCGGTAATTCCAAAACCTCGTTCAGCTATCTTCTGGGTGGAGGATTGGATTACCAGGTGGCGGATGTGGTCGGGCTCGACCTGAATGTGAATTATCTGCCGGTCAAATTCTCTGATGATCTGTTTGAAGTGAAGGATTACCAGGCGCTGACGGTCACGGTCGGCGTGAAGTATCTCTTCCAGTCACCCAAGAAATAAGCGGCACGATTAAGGAGGATAGAATGAAAGTCGGTATCAATGGATTCGGGCGCATTGGTCGGTTGGTCTACAAAGCCACCCGCGGCACAAATGTTGAAATAGTAGGCGTGAACGATATTACAGATGCTCCGACCCTGGCGCATCTGCTCAAGTATGACTCGGTACACGGTCGCTACAACGGTGAGGTCCGGGCCGAGGGTGGGAATCTGGTGATCGACGGAAAAACGATCCCGGTGTCGGCGGAGAAGGACCCATCGAATCTTCCGTGGGCGAAATTGGGCGCGGATATCGTGCTGGAATGCACGGGGAAGTTCACGGATAAAGAGGGCGCGTCGAAACATCTGGCGGCCGGCGCAAAGAAAGTTCTGATATCTGCTCCGGCGAAGGGGCATGACGGCACGTTTGTGCGCGGCGTCAACTGGGACTCCTATGACAAAAGCAAACATCATATCATATCGATCGGGTCATGCACGACCAACTGCCTCGCGCCGATGGTGAAGGTGTTGCTGGATAATTACGGGATCGTGCGCGGTTTGATGACCACGATCCACTCGTATACGGCGGATCAGCGGATAGTGGATTCACCGCACAAGGATCTTCGTCGTGCTCGCGCGGCGGCGGTGTCGATGGTTCCGACCACGACCGGCGCGGCCAAGGCGATCGCGGAAGTTATACCGGCGATGAAGGGAAAACTGGATGGAATCGCGATCCGCGTCCCCACTCCGGATTGCTCACTGACCGATCTGGCTGTCGAGTTGGAGAAAGATACCACGAAGGACGAGATCAACGCGGCATTCAAGAAAGCGGCGTCCTCGGGGCCGTTGGCCGAATCGCTGGAATATTGCGACGAGCCGATCGTGTCGGTGGATATCGTCGGCAATCCGCACGGCTGTGTGTTTGATTCGGGATTGACGATGTGCAACGGCCGGTTCGCGAAAGTATTCGGCTGGTACGACAACGAGATGGGTTTCTCGGTCCGCATGGTCGATATGCTTGGCCGGATGATGTAAGAGAGAAGGAACGGAGATATGAACAAGGTATCCGTACGCGATGTCAATTTCCGCGGGCAGAAAGTACTGCTGCGGGTTGATTTCAATGTGCCGTTCGACGAGAAACTTCGGATCACCGATGACCGTCGCATTCGCGAGGCATTGCCGACCATCAACAAAATACTCAGCGATGGCGGGCGCGTGATTGCCTGCTCGCATTTGGGTCGTCCGGGCGGCAAGCCGGTGCCGGAGATGTCGCTCCGTCCGGTGGCAAATCATCTGGCGGAATTGCTCGGCAAGCCGGTGATGTTCGCCGAGGATTGTGTCGGCCCGGAAGCATCGAACATGGTCGGCAAGATGAAAAACTGCGAT
>JAYRFH010000306.1:0-15366 GCA_041908405.1 Candidatus Zixiibacteriota bacterium
ACCAAGTATCTCGGTCTGGTGACCGGCGAGGCGATATTGGGCGCGAATATCTTCAAGGATATTTTCGCCAATATCACGGATATCGTGGGTGGGCGATCCGGCGCGTATGAGCGTGAATTGCTGAAGGCGAAAACGATCGCGCTTCAGGAGATGCAGGCGCAAGCCCAGCAGATGGGCGGGAATGCCGTGATCGCGGTCGATCTCGATTACGAGACAGTCGGCTCCGGGTCGATGCTGATGGTGTCGGCGGCCGGAACCGCGGTGGTTGTAGAGTGACAGGAACAATGTGATATCAATTCAGATCTATCCCGATGACGCCGCTGTCGCCAAGGCAGCGGCGAGTTTTGTTTATGACCAGATAAGCGCCTCGCGCGGACAGAAGCGATTTCTCGTGGCGCTCTCAGGGGGACGGACTCCTGCGATGATGTATGAGGCATTGGCAGGGACCTCTGACGTCGCGCCAATGCTTCGATCCAAGGTGGATTTCTTTTTTTCAGATGAACGCGCGGTGCCGCCGGAATCTGACCAGTCGAATTTTCAGACCGCGCGGCGTGGCCTGTTCATACCCCTCCAGATCGAAAACACGGCGATCTATCGTATGCGCGGGGAATCGGCCGATCTGGCCGCTGAGGCCCGCAACTACGAAGATCTGATACGTCGGAAGGCAGGGGTGAAGGGGAAGGAGATCCCGCGATTGGATATGGTGCTGTTGGGGATGGGGCCGGATGGCCATACGGCATCATTGTTTCCCGGCTACGATTTTGCGGCAAGCGGAAGTCGTCTGGTTGACGCTCCCTTCGTGAGTTCATTGAAGGCGTATCGCCTGACGTTTACGATCCCTCTACTAAATGCGGCTCGGGCAGTGCTGTTTATTGTCACTGGTACAGAGAAGGCGGAGGCGGTGAAAAAGGTCTTGTCAGCCGATGTTGAAGGGGATATTCTTCCGGCGAGACGGGTGGAAGCGGAACGCACGATCTGGCTGCTGGACAAGGCGGCATCGGCGCGGCTTGACCCTTCCCGCACGCGAGGAACTGTAGACATATGTTAGCAGGGTACATCAGCGGCGCGACAGTTGAACTGGCTCGTGTCAAAGAGTCAGAGTCGGGAGTCAAACTCTATAATCAGACGACGTACAACAGCCGCGATTTCACCAGTTTTGAGCAGATCCTTAATCTCTATCTCAAGAAAAACACGACGCCGATAAAGCATGCCTGTTTTGGGGTCGCCGGACCGGTGATCAATGGCGAGGTTCGCACAACGAACCTTCCGTGGCTATTGATCGGCTCGACGATCGAAGAGAAGTTTAAGATCGGCAAAGTAAAACTATTGAACGACATCGTCGCGCTGGCGTACGGACTTCCGCACGTCAAAGATGATCGGTATTACGTTATCAATGCCGGAATGAAGCAGAAGAACGGTAATGTCGGCCTTATCGCCGCGGGGTCGGGACTTGGCGAAGCATTGATCCATGTGCATGACGACCGCTATTTCCCGTACGCGTCGGAAGGGGGGCACGCTGATTTCGCGCCGGGAAGCCAGCGTGAGATGGAGTTGTGGGAGTTTCTCTATTCGGAACTTGGACATGTAGAAGTGGAAGATGTGCTCAGCCTGAAAGGGCTGGAGCGGATATATACATTTGTGCGGGAATCGCAGGGGAAACCGCCGGCGGCCTGGTTTGAGAAGTCGGTCGACAGATCGGGCGTGATAATAGAAAAGGCGCTGTCGGGGAAAGATGCCGACGCGATCACGACATTGGACATATTTGTTGACTGCTACGCGTCGGAGGCGGCGAATCTCGCGCTTAAAGGAATGACTTTGGGCGGTATATTCATCGGCGGGTTGATCGGGCCACAGATCATCACACTGCTGGACCAGGGGAGATTCATGCATCGGTTTGTCAAGCAGGGGAAGATGGAATCATTGCTGGCGCGGATGCCGGTATCGATTATTATCGAAGAGAAGACGGCGCTGATCGGCGCGGGGACAGTGGCGCTTCGCGACGGAAAATAGCATGAAAGATTGTATTCTCTTTCTCAACGGCAGTTACGCGCGCCGGGATATTGAGTACTATCGCGCGCTGTGCCGGGGAAAGTACACGGTCGCGGTGGATGGGGGATACCGGTTTTTCAACGCGGCGGGGCTGTTTCCGAAATTGCTGATAGGGGATTTTGATTCTATTCGGCGGATGCCGAAGGATCTTCCGAAATCGACGATCGTCGATCGTTTCCCTCCAATGAAAGACAAGACCGATGCCGAACTGGCGCTGGATCATTGTCTCGAACGCAGAGCAAAGAAGATTGATATTGTGCAGCCATCGTACGGTGAGCCGGATCAGATGCTGGGGAATTTTCTGCTGCTGTTAGTCGCGGCGGGGAAACAGAAGGGGAGGTATCATCCGGAGATACGAATCATTAATCGTCGCTACGAAGTGCAGTTGCTGAATGACAGCAAAGCTACGCTGACGAACGCTAGCGGCGACTTGGTGTCGATACTCCCGTTGTCGGGTAAAGTGAGCCTGACCACGACCGGGACGAGCTACAATGTGCGCGGAGTGGAAGTATTGCGGGGGAGGTCGCTGGGGATGCGGAACCGGGTCACGTTACGTCGGGCATCCTTTGGGGTGAAGGGGATGGCGCTGCTGGTGCGTCAATTCGGTCGAAAATAGACGGTGGCGGGGGAGTCAAGATTTTCTTCTCGATGTCGATTATCTTACGGTGTGACAACTGTTTGCGTCAGGTGAGCGGAATCCATTTGGTCGCTTGACAAATGGGGTTGTGACACTATATTGGGCGGACTTGTCGGACGCCCGTCCGGCAAAGACAGATATACTGGGAGATCGTCCAACGGTAGGACATGCGGCTCTGGACCGTAGAATCGGGGTTCGAATCCCTGTCTCCCAGCTTAAGATCAGTTTCATACTTCACTCTCTTGTGGTGATCGTCTTTCCCAATATCTTCGAACTTTCTCTGCTTGTCGCCTGGAAGTCATCGTTAGCCGATGTGACCTGAGAGAGCCTCAACTTCTTGACCTCTGCTTATTATTACTTGACAAAAAAGACTATATTTGTTTTCTTCTATGGTCAACTGAATCTTCTATTCCATTTTCAAGAGTCCAGAGAAAGAGGCACGCATGACTGTCTGTCGAGCCCTTTGCTATGGCGCTGTTGTTCTCCTATCGAACTTGGCCCAAGTCAGCGTTTACGCTGATACTGTCAACGAATCGATCAACTCCGATGTAATGACTGTCAGCACTTTGCCGCTGGCATTTACCCAGAACTCCGGTCAGTGGCCGGATTCGGTCAGATTCAGGGCGAGCGTCTTGGGCGCAACGATGTGGTTTACATCAAGCGGGGCATACTACCAATTCTCGCGCCGAGAGGCAAAGCCGGAGCCGGTGTTCGGCCACAGGTCTAGCAATCTACGGGACGCAGAGAGAGTCGAGACCATGATGATACGAGCCTCCTTCGTTGGTGCGAACGCAAGCGCGAAGATCGTGGGTGGCGGGCTTTTGGAACATAAGAGCAACTTCTTTCTCGGCAATGACAGCACAAAGTGGCGCACCGACGTTCCGAACTACGGCGAGGTCACATATCAGGATATTTATTCCGGTATTGACCTGAAATTCTACGGCGATAAGCGTACTATGGAATACGATTTTATTGTCTCGCCGAGCGCGGACTACAGCAAGATACAGATACGCTATGAGGGGGCTTTGGCACTGGCGGTCAACTCCTACGGTGATCTGATAGTTGAGACTAAATGGGGCACGGTAACGGAAAAGGCGCCTCTCATATACCAGATGGTCGGGCAGACGAAAGTACTTGTTAAGGGGACATATGCTGTTTCCGGGGAAAACACGTTTGGTTTTGTTCTTGGGCCGGAGTATGACCGTGCGCTGGCAGTGGTGATCGACCCGGTCGTCAGCTATAGTTCCTACCTCGGGGGGAGCGGCACGGATGTCGGCACAGGGATCGCGGTGGACGGTATGGGGAGTGCCTATGTGGTAGGCTATACGACCTCCGCCAATTTCCCCATCCTCAATGCCGCGGACGGAACAATGGACGGATGGGAGGACGCGTTCGTAACAAAGCTGAGTCCGAGCGGTACAAGCGTGGTCTACAGTACATTCATCGGCGGGAATGCCACGATGTTCGGTACAGGTGGGCAGGACTGGGGGTATGCAATCGCGGTAAGCGGGTCCGGGAACGCGTATATCACTGGCGTCACGCTGTCACCAAATTTCCCGACAGCAAACGCTTTCGACCCAACTCTCTCGGGGGGCGGAGACGATGTTTTCATCACAAACATTTCGCCTGCAGGGAATTCCCTGGTATTCAGCACGCATCTTGGCAATGACCCTGTTCTGGGGGGCTTTGGGGGCGGTGAAGGACACGCTATCGCAGTCGACGGAAACGGTAATTGCTATGTGACCGGATGGTGCAATGGCAACGATTTCCCGACAACCGTTGGTGCATATGATCGAATCAAGACCGGTCCATTTGACGCGTTTGTGACGAAATTCAGCGCAAGCGGATCGATGGTTTACAGCACGTATCTGGGCGGTGACGAGGGAGGCGGGGACTGGGACGAAGGGAGAGGTATCGCTGTTGATGCCTCAGGCAATGCGTATGTCACTGGATGGACGGGTGCCGCTGATTTCCCAATAGTCAACGCCTTTGATGGAACATTCAATGGAAACCGATCTGACGCATTCGTGGCCAAGCTGAATCCAGGTGGAAGCGCGCTTGTCTACAGCACATATGTGGGAGGGGATTCCATTGACAAAGCCTACGCCATTGCCATAGACGCTGCGGAAAACACATATATCACTGGAAGTACCATGTCGCCTGATTTTCCAGCGCTCAATGCGTTCGATGCCGTCTATAGCGGAGGCGTCGACTACGGGGACGCATTCGTCACCAAGCTCAATGCTTCCGGCAATAGTCTTGGGTTCAGCACTTACTTTGGAACCGGCGGGGATGACTACGGGAGCGGTATTATAGTCGACGCTGCGGGCTACGCGACAGTCGCAGGATCAGCAAAGGAATATTATCAGTTTTTTCCCATCAAGTACCAGTTTTCAGACGCGGGCCCGCGTGGCGGATGGGACGTTTTCCTCACGAAGTTCGATCTATCCGGAAGTTCACTGATTCACAGTGGCTTGTTGGGGGGGACGAGCCACGACCTCTGCTCAGGGATTGCATTGGATGGTGCAGGCGCTGTGTACTTAACGGGTTCGATTTCATCCACAGACTTCCCCGTTTTGAACCCATACGACAATTCTGCCAACGGTGGCGTCGATGCCTTTGTCGCCAAATTGTCCGCTGATGTTGACACAGATGAGGATGGTGTGCCGGACGCTTTTGACAACTGTCCACTTGTTTCCAACCCCGGACAGGAAGATACCAATCAGAACGGCGTCGGCGACGCGTGTGACGTCTGCTGCGTTGGATCCACGGGCAACGTAGATATCACAGGTACGGAAACCCCGGATTTGTCTGATCTGTCGCTTCTCATAGCGTACCTGACTCTGACGCCGCGGCCAGTCTTGCCGTGCCCAACTGAAGCAAACGTGAATGCCACCGGGGGGATCGATTTGAGTGATCTCTCTCTGATCATCAACTTCCTAACCCAAACTCCTCGGCCGGCGCTGCCGAATTGTCCGTGACCTAGGTCGGATCTGTATCCAACGCACTATAAGGGCGGCTCATTGGCCGCCCTTCTCCTTTTGGTTCTGATGCGCAGACAAAGCGGCGAATGAATTGCCGGCCTGCCCGTAGCACTTTACGCCGTGCAGTCGGAGTTCGAATCTTCGCCCCCAAGTCACTTCTGAAAAAAAACTGAAATCGCTCGCTTCACGAGCAGAGAATTCGAGCCAACATCAAAATCTATCAGGGGAGGACCAGATCCGCATCGGGCCAGGCAGATTTATACATGACAATGTAGGTCTGATTTTGTATAATGAGTATCTAAGAATGAGGAGAAAGAAATGAAGAAATTGCACAAAGAGATATACATCTACGCTCCGAGAGAAAAAGTTTGGGAGACAATGCTCGGGGAGAAAACCTATAAAGAGTGGACTATGCCATTTAGTCCAGACCCTTCAACCAGTTCGAGAGCTGAAGGCAATTGGGAAGAGCGAAGCAAGATGCTCTTTATCGGTACAGATGAAAATGGCGTTGAGGGGGGAATGGTCAGCAGGATAAAAGTAAACAGAAGGCCCGGGTTTTTATCAATTGAACATCTGGGGATCTATAAAGACGGTGTGGAAGATACTGAGAGTGAAGAGGCCAAAGCATGGGCTCCGGCCTATGAGAACTATACGCTGAACGAAAAAGACGGGGGGACCCAAGTTATAGTCGATATGGATATTGATGAAGCCTGGGAGGAAATGTTCAACGAAATGTGGCCAAAGGCTCTACAGATATTGAAAGAAATCTCCGAGAGATAGAATCGGCCAGGCAAATTGGTCCATGGCGACCGATTATTCTATGGCTACGTGCTCTGCATTTCTATCAATTTCTACTTTGTAAACGCATCCCCATTGCCTTAACCCTACTTAATCACCCACACGCCGTTCTCCCGGAAATTGAACTGATTGGTGGTGGTGTTGTAAATGATCATTCCGTTCACAGCCGACAGCAGATCGCGCTGAGCGGTGGTCATGCGTGGGACAATCAAGGCACCGGTAGTGGAATTGACGTCCAATGCTCCATTGGGTACCGAGGTTCCAATGCCTACGCGACCGTTCGAGAGAACTGTGAGCGCTTGTGTGCCCGAGCCAAGTCCATTTGGTCTGTACAGCGAGAATGCACCAAGGACGCCTGCGTTGTTGTTGACACCTAATATCCAGGTTGTGGTATCACCTTTGGCAAAGTTCGACGCGCGGAATCCGATACTAGCTTCTGAGTTAGGTGAGGCGCTGATGATCTCCGCAACGCCCCAGTTACTTGCGCCGCGAACGACAAATGGAGACAGTGGATTGCTTATCCCGAGGCCGACCCGCCCAAGGCTGTCGATACGCATACGCTCCGTATTACTGGTACCGAAAAGCATAGGACCAAGTTCGTATTGCCACAGGAAGGCGCTCTTGGAGCCGTAGATGACAGAGAATCCATCAAAGGTGCCTGAGCCGGTGGAATCCTGTGTTAGAGACAGTCGGCTTCCGTTAATCCAGTTGATCGCATCGTGAACATGAAGCTGGGCAACGGGGGGAGCGCTGATGCCGATCCCTACTCGGTCAGTCGGGCTCGCAAGATGCACATTGGAGCCGCCATCAACCCAGCCGCCGGCGTTTCCGGCTACCATAGCGTAGGGGACCGAGGCTAGGCGGCTCCGCGGAGACATCTCCGGATCACTGCCGACCTGGACTCCCAGATAACGGATAGTGTCGGAAAACAGATTTGATGGAAACGAAACCAATGACCCCAAGAGCGTTGCGAACAGTCCCTGGTCGACCGCTACATTCTGGGTCTCGGACCAGATAGCCGTGCCACCGGATGGAACTGAGTAGATCGAGAAGGTCACTGAGTAGTTACCGTTGGGAACCGGAGCGTTTGCGCTGTCGGTCAGTCGGCCCTGGTAGTTGATCAGATTCGGAGCGGCAGCATTGGCCAGTTCGAAGATGAGCAGGCTTACGAGTAAGAGCAGGGAATGTGGCTTCACGATATACCTCCGCGTAAGGTCAGTGTCATTTGGTCAAAGTGGTTGTAGAAGTACCGGACAAGGCAATCGGACTATTGATCCTTATTATCTTTCAGTCGAGAGTCCCGAAGTTCACGCATGAGCTCTGGCCGCCGCGCCCAGTCAATACTTCTTTCTATTGGAAATCCCAGGGCCTCGGGAGCAAGATAGTATCCTCGCTCGAGATCGGACTTCATCTCTTCAACCGGGATGCGGTGAGCATTCGCATACGCGTCCTGCCGGATTCCGGTAACTTGCCATGAAACCGAGAGGTTTGGAGTACCACCGGCGATGCTGAATTTGTTATCGTGTACTCCTTCGGAGATGTACACGGGAGCATATCCTCCCACGCAGGTGAGTTGATACCGGAAGTCTTTGTTTAAAGCCCCGAACCAGTCCGGCAGTTGGACAGTGGCCTCGCCGTTGACGTCGAGGATAACAATGCCATCATAGATATTTTTCATATCCGGGCTCTCGACAAAGGAGTGACTGAGGTACTTGTTGGCCGGGTCCAGTGGGTGATCGATCTGGAACGACCCCGCTAACTTGCTAAGTGTGCCCTGTACATGGACATTACCGGAAAAATAGCCGGCGTGACCAACATTCGAGAACCCCCAAACTCCGATCGTGTTCGTTCCGGTGGCCGACCCGAGTAGTCCGACCGCTGAAGGAGCCGAGGCTAGTCCGTACACTGCCGTCGCGCTTGCTAGCGTTGTCTGCCCATAGATAGCGGTACCGAAATCTCCCCCGAGGACGTGAAACCTTGAAGACGAAGATGGCGTGGTGGTACCTATTCCGACGTTGCCTGATGCGCTGGCAGTCAGCGCTGGTCCATAAGGCGTGTAAAGGTGCACATCGCCTACATACGATGTGAGATACATGTTTTGATCGGTGGTGCTGCCGTCTCCCACATAGCCCAGATCTGTTCCTGCTCCATCCCGGAAATTTATCCACGTGGAATTCGCAAATCCCGCAGTCGAGCCTTGCAGTCTCAAGCCCTCCTGCACCCCGCTAATGGTCACCATACCGGATATGTTTCCTCCCGAGGCGCCATCGACTGTTCCCACTCTGAAGGCGTTCGGTACGGTGACAATCGCTGTGCGCGGGGTCATTTCCGGATCAGCGCCGATCCTGGTTCCGAGGAAGCGAGATGTACCTCTGAATACGGAATCAGAGATTGGATTGACTGACCCCAGTAAGATCGCGAATAGCCCGCTGGATGTCGCAACCGACCGTGTCTCTGTCCACTTGCTGCTGCCGCCAGAGGCAGCATCATAAATGGTGAACACGACCGAGTAGTTACCGTTTGAGACGGGAGTGCCATCTGCGTTGGTTAAACGACCCTGATAGTTGATCAATGATGGGACCGCAGCTACTAACGGGGCATATAGCATGATCAGCAAGGCCGTAAACAGGAGACTTCGCGTCATGACTCAACCCTCCAAATATTTAGATACATCTCTGTCTGAGTGATCGCGGCGCATCGATAAGTGCCACAGGCCGCAAAGAACTTCACTAGACAATGATGTGCTCTTTCGGCCAGGCGGACCGCCCGAATAATATACTACATGGATTCATATTATCCTTGATAAACTTGCCGGCCAGCCGCACGGTAACGCGTGGATGATTAACCGAATGAAACGGTATGAGGTGTACTATGTAACCAGTTAGACGACAGCGCATTAGTGTGTGAAGCGGGCGTCTCACACATCAGTACAGCCGGCCTGTCTGGGGGGCGGCGATAAGAGCCCACCATGAATAGTGGGGTAGGGCCAGTCAAATAGTCTGGATGCCCGCCTGCGCGGCATGATGCGGTGCCGTGACACTGATGAAATGCTGAGACGCGGGCGGTAACGAGTAGTGCTATTTCATTAACAACACTGTTTGGCGTGCGCAGATGTACTTCGCGCCGGTGGGGGTGAGGACGACATCTTCTTCCAATCCGACACAGCCGACTCCGTCCAACATGATCTCCAACTCCAACGTGAAGACGTTGCCAGGTTCCAGCGGTATGTGCGGCGTGGTGCCGTACCGTTCCCACTGCGGGCCGAGAATCGCGCCGCCATCGTGAACATCGCGTCCCAATTGATGTCCTAACGCATGCTGATATTCCGGATAGCCGTTATCATGCAGAAGTTGACGGGCGAGAGCGTCAATCTCGTGCCCCTTCTTGCCGGGGAGGAGGGCTTCGCCGGTTTTGGTGATGATCATGGCGACGGTATCGAACGCGCGCATAAGTTCGGCTGGGGCGGCGGTTTCATTGGGCCGCTTGAAATAGACCAAACGCTGAAGATCCGAGCAGTAGTCGTTGATCTTGATGCCAAAGTCGATATGGAGCAGTTCACCCGGTTCGATGATGGCGTCGGTTGGGGCAACATGTCCGGCCGAGGTTTTGGCGCCGGCATTCACGATAGTTGGGAAAGAGGGGACGCCGCCGGTTTTGCGAATTTCATCATCGATGATAGCGCCAATCTGTTTCTCGGACATACCGACTTGGATGCGCTGGTATGCGCGATCCCAGGCTTGCGTGGCGAGGAGAGCGGCATGCTCGAGGCGCGCGACCTCTTCGGGGAGTTTGCGCGCGCGAAGTTTGCAGACGAACTGCTCGGAGGAGATAAACCGCGACGCGTACGGTGTGCCCTCGAGATGAGAGGAGAGAAGCGTAAACATGCCGTGGGTGAGGCCATCGGAGACGGGGTCATTGACGGAATAGTTTAACGCAATGGTCGCCGGGTTGAGCTTCTGGAAGATATTTCGGATCGGTTCGCCGCATCCCTGGATATAGGATTGCACGTTGGTGAAGCGGCCGGAAGCGGTGAAATCTGGTTCATCGAAATTGCCGATGAGGGCGATAGCGTCGCCGTGACGGGTAAAGAGGAAGAGGGAATTCCAGGCGACATTGATACCAACCACCATGGCGTGGGTTGGGTCTTGCTGGACGGGGGTCTCACGCTCGAAGAGCGCCCAAGCATCTATATTCAGTTCATCGAGGAGTTGGGTGGCCTGGTTTATCTTGGCTTTGATGATGTCCATGGGTTACCTCAGTCTATTCACCATCGATTATGAACGTCCTTTGTCAGCCCGAAGGCTCTTCTCAACCATAGATAACCAGTTGTGGGGCAAGTCGCAAGAGGTCGCGACTTCAATAATACGTTGACAAAACGCGTTTTTACTGTATACTAACAGACTCTTTGGGAACAGGTTAGCTCCTGTGTCGGTTTATCCAGCGTGATCATTCCCCCAAAAGCGTGATCTGACGATTCCCTGGACTGGTTGAATGAGCAATGTATGCTCGAACGAAAGGTAGACTGAGTGACGACGAACATCGCCAATATCCGCAATCTCGCGATCATCGCCCATATCGACCATGGGAAAACCACCCTGATCGATTCGATCTTCCGCGCGACGCAGACCTTCCGGGAGAACCAGGAAGTCGCCGAACGCCTGATGGACAACAATGTCCTGGAGCGGGAGCGTGGGATCACCATTCGCGCCAAGCATTGCACGGTCACCTGGAATGATTGCCTGATCAACATCATCGACACGCCGGGGCACGCGGATTTCTCCGGCGAGGTCGAGCGTGTGCTCTCGATGGTTGACTCCGTTCTCCTGCTCGTTGACGCGAACGAGGGGCCGATGCCGCAGACGCGCTACGTATTGATGCGCGCGCTGAGATTGGGCTTGCGGCCGATCGTGCTGATCAACAAGGTTGACCGGAAGGGGGCGCGGCCGGATTTCGCTCTCAATAAGACGTTTGATCTTTTCATAGATCTTGGCGCTACCGATGAACAGGCGCATTTCCCGGTGTTGTATGGTTCCGGCCTGGATGGCTGGTTTGTACGGGATCTGGATAAGGATGCGCATGCCGGGATGGACGCGCTTTTCGAGACGATCATTTCTGAAGTACCGGCGCCACAGGTGGATCAGGACGGGGATTTCCTCATGCAGGTGACCTCGCTTGATTGGTCGGATTATCTTGGTCAGATCGGGTGCGGGCGCGTAATGCGCGGAAAACTTCAGAAGGGGGAAGCGTTCACTCGTTTTGTAACCGCGCAGAATGAGGGAGATATCTCCGGTACGGGATTTTCGGTCGTGTCATCCTCCAAAGTACAATCGACGGTGATGTGGGTGACGCGTGGATTGAAGCGAGTCGAGACAGATGAGATTTCTGCCGGTGATATCGTTTGGCTGGCGGGTCCCTCAGAGATAGGCATAGGCGATACATTTTCGAAGAATGAAGATCCGGCGAACGCGTTGAAGCCTTTAGAGATCGAAGAACCGACACTTTCGATGTTTTTCCTGGTCAATACCGGGCCATTCTCCGGTCAAGAGGGGAACTCGATCATGCTTCGCCAGCTCAAAGAGCGGCTGGAGCGGGAACTTCGAGTGAATGTGGCGCTACGGATGGAAGATCTGGGGCGTGCGGACGGAGTCAAAGTATCGGGGCGCGGTGAATTGCATCTGGCGATCCTGATCGAGGAGATGCGTCGCGAGGGGCTGGAGTTCTGTGTGTCGCGGCCGGAGATCATCATTCATACCGACGCGAACGGCAATACGCTTGAGCCGATCGAGCAGACGATAATCGATGTTCCCGAGGAATATCAGGGAGTGGTGATCGAGCGGCTCTCGCGCGTGAAGGGTGAGTTGACCTCTGTGGATAATTCCGGAACGAATACGGTACGTATTGAATTTAACATTCCGACGCGAGGGTTGATCGGGTACCGCTCGGAATTCCTGACCGATACACGCGGGATGGGAGTGATGGCGTCGCGGTTTATCGGGTACGGCGCGTGGCGCGGGGATATTGTGTCGCGCAGTCGCGGCTCGGTGGTCAGTCTGGATACGGGTGTCGCCACGGCGTACGCGCTGGAAGGGCTACAGGAGCGCTCAGTGATTTTTGTCGAGCCGATGGAGAAAGTGTATGCCGGTCAGATAGTCGGCGAGAACTCGCGCAATACCGACCTGATCTGCAATCCGACGAAGAAAAAGGCGCTGACGAATCACCGGTCCTCGACGAAGGATATCGCGGTGAAGATGGATGTTCCGCGCAAGATGACGTTGGAGCAGGCGATGGAATGGATCCGCGGAGATGAACTTGTTGAAGTGACGCCGAAATCGATCCGAGTGCGGAAGGCTATTCTCGATGTTGAGGAGCGGAAGCGCGCGGAGAAGAAGCAGGCGATGTTGGACGACAGCGCGACGTCGTCAGCCGCCCGCATTTCGGCGTGATTCAAATCTCAGGCGGACACAGTCAAGTGTCCGCCCAATAATCCCAATTTCATTCGACTATTTGTTGACCGGCCCCAAGGGGAGAAGAGTCCGGTTGTAGACTTCATTCAGGATCTGGGCGATCGCAGTATAGATCGCCGAGAAGCCGCAGAAGATCCCTTCGTAGCCCGCGATCGTTTTGATCGTGGCATTCTCAGTGATGTCTCCCAGTGCCAGCAACCAGAAGAGTATGGTCAATGACGCGAAGACCACCTGCAGGGCACGGTTCAGCTTCAAGGTGCCGACAAACATGCAGGCGGTGAAAAGTCCCCACATGAAGAGATAAGCGGTCATCGCTTCTTTGGTCGGGGCTGTCCCCCAGCCCATTTTCGGCAGTACCAGCAGCGCTACCAGCGTCAGCCAGAAGAGGCCGTATGAGGTGAAGGCGGTGGTGCCAAACGTGTTCTTCTTTTTCCATTCCATAACGCCAGCGATGATCTGAGCGATGCCACCATAGAATATCCCCATGCCGAGGATCATGGTGTCGAGGCCGAAAAAGCCGGCATTGTGGAGGTTGAGAAGAACAGTGGTCATGCCGAACCCCAGCAATCCAAGCGGAGCGGGGTTGGCAGTGCTGTCCTTGGTTTCAATGACAGCGGGCATCCGTTCGACCGGGGCGGCGTCATCGGGATGCGGAGCGTAATGGAGTGATTTATCCAGTTTCATTCGGACAGGATACTGCGATTCGCCGAATTCAGCAACACCGAAGAAGAGGGAAAGGCAAAATTGTCGCAAGCGGTTGAAAATCAACGCGACAGGCGACCAATCAGGAGGGGCAGGGGCTATGCGCGCCCGCCGCAAAACGCCCCATGCTACCCAGAGTGCCGCTTCATCAGTTCGTCGATCTCCTCCCGCGAGAAACTATTCAGTTGGATGACGCGGGCCTTGGGTCGATAGACTGGCGGTACCATCATAAGGGCGTCGTTCTTGGTCTCGACCTCGACAGTGATCCGAGCAGTGTGGTCACCATCGTAACACCCGTAATCGGCATGGGTCAGGAGGTGCGAGCCGGTATCCTGAAGCACTCGCACAGCTCTCAGACACGCGATTGTTTCGGCTTCGTGCGGGATCTCGATGTAAAATCTGGGCATGGGTATCTCCTTGTAAACAAAAACGTCCAATGGGGTAGAGTGCCGGAAGGGGGAGTGGCAGAGGGTGTCGAGTCGATCGTTCCGGACACGTCCTGTTACCGGCCTATAATAGATATTTCTTGTCTACTATACAACAGGATTTTGGGAAGGAGTGGCGTGAGCGGGGAGACCAAGGTTTAACTTCCTTTGCACTTTAGAGATATCTATTTTGCAGTATGGTGAATGAAGACGCCACTATACTTGATATCCAATCTCTGACCAAACTATATGGCCAGACCACCGCGGTTGACCATATCTCATTTTCCATCAAGGCGGGGGAGATCATCGGTTTGCTCGGGCCGAATGGAGCGGGGAAATCGACTACTATCAATATGATCCTCGGTATCCTGGAGCCGACGGAGGGGATGATCCGTGTCTTTGGAAAAGAGCTGGCGCGGGAGCGTTCGGCGATCTCGCGACAGGTCAATTTCGCGGCGGTGTACGCCCATGTCCCGCTCAATTTGACGGTGCGGCAGAATCTAAGGGTATTTGCGTTGCTGTATGAGGTGAAGCATCCCAAACGACGGGTGGAGGAGCTGTTGAGCCAGTTTGATCTGGAATCGTTTGCCGATTCCAAAGCGGGACTATTGTCATCGGGAGAATTGAGCCGTCTCAGCCTGGCCAAAGCGGTTATCAACGAGCCGAAACTGCTGCTGCTGGATGAACCGACCGCTTCGCTCGACCCGAGTATCGCCCAGATGATCCGTGAGCGGATACGCGGGTATGTCAGGGAACGCGGCACCGCGGTGCTCTGGACATCGCACAACATGCGGGAGATCGAGGCCGTGTGCGACAGAGTGATGTTCCTGTCGCATGGGAAAGTGCTGCTGACTGGCGATCCTCGCACGGTGGCATCGGAATACGGGAAGAAAGATCTTGATGAGCTCTTTATCGCGGTGGCACGCGAGCCGCTTTCGTTGAGGGAGGAGTAGAATGTCCCTCTCCCGAGTCTACGCGATCTTCCTGCGGCAAGTGTACCTGATATCGGGGAATCCGACACGGTTGTCCTCGGTCTTTCTCTGGCTGTTGATCGACCTCGTGCAGTGGGGATTTGTACGAAAGTACCTGCTGACCTTCGGCGAGGCTACATTCAGTTTCGTTACGGTCATCCTGGGAGCGATCATCTTCTTCGAGTTCTGTGCTCGTATCCAGGCGGGGATCATGACCAGTTTTCTGGAGGATGTCTGGAGCCAGAACTTCATCAACTACTTTGCGTCGCCGCTCAAGTTGACGGAGTATCTAAGCGGACTGGTGTTGACGAGTATCGTGACCGCGACGGCCGGTCT
>JAYRFH010000307.1:0-3115 GCA_041908405.1 Candidatus Zixiibacteriota bacterium
AGATAACGTCGAGCAGGGCTCACTGGGCGCCGAGTTCGGCTACAATGACCAGTTCTTCCTCCGTGGTGGCTATAAGCTGAACTACGAGGAAGAGGGGCTCTGTCTGGGAGGCGGTCTGAAGGCAAACATGACAGAATCGACCCGCCTGCTGATCGATTACTCCTGGCAGGACTTTGGGCGCCTTCAGGCGACCCAGCGGTTTTCCGTCGGATTTACGTTCTAATTGACTATTGTGTTGCTTTGACTTAAGCCCCGTCTCTTCGGGGCTTTTTTTTGGACGCGGCTGGACTTGACGGGTAAAAGCTGTATATTTACCCTCTCTCACAGTCAAACCGAGGACAGGAATGCTAAGACTCTGTAAAAAGTGGATTTTGGTGATAGTGTGCAGTCTGGCGCTGCTTCAAGTAGCCGGACAAGCATGGGCCGCTGAAAGCGCCATTCAGGCGTTGCAGTATTATTTCGATCTGCTGGCATCGGAGAACTTTGAGACGGCGGCCATGCTCTGGACCCCGGAGGCTCAGGAGCGTTCCGGCCGCTTTGGCATAACCTATCCGGGTCTTTCCATGCGGGTTGACGCTACCTCGCCGGTCGTTAGAAATCTTTCGACCATGCGCTATCATGTCACTCCTGCGGCCAAACAGGCTATGAGCCTGGCCGAGAACGGCGCGTACATGAGGCTGGAGTACAATAGTATTGTCAACGGCTCACTGGTAAAATGGCCGTATTACGCCGTGCTCAATGGAGAGTATTATTCGCTCACCTATCCGCAAGATTTCTTCTGCGCCGCCTGGCCGGTGACCGAATCCAAGTACTTCAGGGTTCACTCTCATCCTGACAAAGCGGTCTACTTGAATCAAGCCGTGCTGGATGAGGCGGATCACTTTGTCGAGCGTATGTGTGATTCGCTGAAGATCGACAAAGGGAGCCGCGCGGAAATAGCGAAGGCCAAGATCGAGTTTTTCTTCTGCGATAAGGATTCTACGGTCGAGGTGATAACCGGTCAGCACACCAAAGGGTTGCTGGATCTGGCGTCCAATGATATTATTTCCGCGGATTTCCCGCATTTTCATGAAGTGATACACCTGCTGGTCAATATCTCGCTCAAGGAGATTCCCCTGCAGACCCTCCCGCTTCTCAGGGAGGGGATCGCTGTGGAATTGGCGGGGCGCTGGGGGAAACGTTCGACCGCGCTTCTCGACCTTGGAGTGTATCTCTACAAAGAGAAACTAGTCGAGCTGGATTCGATACTGACCTATGCCGGCTTTGAAGCAAGTGGCGGGGCGGATATCGCCTATCCGGTGGCTGGGCTGTTCACGTCCTATCTCATGAAGAAAATTGGCCCGCTTGGATACTGGAGTTTGTACCGACAGGGGTCTTTCACCGACTACACGCTTGATACTCTCGGGATGCTGGAAGTTCGTCGAATGCTGGTGCAGGCGACGGGGGCTTCCGATTGGAATGCATTGGTGGCGGACTTTGCGACTTATCTTGACAGCGTCTCAGACAATATGGCTGTAGCCTGAGCTGGGGTTGTGGAAGGCGCGAAAACGACTCTCGAAGGGGACGGCTATATTGTCTCCGCGAATAGAGAGTGGGTCTGTTTCGAATTCACCAGAGACACCTTGCCAGTGCAGGGGAACCTGCTCTTCTCGCTCGATCAGCGGATGGTCGGGAAGCGCTCCCATCTGTTTGAAGAGCAGTACGGGATCTCTCTACCTTTTGAGGGGTATCGGTACGGTGTCCGCTTCGACCAGAATGAAGCGGGATTATACGATTACGCGACCAACGAGTTGGTGGCCAAGTATATCTGGGGGATCACGCCTTCAGAAGAGTACTTTGACAAAACGGCGCGTTCGGTGAAGATACGATTCCGGGCAGAACTGCTGAAGGATGTTTTTTCGAAGAAGCAGACCTGCCAGTCTCTGCCGCTCTAACGGGAGTGCGGCGGCCGTGCACGGAAGCCGGTCGTTTACAGCATTCCCATCCGACACAGAATTGAAGATTGAGGGTACGTGGCGTACGATTTTGATGTAGTAGTGATAGGTTCCGGTCCCGCTGGAGAAAAAGCGGCGATCGAGGCCTCCAAAATGAACAAGTCCGCGGCCATCATCGAGCGCCGTTCGGTGCAGGGTGGTGTCTGCATTCATACCGGGACGATCCCCTCCAAAACACTTCGTGAGACCGCGATGTATATCGCCGGACTGCGCCAACGTACCGCTTACGGTCTGGTCGGGGGAGTCCGCGCTGATCTGTCGATTCGCGAACTGATGCATCGCAAGGACCAGGTCGTACTGCAGGAGCTGGATGTAATCCAGCAAAATATGGCGCAACACCGCATCACCGTCATCCAGGGGACCGGGATGATCACCGACCCGCATACGGTGATCGTCTCGAATGATGGCTCTTCTAACCGGATAGTCACCGCTGAAGTCATTATTATCTCGACCGGTACGCATTCCTATCACCCAGAACACGTGCCGTTTGACCACAAGTTCATCTATGATGCTGAGACAGTGATTGATCTGGATATCCTGCCGCGCACCATGACGATTGTCGGCGGGGGAGTGATCGGTTGCGAGTACGCATCAATCTTTACCCATCTGGGTGTCAAAGTTACGATCATCGACCCGCGCAAGAAATTGCTGTCGTTTCTCGATCATGAGATAGCCGATGCTCTAGTCTACTTGATGCGGAAATATGGTATCACGCTGATGCTCGGCGATGCCGCCGAGGCCATTTCTGTGCAGGGGGATCAGGTGGTAACAACCACCCGTTCGAATCGCCGAATCGTCGCCGACCGGTTGTTGTATGCCGCAGGGAGAAGTGGCAACACTGAGAATCTCGGTCTTGAAGCACTTGGCATTGAAACGGACGACCGTGGGCAGATCAAAGTCAATGAGCGTTATCAGACTTCGGTGCCGACCGTGTATGCTGTTGGCGATGTCATTGGCTTCCCTTCGCTGGCTTCGGTCTCGATGGATCAGGGGCGTCTTGCGGCGATACATGCGTTCAAGAAAGATGATGTCTCCTGCCTGAACACTCTGCTGCCGTTTGGTATCTACACGATCCCCGAAGTCTCGCTCGTGGGCGAAACCGAAGAGTCATTGACGGCCGA
>JAYRFH010000308.1:0-2612 GCA_041908405.1 Candidatus Zixiibacteriota bacterium
CCCCTTTGCGGTGAATTTCACGAATACCTCCTCGGGACAGATCAGTTCATACGCGTGGGATTTCGGCGATGGCGGCACATCGACCGCGCAGACTCCATCGCACACCTACACCTCGCATGGAACTTACAGTGTTCGGTTGATCGTGACCGGCCCGGGTGGTGTTGACACGCTACTTCGCCAGAATTATATCACGGCCAATGCCGTCGCCCCAACCGCGGAGTTCACCGCTGATCGCACATCGGGGAATATCCCGCTAGTCGTACAATTCACCGATCTGTCGACTGGCAATATCACATCCTGGAACTGGCGCTTCGGCACTACCATCACTTCGGCGGTAAGAAACCCGAATATTACGTTCTCCAATCCGGGAGCCTATGACGTACGCCTCATTGTGTCCGGCCCGGGCGGCGTTGACACGCTCATTCGTTCGGCCTACATCAACGCGCTTCCGCCACCGCCGATTGCGGACTTCAGCGGCACACCAACTTCCGGCGTCGCGCCGCTGACGGTATCGTTCACCAATCAGTCAATCGGTACTTTTACTACGTTTGCTTGGGATTTTGGCGATGGTGGCACATCCGCTGTTGCGTCCCCCACTCACCAGTATACAGTTCCGGGTGTATACGATGTCCGCCTGATTGTCACTGGCCCCGGCGGCGCGGATACACTGACTCGTGTGCAGTACATTACAGTGGACACGCCTCCACCGGTGGCGGACTTTAGCGCCAATCCGACCTCTGGTGCCGCGCCATTGGCTGTGCAATTCACCAGCCTTGCGACAGGCGAGATCGATGTCTACCAATGGTCCTTCGGCGATGGTACCAGCTCGAGCCTGCAAAATCCATCGCACACATACATCGACCCCGGGCAGTATGACGTCCGACTCATTGTGATCGGGCCGGGTGGGGAAGACACGCTCAATCGTGTTTCCTATATCCAGGCACTCATCCCGCCGCCCACTGCGGCATTCGAAGGAATACCGACCTCCGGACCAGCGCCGCTCTCGGTCCAGTTCAATAGTCTGTCGACAGGGGTGATCGATTCATATCTTTGGTCATTTGGCGATGGCGATTCCTCGACCGCGCAGAGCCCTATACACGTCTATAATTCTCCGGGTCGATATACCGTGCGCCTGACTGTTACCGGTCCCGGCGGTTCCAATAGCTCACAACGCGGGAATTATGTCCAGGTACAGAACCCGCTGCCGACCGCGGATTTCACTGCCAACCCGCAATCGGGTATTGTCCCGCTCACAGTCAATTTTACGGCGATCACAACCGGTGCTGTCTCCACCTACGCGTGGGAGTTCGGTGATGGCGGCACCTCAACCCTGCAAAATCCGTCACACCAGTACACGGTGGCCGGAGTCTACTCAGTTCGCCTGACCGTGAATGGACCAGACGGCTCCAACTCCACACTTAAGACCGACTACATCACTGTTCTGGTTCCACCTCCGACAGCGGACTTCAGCGCCGATCCAGTGACCGGTGTCGACCCACTGCAGGTGACATTCACCAATAACTCGACCGGCCAGATCGACAAGTATCTGTGGGATTTTGGAGATGGCAACGGTTCGGAAGAACAGAACCCCGTGCATACGTATCAGAATCCCGGAACATACTCGGTCAGCCTGACCGTCACTGGCCCGGGCGGGGAAGATACACTGATCGCTCAGGATCTTATAACGGTTGAAAGCAGCGGACCTTTTGCCAATTTCGATGCTTCACCCACCAGCGGCATCGCGCCTCTCTTGGTGCAATTCAATAACACATCGTCAGGGATCATCCTGACTAGTTTCTGGGATTTCGGTGATGGCCAGACCTCTATTCTGAGCTCACCCCAACACGAGTATCTGTCTCCCGGCACGTACACAGTCAGGCTCATAGTTGTCGGCGCGATCCGCATTGATACCCTTACTCGCACTGACTATATCGTGGTAAACGAACCTCCGCCAGTCGCCGCCTTGACTGCGAACACGACCAGTGGATTGGCCCCTCTCGAGGTTCAATTCACCAGCCAGTCGACGGGAACGATCGACAACTACCAGTGGGATTTCGGCGATGGAAACACATCGGCCGAACAGGATCCGCTACATCAGTACCAAACTGCGGGAACCTACACTGTCCGACTGATCGTGACCGGGTCCGGCGGTTCGGATACGCTGGAGTTGGTCGACTACATCACAGTTCTTTCGATTGACGGTGGCGGGCAGCCTGTGCCGAAGACCATTGATCGAAAGGCTCCTTCAATCGGCGACCAGACTCCGCGCAAGGAGTGATGAGGATACTCAGCAGAATACTATGACCGGTTGGCAGTAATAGCCGACCGGTTTTTCTTTTACCTTGACCATGTGCGAAAGGCGGAGTAGACTATCCGCCTGAATAAACTACTTTAAACGATAACAGATAGGATTTAGCTATATGCAGACTGCCGCGCGATTACAGGGGATGCGACCCAGCCCCGTTCGGATGCTTTCCGAAGGTGCCCCTCCCGACGCGGTACCGCTTGGGCTCGGTGAGCCGACCTGGACCATGCCTGAACCGGCTCGCAAAGCGCTCGCTCAATTCTCTGGCGTCTGTGGCTACGGCCACAATATGGGAATCCCCGAGTTA
>JAYRFH010000309.1:0-23539 GCA_041908405.1 Candidatus Zixiibacteriota bacterium
ACGGCAGCATTGACGGATGATGGTCAGGCGGAGGTGATCTTCGACCAGGGAGGACAGCTCGGCGAGTTCTCCGCCATCACGCGCGCGATCCAGAAGGGGAAATACCTATATGGAACGGATATCCGCATGTTCCGCGGGAAAAATATCAATATTCAGCCGATCCAGAACCGGGTGATGTATCTCGATGGCGAACTGATCAAATTGCCGACGACGGTATTGGCGGTCAAGATCGGCGACAAGCAGGTGAAAGTGTTCTGTTGAGGTATGCGAGCATTTTTCTCTCTTGCCTGCCTGCTCTCACTTTTCATGTTTGCCGCGCCCGATATCTCAGCTCAAGTGCCGGTACCTCCGCTCAATGACTCTGTGCAGGCAGACTCTGCCCAGATCGATTCATCCGCGATAAAACTGATCAAAGAAGACACTGTGCTGTTCGTGCCGCCGACCTTTGAAGGCGAGCTTCCGGTCACCGACAGCTCTAATCTGGAGAAGAGACTTCGACAAAGCCCGACCGGCGCGCTATTCAAGTCGCTGGTGATCCCCGGCTGGGGGCAGATGTCGAATGGGAAGCCGGTGAAGGCGCTTATCTATGCGGGATTACAGGGATGGTGTATTGGCGCGGCGATCCACTACGGCGGGTCGGCCTCAAATTTCAAAGAGAGCTATGATGCCTCAACGGATGTCAGTATCCGGCAGCAGTATTATGCTATGTACAAGGATCGTCGTCAGGAGCGGAATAAGTATTTGTTCTTTCTTGGCCTGACGACCTTGGTCTCTGTATTCGACGCGTTTGTAGACGCGCACCTGTCCGGTTCACCGGCGCATCCGGAGAGAGCAGTCGGATTCGACCTGCGGCCCGCGCAAGGCGGCATGCAAGCCTCGCTCGCTCTTCGATTCTAATCTTTCAGAATGAAATTCTTCACGTCGAGTCCGTAACGGGACGGATCGATCATGCGAAGTACTTTGCGGTCTGCGTGCTCCGGCAGGGCGAGGTCGACCCAGATCGGGTTGTCCAACAGCCCCGCGCGGTTGCCAACGATCTTGACATACGGGCGCGCCAGATCCTGCTCATTATTGGTCAGCACGAGCGCGATCTCGTTGGTCGAAAGCAGCACGAGCGAGCCGGACGGATAGATGCCGACCACGTTGGTAAAGATCTTCAACAAGAAGGGGTCGAACTTGATCGCCATTTGTGAGCGCATCTTGTGGATGACCTCATCTGGTCGAATCGCTTTTCGCAAATAGACACGCCCGGAACTGAGAGCATCAAAGGTATCAACGATCGCGATGATGCGCGAGAAGAGATCGGGTTTCCGCTTCCGGTAGCGAAGACTCGGGTAACCGGTGAAATCGTCGTTGATATGATGCTCAAACGCTCCACGAGCCGCGCGGGCGGTATGTTCATCCAGCTTCAGGCGCGCGAAGATCGTCTTGGCACCGAGCAACGGATGGCGCTGCATCTGGATCCAGTCGTTTTCGTCGTACGCGTCCGGCTTCTGGATGAGATCTTTGGGGAGCTTCACTTTCCCGATATCATGGAACAGCGCGGTAAAACCGAGTTGCGACAGGCGGGAGCGGTCTATCCCCAGCCGCGCGCCAAGGGTCAGTGAATATACGCAAACATTGGTCGAGTGCGCGTAGGTGTAGTCGTCGTAATCGCGAATAGAGGCAAGCTCAAGGAGTGAAGATTCATCGCGCGAGACATGGTCTATCAGGGACTGCACCACGCGACGGGTCTTGGCGAGATTGATCTCGCGATCCTGTGAAGCATTGACGATCAACTCCTGCACGACAGTCATTGCCTGGAAGAACGCATTGCGGGCAGTCAACCGGATATACTTCTTTTCTTCCTCAGAGACATGATGGCCATGGTCTCCCTCTCGTTTGAGTGAGAGAAGGCGCACACCGGCATGCCCCTGCACTTTCAATTTGGCGGCAAGTTCTTCGATATTGGATGAGTTCGGCTTGACTGCCGTGATAAACGTGATGAACCGTCGTAGATCATCGAGCGACAGCGTCGACTCAAAGATGATCCCGCCGATGCCGAGAGATTTCCACTCCGCGACGACCTGCGCGGCACCGGAAGCACCGTGGTCATCAAACTTGATCATTCGTTCATTGACAAAATAGTGACCGCCGAAGGATTTGATGGTAATGTCGCCATGCTCCGACGTCATCCGGTGGAGATGTGAGAAAAACGCCTCGCTCTGGTTCTTAAAGACCGCGTTGTTGGCATCGATAATGCGAGAGGTCTTGTAGAGCACAAAGAAAAGCGTGAGCAGCTTTTCATCGGTCTTGTCACCAAGGACGCGTTTGGCCTGATCAACGGACATGGGCTTCCTCCGCGTTGGCTGGTGGTTGAGCATGGGTGGTCTGCGGTCGGAGTTTCAGTTCGCGACGCAGATTGACGGCCTCGCGCGCCTTCCGGCGGACATCGGGAATCCAGTGCGAGCGCAGCTTTATAAGGGCCGTCTCGGCTGAGTCACTGGGCGAATGCGCCAGCGCTTTGATCGCCCCGGCGCGATGCAGCGCGATACCGGAGTCGTTCATGAGATTTATCCGCGTGGCAAGTTTACGGAGAAACGCGATCGCTCTTTCGCCGCCGAGGATAGCGTAGACGCGCAGCGCCTCGGTCTGTTCATCCGGCTCGATCGTTTGGAATGACGGATCGGCGATCATATGCGCCACCGCCTCGAAACATCCCTTTCCCCGGTTATGCATGATAGCCGCGAGGGAGGTTCGTCGAATGTCCGACTCTTTGTCGAGTAGCGCCTTGCTCAGGATATCGAGCGTGCGTGAATCGGTCCGTTCCTTGATAGCGTTGAGGACTTCGAGGCGAACCCGCTTGTCGTCATGTTTCATGGCGGGGGCGAGGTAGCCGATCGCTTTGTCGTCGTTTATCTTCGCGAGAATACCGACGGAGTTGCGCACTACAAACCACCGTTTGTCGTGCACGCCTTTGGCGATGATCGCCAGATTGTCCTTGCCGCGATTGGAGAGGAAATCGCAGAGAAACTCACGATGAGTCCGATGTTGCAGGTCGCCGAGCAGATCCGTGATCGCGCCCAATGCTTCCCAACTGAAAACTTCAAGATAGCTCCGGATATCGAAAGTTGATATCTCGGCGTGCTGGTTGAGCGCCTCGCCGAATTGCTTCATGCGGGCGGCGCTTCCCGCCGAGATGCGGGCATCGCGCAAACGCTCAGACCAGAGCGGTTTGGATTCGGCTAGTTCTTCTTCGAGATGACGAAGATGACCGAGGATATGCCCTGCTTCGACCAGACGCCCGGCAGTGACCAGATCGAAAGTCAGTTTCTCGCAAATGCCGACAGTCTCGAAGAACGCGCTCAGTTCGGTCTCCTGCAGGAGCATTTCCGCGAGCAGTTCAGTGGTTGATTCGTACATGTCGAACTGAGCGTCGGCGGTCAGAAGTGAGCGTATCTCCACTTCTTCTTCCTCGGTCAGTTTGAATTCATCATTGAGAATAAGCGCGGTGTCCGGAGCAGATGGTTTGCGCGCCATCAGGTCACCAAAGCCCATTGCTTCCGAGGCCTCGGAGACTCTGAGCGTAGAACTATCTATCAGGTCATTGCCGAGTCCGTGACCGCCGGATTCATTGGCAGGGTCGACGAGGAAGAACGCGGCGTTCTTCTTTCGCGAAGCCCGTAATTTGTCAACTATGGCGCGACCATCCGGCACCGGGCCACTTATCGGCGCGCCCGAACCCTGCTGGTTGCTCGCCCTGGCCAGCTTTCTCAATTCGCGAAGTTCTTCATCCGTGACATCGTCGGGGAGTTCCACGACATACCCGCCGGAATCATTTCCGGGATCGGTATCTTCGCGGAAAATGGCATCGTACGCGGAGCGTCGCTCCTCAGACAGATTTTCGCTTCCGGTGGAGATGAACTCCTGGACGCGGAAGTCTCCATCGTATTGCGCGAGCGAGACATCTTCCACTGTCGCGAACTTGATACAGACGAAATTCGCCTCCCAGAGCAGTGACGCAAGGTCGGCGTTCTGAGCGTTCTTGTTCTGGTAGGCTTTGATGGTGTCGAGCAGTTTGTAAACTTCGAGAAGATCAAGCGGATTGAGGAAAGTGAGGCTCATGATGCCATTTTCGAAAAAGAGCCCGGCCAGACTTTCTTCCTTGGAAGCATCCGCAAAGACCACTTCCGAGTCGTACGTGACGTTGTCGGTAGCGAAGACCAGCCTGATCTCGCCATGATCCTCAATTATCTGAACCAGCTTTTCGGAGAATGATCGACGCAGCGATTGGGGAAGCGGGTTCCCCTCGGGATACATCGCGACCACCTTGATGACCTTAAGCATATCCTTAAGGATCAATTTGACATCGGCGAATCGTTTCTGGTTTGGTGCAGGCTGCGTCATAAACGGATTTTATCCTTATCTGAGTATATCGGCAGATTTTGTTCGTAGTAAACGCTTGGCGGGCAAAAAAATAGCCGGTCCTCGGAGGAGGACCGGCTGATCTATCAGACGATACTGAATCGCTTACAAGACAACGATCTTGCTGCGGTTTTTGGTCACCTTCTTGGTGGCGTTACGCGTATCGAACACCAGTTTGGAGTTATCAACTATCCACTGGTAATCGTACTGCGTATGGTCGGTCACGACAATCACCAGATCCGCGTTCTTTAGCAGTTCGGCGGTGACCTTGGACGACTTCATCAGGCCATGGCTCTTCTCCCCTTTTTCCCCATGCTCCAGATAGAAGCTCGGGACAAACGGGTCGTTATAGAGCACCTTGGCGCCGCGATTCTGCAACAGTTTGATAACGTCGAGCGCCGGTGATTCGCGGACATCTTTGATATCCCGCTTGTAGGCGACACCCATCACGACGATGGTTGATTTGCTCAGCGCGATGCCGGAGCGCTCGTTGAGGAGACGGATAGTCCGCTCAACCACATACTCGGGCATATGGCTGTTGACATCGCCGGCCAGTTCAATGAACCGCGCATAGTAGTTCAGCGATTTCAGTTTCCAGGAAAGATAGTGCGGGTCGATCGGAATGCAGTGTCCGCCGAGCCCCGGACCCGGATAGAACGGCATGAAGCCGAATGGCTTGGAAGACGCCGCGTTGATGATCTCCCAGACATTGAGGCCGAGGCGGTCGCACATCAGCGCGACTTCGTTCACCAGACCGATATTGACCGAGCGGAAAGTATTCTCCAACAGCTTCACCATCTCGGCCGCTTTGGTCGAAGAAACCGGATACACATTCGGGATGGTCTGTTCATAGAACACTTTTGCGACCGCGGTACAGGCCGGAGTTACACCACCGACCACGCGCGGAGTATTCTTCGTCGTAAAAGTCGGGTTGCCCGGATCGACACGTTCCGGCGAGAAAGCGAGGAAGAAATCCTTGCCGACTTTCATCCCGCCACCTTCGAGGATCGGCAGGATCAATTCTTCAGTGGTGCCGGGATAGGTGGTCGATTCGAGTACGACCAGTGTCCCTTTCTTGATGAACGGCTTCGCCGCGTTGACAGCATCAAGAATGTAGGAAACATCGGGGTCTTTGGTTTTAGAAAGCGGTGTTGGCACGCAGATAGAGATCGTGTCGACCTTGCCCATCTTGGCCGGGTCAGTAGTCGCGGAAAAACGTCCAGCGGCGACAGCTTTCTTAACGACGGAATCCGGAATATCATCGATATCCGATTTGCCGGCATTAAGCAGTTTGACTTTCTCTTTCGAGATATCCAGGCCGAGGACTTTGAAGCCGTTATCGGCAAGGACCATGGCGAGGGGAAGTCCGACATAACCGAGTCCGACGATCCCGGGGATCGCTTCACGACTGCGGATCTTGGCGATCAACTGATCGGCTGGAGAAGTCTGTTTCCCAGCCGGCTTTGACGCCACTTTGGTTTTCTTTTTTGTAGCCATCTATGATTCTCCCAGTGTTGTGCTATTTTTGCGTTGCGGTCAACTCACGCCAATACTCGAGTGTATCCTGCAGAGTCTTCCGTAACGGTATTTTACCAGTAAAGTTCACTGCCCGGGACGCTTTGGCAAAGCTTCCCCGCAGAATCGGTATATCGGCTTTGCGCAGCCGACTTTTATCTACTCTCACCTCTATATCGGCGTGACTGAGGGATAGCAATATCCTTAGTACGTCGTTAATTGCGACTGCTTTGCCGGAACAAAGTTGGTACACCTCGCCCGGTATTCCTTTCTCAGCGAGGAGACGGTACCCGCGGACGATATCGCGGACATCGGAAAAATCGCGCCGGGCCGACAGATCCCCGACCATAAGCACCGGTTTCTGGCGCCCAGCCTCGATTTCCGCTATCTGCTTCGCAAACGAGGGGATCACGAAATTGGCGGTCTGGCGCGGTCCGGAGTGGTTGAATGCCCTGGCGACCACCACCGGAAGTTGATGTGCCCGGAAATAGTAGCGCGCCGCATACTCCGCCGCCGCCTTCGCTATCCCATAAGGAGAGATAGGGTTAAAGCACTGGCGCTCGGTCAGTGTTTTGGTCGGCGGATGGACGATGCCGTAGGCATCGGCTGACCCGACAAATAAAAACTTTTTCAGTCCACTATGCTGTCGCGCGGCATCCAGCATATTCTGGGTACCATCAAAATTGACCCGAAAAGTCGTCTGCTCCAGTTCGAAAGATTTTCCTACCGACGCTATTGCCGCCAGATGAAACAGATAATCCGGCTTGGTGGAGGCAACCAGCTTGCGGCACGCCGTGGTGTTAAGAATATCAAGACGGGATAGCGTGATGTGCTTTTTGATAGAGGCCAGATTCTGAGTCGTCTCCTTGGGCGCAAGAGTACCGATGACGCGGTATCCTTCGCGCAGTAATTCTTCGGCCAGCCATGAGCCGGCGAAGCCACCGATCCCTGTGATAAGCGCGGTCCGACGTTTCATTATTTGGATGAGCCCGCGAGCCGCTTCATGTCGGCATCAACCATCATCTTGACGAGTTGTTCAAAACTGACTTTCGGCTCCCAGCCAAGCACCTTCTTCGCGTGCGACGGATCGCCCAACAGCAGGTCAACTTCGGCGGGCCGAACGAATCGCTGGTCGGTCACGACATATTTCTTGTAGTCCAGGTCGAGATGACCGAACGCGAGTCGCACGAAATCTTCGACGGAGTGTGTTTTCCCGGTGGCAATGACAAAATCGCCGGCTTCTTTCTGCTGGAGCATCAGCCACATGGCGCGGACATAATCACCGGCGAATCCCCAGTCACGCTTGGCATCAAGATTCCCCAGCGCGAGTTTGTCGGCCAATCCAAGTTTTATGCGCACGGCGCCATCGGTGATCTTGCGCGTGACAAACTCAAGCCCGCGGCGCGGCGATTCATGATTAAAGAGAATCCCGGAGCTGGCATGGATGCCGTAGCTCTCGCGATAATTCACGGTGATCCAGTGGCCGTACACTTTGGCCACACCATACGGCGAACGCGGATAAAACGGCGTCGTTTCTCTCTGCGGGACTTCATGCACCTTGCCGAACATCTCCGACGATGACGCCTGGTAGAACTTGATTTTCTTATCAACGAGGCGGATCGCTTCAAGCACTTTCGTAACTCCGAGCGCGTCGAATTCGCCGGTCAACACCGGCTGTACCCACGAGGTCGGCACGAATGACTGCGCGCCGAGATTGTAGACTTCATTCGGACGGTATTGCTCGATCACATTGACGATCGAGAGCTGATCCAGCAGGTCTGCTTGGACCAGTTCGATCTTGTCTTTGATATGGTTTATTCGGTCGAATGATTCGGTGGAGGACCGACGGACCATCCCGATCACTTCGTACCCTTGTTCAAGGAGAAGTTCGGCGAGGTAGGAGCCGTCCTGTCCGGTGATCCCGGTAATGAATGCGCGCATAGGGAACCAATGGGTAAATGGTTAAGTCTTCTACTGTCGTTGTCGGCAGTTCGACGGCGGTCAATATATAGCCGACCAAAAAGAGGGTCAATTGGAAATACAGCCTCTACCATATTGAAAAAGCGTCAGTTACGAGCTATATTCGGACTTCGCAGGTAGACAATTCCGCCCTGATTCAGGGGGCTGATCACTATCCTGCAGTCTCCGGTCGTTTTGGGAGGGGCCGAGAGAGGAGAAAAAGGAGCCGACATGGAAATATCCGGGCTGACCGCCGCCGAACTGCTTGAACTGGCCGATTCCGAATTCCAGAAACGAAATATCGATGATGCCCTGATTGCCTATCAGAATACGGTCGAGGCCGCCCGTGCGGAGTTCAATCGACCGATCGAGGTCGAAGCATTGAGTCAGGCGGCGCGGTGCTATCTGACCAACGGCAATCGTGATGAGGGTGAGAAGATCCTCGGCGAAGCCTCAGCCAAGGCCACAGACTCCGATCCTCTCGGTTGGTCGCGTTATCTCGGAGTGAAGGGTCGGTTCGAATGGAAGCGCAAAGATCTCGAATCCGCGCGCGCGACCTTTGAGCAGTACTACGACTACTGCGCCCTGCATGACCTTCGGGCGCGCGCTATCGACGCGGTCAATATGAGCGGCATTGTTGCCGCCACTCCGCAGGAAGCGATCGACTGGACCAAGCGCGGGATTCAGATGGCGGAGTCCTACGAAGCTGAGCAGTGGCTCGGCCCTCTCTGGAACAATCTTGGGGGAACGTATTACGATCTCAAGCAATTCGCCGAAGCGCTGGATTGCTACCTGAAAGCGCGTGATTATCACTGGCGTTTTTCGGGTGAGGTCGCCAAACTTTTCGCGGATTACCATATCGGCATGACCTATCGACTGCTCGGTCAGAACGAAACCGCCAAGAGCTGGCTTCGGCCGGTCCTTGCGTGGGCTGAGCGACTGGGGGATCATGCCGCGATCGCGCAGGCGCTCGATGACCTCGGGGAGATCGAGAAGGAAGCGGGGAATCTTACCGAAGCGCTCGCTATGCTGAAACGGGCGAAAGATCATTTCAGGCTCGATGGCTACCCGGAACATTCGCCGGAGATCTGGCAGAATGTATCCGAGCGAGTGGCCCAGTTGGAAGCAAAATTGGACAAGCGATAATGCGACTTTGTCGCTCGACATGTGCTTTTGGATTCGCGAGCGTACTGTGCCTGTTATTGTGCATCGGCTGCACCAATGACGAGACCGGTCCTCCACCGCAGGGAATCGACTACTATCCGATTGAAACCGACCCCGCGCTCTCGCCTGATCGCGAGTACATCTACTTATCGCTACGCGATTCACTGGTGCCTGCGCTGACCGGCATCTACCGCGCCCGAGTGACTCGTCCTGAGCGTGAGCGAGTGTGGATGGACTCGGGTCTCACCTCGCCCTCGCTTTCAGCGGATCTTCAGCGCGTCGTCGCACTGCGGCATGATACCCTGATGGTCTACACGGCTGTAGATTCGAGCGTGTTGGTTTTCGCTGTCGATTCGACATTTGAATCCGTCTGTTTCGTTGGTAATGACCTGGTCATTGCCTCACGCGATTCCAGTCTCTATCGAATTGCGGAACCAGGCGCAGGATTGACCTTGGATAGATATGGTTATGACCCGGTCGCGCTTTCTGATTCAAGTTATCTCTATATCGCCCATGTGTCACAGTTTCAGTGGTCAATCATTGAGCAGAACCTGACCGGACAGGCCGAAACACTTTTCACACAGACATCAGTCGCGCGACCGATGTGGCCGATGCTGAACGGCAATCGGGACCGCCTATTGTTGTCTGCGCCGGTTGCAACAGGGTATGACCTGGTGGTACACGATCTGTCGTCCGGTCAATCGCTGACCGTCGCGCAATCACAGTATCCTAAATCGACGCTGGCGGGGAATTACGTGCTTTTCACAGGTGAGCATCCTCTCCTAAATCAGGTATCAATATTCGGCGGCCAGGCCAGCCTCTGGGTCTATACGGTGCCGAACGAATCCGCTCCAACCGCGCCTTGATCAATGGCCTCACGATGAACAGATCGGAGGCTGGCGAATCATTCCCCTTTCCGGTTGTCCATATGCTTCCTTTTCGCTACTTTTGATGCAGCGATGAATAGAGAACTAAAGTCAAAGGAGTCGGCGTGAATTACCGTCGTGTTGGTGGAACCGGTCTCAAGATCTCAAGCATCTCGTTGGGCGCGTGGTTGACGTATGGTGGGACGGTCGCGGACAAAACCGCCACCGATATCATCCAGCGCGCGGTCGAACTGGGAGTAAACTTCATCGATATCTCAGATATCTACCGCAAAGGGGAGGCCGAGAAAGTCGTCGGCAACGCGATCAAAGAGTTCAAACGATCCGATCTGGTGATATCGAGCAAACTATTCTGGCCGATGACGGACAACGTCAATGACCGCGGCCTCTCCCGCAAACATATCATGGAATCGATCGAGAAGTCGCTCAAGCGGATCGGCACCGATTATCTCGATATCTACTTCTGCCACCGCTTTGACCCGGAGACGCCTATCGAAGAGACCGCCCGCGCGATGGATGACCTGATCCGTCAGGGGAAAGTGCTTTACTGGGGGCATTCAGTCTGGGAGGCCGACCAGATCCAGTCGGCGGTGGATATCGCCGAGCGCTATCTCACATATTGCCCCTCGGTTGAGCAACCTCGCTACAATATGATTGACCGTCACATCGAGAAGGATATACTCCCGACATGCGCCAAAAACGGTATCGGGCTGGTGGTCTGGTCGCCATTGGCGCAGGGGCTGTTGACCGGCAAATACAACAATGGGATGCCGGATGGGAGCCGTGGCGCGACCAGTCAGTGGCTCGAACGTGACCTGAACGAAACCAATATCGCCAAGGTTCGTAAACTGACTGAGATCGCGCAGAAGCTTGGCATCACCGTAGGGCAGTTGGCGCTCGCCTGGGTACTCCGGTTGCCCGAGATAAGTTCCGCGATCACCGGCGCAACCTCTATCGCGCAACTTGAAGAGAATGTGAAAGCGGCGGAGATAGAGTTGTCGCCGGAGACTCTTACTGAGATCGCGCGGATACTGGACGGCAAATAGATTCGATAGACAGTGTATGTGACGATAGAACAGGAGCGGCATAATGTACAACACACTGGCGGAGTTTTTCGGGGAGTTCGAGCATGAGCGCGGAGAAACGCAGAAGATCATGAACGCGTTGAGCGATGCTTCGCTCAAGCAGGCCGTCGCGCAGGATCACCGCACTCTCGGACGTATCGCCTGGCATCTGGTCACCACCTATCCGGAGATGACCGGCTACGCCGGGATCGTCATCAAGGCGGTCGGCAAAGAGGATCCGGTCCCCGCGACAGCCGCGCAGGTCGCGCAGGGTTACCAGCAGACGACGCAAGAGATGATCGACTTCATCAAGGCGAACTGGAAAGACAGCGACCTTCAGGCGGAGAAGGATTTCTACGGCGAGAAGTGGACACTTGGGCTTGCGCTCAAGATCCTCATCAAGCATGAGATCCATCATCGCGGCCAGATGACCGTGCTGATGCGTCAGGCGGGTCTGAAAGTGCCGGGAGTGTATGGTCCGGCGAAAGAGGACTGGGCGAACTACGGCCAGAACCCCCCGACGGTCTGATGTAGATTCTGAACGAAGTTCTGACAATAATCGCCCGCGGCGGTCTTATCGACTTGCCCGGGCGTTTTATTTGATGACAACCACTTTCCCTATCTGCACGTTTCCTTTGGCATCTTCCACCGACCAATAATAAAGCCCCGATTCGACCGCCTGGATATTCCGATTAATCAGATCCCAGCTATCATGCGTGGAGTTTGGGTCGTTGGGATCCATGTCGTGATGAATCTCCCGCACCAGGTCGCCATCAAGGGTGTGAATACGAATGACGCAGACCGGCGGAAGATTGACGAAATTGATGCGCCGCACACGGTCATCGATCAACCCCCGTTCATTCCCGATTCTCCCCTCAAATCCATGGTCGCGGTACTTGTCATCCACCCGGTACGGATTTGGATAGACATAGACCGGCGGGAGAAGCGAGTCGTTCTGCTCGTCATCGGCATACGGAAAGGCCGATTTTAAACCGATCAGTTTGCTTGATTCCAGAGGCGGCATGCTCTGTTCGGGGAATCCAAAATCAAACGCCGTAACATTGATGAAGTACGGCACAGTCGGCAGTAGATCCGGTAGAGTGAACTCGTATTCATAGTATTTCAAGTAGCCGTCTTCGGTGTAGGCCGAGGCAGGGACATCGACAGTCGGCGGAAGCGGTTCGTCGGGGTACGTTTTTCTGATAGACGATCTGAAGCCCAACTGCGACGCATTAGATTGATGGCGCACGAAATAGAAGATCGAATCAAGAAATCCCTGTTTCCGATATGGATTGGTCCGGTCGAATGACAGCGGGTGAAAAGTTGAATCCGCGCATCGGTCGGTGCCGGAGCCGTAGAGACAACGCAGAAGTTCGAGAGTCATTGGTTGTTCGCGATTGATCCAATCGCCGGTCAGACCTTCATTGAAGTCCCAGACCCACTTCTCGTAATTCTCGCGGTCATACGAGGCCGCGAGTGAAAGACTTGCCTCGCGCTCATCGCGACCGACATAGATATTATACCCCTCGAAATCCAGCACCTGCGTAAATGGGTCGACCCGTGTCTCAGACTCCGCGCCGTTGAAGCGGACACGTATGCCACTCAGCGTCGGGATGAGCCAGACTTTGGGGGGGAGCGGTGGTGTGAGGGCGCGCCAATCCGGTACACCATCGCCGCGATACCAGGTGGTATCCGCCCGCGAGGGAATCCACTGGCCATCGCGAAAAACTGAGTCGAGCACGCAAACCCGATATTTTCCGGCGTAGCCATCGGAATCGGTATCAAAACCGGGGTTATCATAGACCCATTCCGCGTTGAGCGCGTTGTTGACCAGATCATCGAAACTGACATTCGCCATAAACTGGTCAATGCGCCCCGGTTGCAGGTTGTCTGCGTTGGAAGCAAGCGTGTGAAAATTCTCGCCCCCGACAACGGCGAGCGGAATATCCAGACTCCCTCCTGCCTCGATCTCAAACGGTCCGATCGAATAGAGGCAAGAGATCCAATCTCCGTCTTTCAGAATATTAACCGCCTGTGTCGAAGGAGCCTCCCAGGTCGGATTAGTGACGCCGATCTCCGAAGTGCGGAGAACGTCATAGTCGATCTCTCCATTTCGCATCAGGTAGTACTTGTTCCTGTCGCCATACGGCAGACCATTACCACCGGTACCGAATCGAAAAGTTGACGGAGCGCCGGCACGTCGGTTGGGACCAAAGTCAAGATTCTGGGAAGAAATGTTCTCTGTCCACCAGTTGAAAGAGATTGCTTGGTCAGCGCCGAGATCGCCTAAAAGCCGAATACCAACCACGTTGGGAACGGCCCGGCTCAGGTCATAGTATGCGAACTGCCCATTGATCGGATCCCCATCGTTATCTGCTCCCCAGAGAATATTTATCGTGTCGGAATATGGGCAATCTCCCTCCTGAGGGAAATCGGTTCGGTATCCGCAGATATCATCGCGACCAGGATAAGGACGGGACGGATCTAGACCATATCCCGCACTCAAACCATAGTAAAAGCCAATATAGACTTCTTCGAGCGGTTTATTGCTGATATTGTGAATAGTGTAGTCGAAGAGAATGAAATCATCACAGAACGCGTTTGACCAGGAGTAGCTTCGCTGAGTGACCGCGACAGGAATCGGTCTATGAGGTCGCTCGTTAAAGTAGTCGGGTACAAGACCCCCTACGCAACAAAGAAAAGTGTCTGAATAGGTGGAGATATAATCCAACTCGGAGATAGCGCCCGCGTAGTCTGTCTGGCTACTGGTGGACCGCCGCCTCATCTCACCCGATGGCGAGACATCGGGAAAGAACTCCTGATTTCCATTGGGTTCGCTTACGTCGCCGACCGAAACAAGAGTGTCATCTCCTACAACTGCACCAATCCAGATCCCACCGCCTGCCGCGAAAGAGATTGATTGCTGAACTGGATAATCGATGCTTGAAGCTCCATAGTCGCCGCCATAAAAGCAAGCAAGACCATGCGCAAACACACTATCGTTGTACCAAGGCCCCCAGCCCCCTCCATTGTTAACAAACATCCCGATCTTTCCAATTGAATGAATCGCCCAACAATAGGCCGGAAAGGTTGAAGATGTCGCGTTGCGCGGAATTGGCCTATTGCCAACAGAATTGCCATTGCCAGTCGAAGAAGCAATCAGAACAATACATGTTACCCCGACACAGATTCGAGCGAACATTTTCATGGTAAGATCCTCCCGCAATCAATTCTCAAGAGTAGTTTAAGAAGAATTTCACAGAAAGTCAATTTGCTAACATAGAAAGCTATAACGCTTGATCATCCATCTTCATCCAATTTTCGCACACCATTTTTCGCTTGACAAGCGCGTATCTTCGTTCTTATATTGAGACCGATATCGGAGGGGCGGACTTTAGTGATCCCCCAATAACAAAATACCAATATCTGACTTGAATGGGGAAATCTCTCTATTGAGACGCATGGGGCAATTCCGATTTGTGCTAGTAGCGATTGCAGTGATTGCTGCTTCGGGTGTTCTTGGTGTAGTGGCGGGAAAGCTATACAACCAGCGATCCTCGAATAATTATCTCAAGAGTAGAAAATTCATCACTGAATCGCTTGTCAGAAAAATGGGCACGTTGGAAATCGGTAGTCCAATGCCAAATGCGCTATTCTTGGATGAGCGAGGAGAGCGTGTTCGCCTTTCAGATGCGATAACTTCATCGGCAATATTGATGTTTGTAGACCCCGAATGCGGCACGTGCTTGGAAGAAATAGAGAATCTCTATGCAGCAACACGAGAACTTGAACTTGACGAGAAAGTGTTCCTTATCACGCGCTCCCAGGCAGCCATCGGACAGTGGCTTGATAAGCGGCTACTACCGGACGTGATAGTCTTGCGAGATGAAGATGGCAGCTATCACGTTTCCCAAAACATTGAAGCGATTCCATTTAGCATTATCGTAGGTCCTGAGCTCCGAATCACAGAGTTTATTTCCGGAGTAGTCCTTACTTCCGAATTTGACAGTATCGTTACGAAAATCGAGAACCTAAATAGTGATTACTAACAACCTAGTGAAGACGTCGTCTCATGAAAGGAGGTGAAAATATTATGAGAACTTCAAGACAAGTCTTAATGGTCGTTTGCCTGTGCGTCTTCGTCTTTTCCCTGGTGTTCACGGTTTTCTCGACGGCTAGCGCATCTGGTGCATATTCGTGCTGCAGCGTTGGTCCTGTCTACAAGGGCGAATTGAGGCCCATTGTCCCTCATTCTGGAACACTCATATGCGATTGCATGTCAGATGAAAACGATGACTGCATCAAGCGCTGCGCGGAGTAGTAAGACTGCGTTGACCTCGCTATGAACTATAGGGGGAGGGACAACCTCCCTCTATCTTATAATTTGATACTAGTGCCTTCCTTTGATTCTACCCATATTCAGCACCAGCCCGGTCCCCAGCAGGATCAGCGCCATCCCGCCGACCATCGCCATCGTCAACTGCTCGTGCAGAAATATCACCCCCCAAAGGATCCCAAACAGCGGCATCAGAAAAGTGACCGTCAGCGCCTTGGTCGGCCCAAGGTCGGCGATCAGCCGGAAATAGAGCAGATAGGCGACCGCGCTACAGATAATCGCCAGCGCCAGCATATTGACCGCCACAAACATCGTCACTTCGCCCCGCATCGGGAACGCGGGGATAGCCGGTATCAGGACAAACGCGGCCATCAACTGACTCGCCCCGGCGATAGCGCGCGGTTTGAGCGACTTGCCGAACCGTTTGATATAAACCGCCGAAAAACCGTAGCAGAGTGTGGCGACCAGACAGGCCAACACCGAAACCAGGAACATGGAGTCAACCTCGGCGGGCGGGATATTGACCACCAGTGCCACCCCGGCGGCCCCGACCAGAAGCCCCAGCACCCGGACCCAGGTCAGTTTCTCCCCCAGCCAGAAGACCGAGAGGATCGCGCTCCAGAGCGGCGAGCTCGAATTGAGGATCGCCGAATAGGAGGCCGGGATATGGAGCGCGGCAAACGCGTACATGAAAAACGGGATGCCGGAGTTGACCGCGCCGATCAACAAGTACTGTTTCCAGTGGGTGCGAAACTCCATGTCAAAACCTATGATGCGGAAATAGATAGCGAGGACTATTCCGGCGATCAACACCCGGAGCATGGCGGTGATGATCGGCCCAAGCACCGGGGAGATCACCCGCATGAAGATAAACGACCCGCCCCAGATGGCGGCGAGGACGATTAGGCTGACGATGTCTGAGGTCTTCATAGATGCGGGAAGTTAGTTGGTTCGGCAGGCGCTGTCTACCGGAAAAGAGGCAGGGAATTTTGTAAACTACCTTTTCCTCTCCCCCCTGTTTACCTTTGCCTGTCGGCGTACGTCTAACAGTCAAAACAGGTCACGAAAACCAGCTCTTTGGAGTTCACTATGGATAACGACATTCTGATACAGGAATCGATCATGTTCGTCGCCGTGACGGCGCTGATCGGGTTTCTCTGCTGGCTGCTGTTCAGGCGCAGGCAGAACATTATGCATCTTGAATACTACCGGCTTGAGTCGCTCAACAAACTGATCGACAAGTATGGCAGCGCGGCGGAGTTTGTCAGCTTCATGGCAACCGATGCCGGCAAACGGTTACTGCTTAACGCGGAGAAAGAAGCTCCCACCAGCAACGGCAAAACGATCGTCCTCCGTTTCATTCAGGCGGCGGTGATGATCTTTGTCCTCGGCGCGGGATTCATGGCGGGAGCCGGTCAATACGGCGACCCGAATATCGCCGGGAATGAGCAGCAATACCACGATATGCAGTATTGGGGGGTGATGTGTTTCATGCTGGCGATCGGGCTGGGAATCGTCTCGATGGTGACGTACGGATGGTATAAGGCGCAGGAACGGGCGGCTCGGAAATCTCGTCAGGCGGCGTAATCCTGGGCTGACAGACCGACCTCATGAACCAGTCTGAGTTCCGCATTTTCTATCGCGCGACCTACCGTCCGCTCTGGAGTTACCTCTACCGGATGGTCCGTCAGGTTGAACTGAGTAATGATCTTGCTCAGGAGAGCTATTTTCGATTTCTCAAGGCGGAGCGCGCGAAAGCGGATTCTGGCGCGGAGAGATCTTACTTGTTCACGATCGCGACCAATCTGGTGCGCGACCACTGGCGCAGTGGCAAGGTACATGGCGAGTGGGTCGATGAGGCCTCTGATGACGATGTTGATACTTCGGCGGAAGATCTCCCCCTGCAACTCGACCTCGCCACAGCGATGGAGCGGTTGAGCCTGACGCACCGCTCATTGCTCTGGCTCTGTTATGTCGAGGGATATTCGCACGCTGAAGCGGCTTCGATTGTCGGTGTGGAGAGTCATTCGGTGAAAGTGCTGTTGTCGCGCGCGCGAAAAAAGCTGGCGACTATCTGCAATGAGATTGGGATAGGAAGAGAGTAACTATGCAGTGCGAATTTGAATCACAGGTGATACATGCAGTGCGAACCAACACGGTGCCCGACCAGCTTCGCGCGCATATCAACTCCTGCTCCGCATGCCAGGCGACCGAGCGGCTTGCGCTCTCTTTTCACGCGCTGGCTACAGAGACAGAGTCGATCATGCCGCCGGTGCCTGATCCATCCCTCATCTGGCGAGAGGCGTATATCCAACCGGAGCCCCCGCGATCGAATGCTCTCCTCCACCTTATCTCCGCGGCAGTACTCGCAGTGACAATGATAGGCGGGTACTATTTCTATCATGCGTTCTTCCATTCCGCGGGGCAAAGGTCGGTATCGCTCTCTCGTTTGCCGCTGGGCGGTTCACCCTTTCCGCTTGATTCGGGTCTGGTGATAATTCTTTTGGCGGTCGCGCTGGTGCTTATCCTGCCGCGGCTGGGCACTCCTCGCCCGAAAAACTACACCGGTACCATGGTGTCGCTCTAGTTCTTCGCGAATCTCCGCAAAGTCATTGCATACAGGGCGGGAGTGCGTATATTCGCCCCACGTATGCAGCATCTTCTGGATGGTCTCAACAAGGAACAGCGGGAAGCGGTCGAAACGACCGATGGCCCCCTGCTGGTTATCGCGGGCGCCGGCTCAGGCAAGACCCGTGTCTTGACACGCCGCCTGGCGTATATCCTGACCCAGCGGTTTGCGGAACCATACCAGATGCTGGCGGTGACCTTCACTAACAAAGCGGCCGGTGAGATGAAAGCGCGTGTCAACGCGCTGATGCATACTGATATCGCAGAACTCCAAGTCAGCACATTCCACTCTTTCTGCGCGCGGCTGTTACGTCGCGAGGCGGCCTCGGCGGGATATGACAGCAATTTCACGATCCTCGATCAGGAAGACTCCATCAGCCTGATCAAGAACTGCATCAAAGATCTGCGCATCTCCGAGGGGCAATTTCCCGCCAAAGGTCAGGCGCGTAAGATATCTGACGCGAAGAACCAGTTGATTTCTCCCGATCAGTTCGCACAACAGGCGACCGGCTATTTTGAGTCGCGTACGGCGGAGATCTACAAGCTGTACCAGCGCCGCCTTCGCGAATGTAACGGGATGGACTTCGATGACCTGATATTCAATTCCGTCTGGATACTCAAGAACAACGAGGAGATCGGGGAACGGTATCGCAATCGCTTCCGCTATCTCCTGGTTGACGAGTATCAAGACACGAATCGCGTGCAGTATCTATTGCTCAAGGCGATCCTGGGCGATCATAAGAATATCTGCGTGGTCGGCGACGAAGATCAATCCATCTATGGATGGCGCGGCGCGGATATCCGAAATATTCTTGAGTTCGAGAAGGATTTCCCCGGCGCGAAGATCATCAAGCTCGAACAGAATTATCGGAGCACCAATACTATTCTCAAGGCCGCTTCAGCGGTGATCGAGAATAATCAGGCGCGCAAAGGGAAAACGCTCTGGGCGCAGGCAGAGGATGGTGAGCCGATCCGGCTGTTGATGGTTGACTCCGCCGAAGACGAGGCGGTCAGGATGGTCGAGCAGATAGACTGCGATCGCGTGAAAGTCTCGCTCAAAGAGATGGTGATCCTCTATCGCACGAACGCGCAGTCCCGACCGTTCGAAGAGCAGCTTCGCCGCAAGAATATTCCCTACCAGATCGTCGGCGGCATTTCATTCTATCAGCGCAAAGAGATCAAGGATCTGATGGCGTATCTTAAGTTGATCGCCAATCCCAAAGACGATGTCGCGTTCGAGCGGGTGATCAACTATCCCAAACGTGGTCTCGGTGACAAAACGGTGGCGGATATCGCCGATCTCGGCGCGCAACAACACAAGCCGATGTATGAGATCGCGCAATCGGCCGCGAGCTATCCCGACCTCGCCGGAAAAGCTAAGCGCATCCAGCCGTTTGTGGAATTGATCGAAAAGTTCCGCGCCCGCGTCGATACCGACCCGATCGATATCCTCTGCGAGGACCTTGTTGCCGACCTGAAGCTTATAGAAGAACTACGCGCGGAGGACGCCGTTATTGGTGAAGCCAAGGTCGAGAATATCGAAGCGTTCATCGAAGGTGCCGCGGAATTCGCGCGCGGACGAAGTGAGTCCGGACTCAGAGACTATCTCTCGGAGATTTCCCTCTTCTCCGACACCGACCAGTACAAAGAAATCGAAGAGAAGATCACGCTGATGACGATTCACTCCGCCAAGGGGCTGGAGTATGAGACAGTTTACATAGTCGGGCTCGAAGAAGGATTGTTTCCGCTGCAACGAACCATCATCGAGCCGATGCAACTCGAAGAGGAACGCCGCCTATTTTATGTCGCGGCGACGCGCGCGCGTAAACGGCTCTTTCTCTCAACCGCTACCACTCGTTTTCGCTTTGGCGAAGTTCAGTCGATTCCGTCGCGATTTATCAAAGAGATCCCCGAGATCCTCCTTGAAAAGCGGGATCTCCGTTCGCGCACTGTCTTCCAGTATGGCTCCGGCTACCAGGCGACAGTGCAGGGGAAGCCGTTTCCGTCACAGCAGGTTGGCGACGATGACCTCTTTGGCGGCCGCCCCGCGGCGGCATCATCCGGCAGAGCCAAAGGCGAGACATACTACGAGTATGAAGAAAACGAAACTTACCGAGTCGGTCGCATAGTCGCGCACCCGACATTCGGTCGCGGGAAGATCGTCTCGGCCGAAGGATACGGCGATTCGCTGCGGTTGGAGATAATGTTCACCGGACTGGGAATCAAAAAAATCATGGCGAAGTACGCCAAACTGCGGGTTGTAGGATAGAAGCTGTCAGCCGCTCTGCCCGGTTGACTCGATCTGTTTTGGCTCTTTTCTCTTGAAGACAACTCTCCCCCACAATAGCGGGACCGCCAGCACCAGCACCGCGCCGCCGGCCATCACCAGAAATCCATACCGCACGCGTGTCGCGCCAACCAAGCCGCGCATCGTGCTTTTCAATGGACCATCCGCGACACTCTGCTTAAACTCCGTGTCCATGCTCTCTTTCCTGTTCTCTATTTCCCCGACTGTGTAGAAGAGCAGGATCAACGCCAGGATGCCGGTGAGATAGAGCACCCACCACTTGCGAAAAAGTGCGGAGAGTATTGAGATCGCGGCCAGCGATATCAGGATGATCGCGCCGGTCGGACTGAGATCAAAGAACGATTCATCGCGGAATATCTTCATCCCCAACAGCGGCAATGTCACTCCCCAGACCATCAGCCCGGCGCCGACGATAACTATGAATTGGCGAAGTATGACAGAAAAACTAAACATGGTTGCCCGGATGAGATACGTGATAAGAGAGAATCAGGTTCCCTTCTTCTTCGACTTCTGCAATGACAACCGATACAACGGTCGGCTGTGCGAAAGCCGCTGGATCAGACTGAATCCAAGTCGCTTGAATATCGCCTCGGGACCGGTGTAGACAAACGCGGCCGGGAGCTTCTTGCCATCCTTGGTCAACGGAACAGGATAACTCTCCACGATCTTCCCTTTGCGTTTGTTGATCGCTTTCACCGCGGCCGCGCACATCTTCTCCCCCAGGCCGCTGTTGCGGTATTCTTTCCGCACGAAAAAGCAGTTGATCGACCAAACCTGATCGATATCCGGCCGGGCGTACGCTTTCATCGTTTCTGTGCGGGGAAAATCGATCCGCCGGCCAAACGAGCACCATCCGACGGGAGTAGCGCCATCGAATGCCAGAATCCCATTGGCATGCCCCGCCTTGACCAGTTTGCGGAATGCCTGATGGTTCGGTTCGCCGACCGCCTCGCGCCACATCTTGCCGCCATGCGGAATGCGCCAGAACATACACCAACATCCGCCACAGGCCCCTCGCCCGCCGAAGAGCTCCTCGATGACGGGCCAATCGTCTGATTTGAGTTCGCGGACTGTAATAGCCATGACCAGGTCCTTCTCTCTATGACCGGGTTCAGGATAGGAGACGGCTGACCGATGGGCAATCACAAAACAAGCCGGGACAGACTGACCAGTGTGAAACGGTCCCGCTGGCCCTCCCAAAAAGGGCTTGCTTTTTGGGGACGGGCAGGGCATCTTTGGTCACCTTTCCTCGGACCGCCGCAACCGGTTGGGGGACAGCACCAACCAGACAAAATTAACCTCGATGGATAAAGGCGTAGACTCATGAAATTTGAAGACACCTTGCAGGGCGAAATCGTCATCATCGACATTTCGGGAAAGATCATGGGCGGCGAGGAGACTACGATGTTCCATGGCCGCATCCATGAGTACCTCAACCGCAACAAGAAGAAATTCGTCCTCGACCTGGCCAAAACCGACTGGATGAACTCGGTTGGCCTTGGGATGCTTATCTCAGCTCTCACCTCCGTGAAGAATTCCGGTGGACGGCTGGTACTCGCCAATATTACCAAGATCGAATCCATCCTGACCATCACTCGCCTTATCTCGGTGTTTGAGCATTTCGAGAGCCGCGAAGACGCGCTCAAGGCGCTCCAAAGCTAGAGTTGCCGGCAGATCAGATTTGAAGGCCCGCTATGAGCGGGCCTTTTTTGTCGGCTTTAGGACGATACCACGATGGATTCTCCTCTCCCAAATCCCCTCGCCTACCGCAACTTATCGGAAAGTCGTTACGTACATGCCGTCATGGGAACTATCATCAAATTCGCACGTCTGGCCGCGCTGGTGGCCGCTATTCTGACCCTCCCATTGTTTGTGTACGCGCAGGAAACTTTTACCGCCAAGATCAAGCCTTCGATCACTGTCCCCCGCATCGACGGTAAGGTCACGATCGACGGCAATCTGGATGAACCAATCTGGCGGCAATGCGCCATAGCCGACGGCTTCACCGAGACCGACCCCGGCGATTTGATCAAACCCCCGGTCGAATCGCGAGCACTGATCGCCTACGATGACCACAATCTCTATGTGGCGCTAATTGCCATCGACAACGACCCCAAATCGGTTCGCTATTCACTGCGTGACCGCGACGCCATCTTCCGCGATGACTATTTTGGTCTCATGCTCGACACCTACGGCGACGCGTCGTGGGGATATGAACTGTTTGTCAATCCGCTCGGCATCCAGGGGGATCTGCGGATGATGAACGGCGGCAACGAGGACATGACCTTCGACATCATCTGGCACTCGAAAGGGATGGTCACCGACTCCGGCTACCAGGTGGAGATCGCGATCCCGTTCTCCAGTCTCCGGTTCCCCAACAAGGAGGAACAGGTCTGGAAGGTCAATTTCTGGCGCGACCGTCAGCGCGAAGTTCGCCGTCGCATGTGCTGGGCGGCTATCAGCCGCGATGACCCCTGCTTTATGTGTCAGTGGGGGACGTTGACCGGCATTACCGGGATAAAATCAGGGAATAAGCTGGAAGTACTTCCGAATATCATCGCCTTCCAGTCCGGACAGATGCGCGATTACGGCAACCCCGATGACGGTTTTGAAAATGGTGACGCCGACGCCGAGGTCTCATTCAACGCGCGATACAGTTTGTCGTCGAACGCGACCGCCGAACTGTCCGCTAATCCGGATTTCAGCCAGGTTGAATCTGACGCGACACAGATCGATGTGAACTCGCCCTTCGCGCTCTTCTTCGAGGAACGACGTCCCTTCTTTCAGGAGGGGTCAGATCTTTATGGCTCATTCATCGATGTGATCTATACGCGCTCCATCGCCGACCCGGTAATAGCATCAAAACTGACCGGCAAGTTCGGGCGCACCAGTTTCACCTACCTGCTTGGCCGCGATGAACACACGCCACTGCTGGTTCCGCAGAAGGAACGGTCGTATCTCTGGCAGGGCGGAAAGAGTACATCCAATATCCTTCGCATGAAACACCAGCTTAACGATGGCTCGTACATAGGCGGCATGCTAACGGACCGTCGTCTTGATGGTGGCGGAGCGGGGACGGTCTTTGGCGGCGACTTCTCCTATCAATTCCTGAAGAATTATCAGGTCGAGGGACAATTGGTCGGCAGTAGAACCGACGAACTGGATGATACGCTTCTCTCCGATGGCGCGGGGGATGCCCGCTTCGATGATTCCGCGCATACGGTCGCCTTTGATGGCGAGACTTTCTGGGGGCATGCCGGATATTTCAGTCTCGAGC
>JAYRFH010000310.1:0-9656 GCA_041908405.1 Candidatus Zixiibacteriota bacterium
AAAAGGTATCATTTTGCCCATAACGCCAAGCCGATGACGGTGCGATTGGCGGAATATTTCGATCAGGAAAGCCCGGACAAGCTGCGCGGCGCGCTGAATGACGTGACGTACATCTCGCTCGACAAAAAGACCGGAGTGATCGATATCGCGGTTGAGACAGAATATCCCGACCTCTCGCGGCAGATACTGTCCGCGTATCTCTCCGAACTCGAATCATTCAACCTCTTTGCGCGTCGGTCGGCGGCGAGGGATAACGCGCAGTATTTGGGACGACAGATCGACCGGACAAAGGTCGAAATGGCGGCGGCAGAGGATTCACTGGAGTCGTACCAAGCATCGAACCGGAACTGGCTGGAAGGGTCCAGCCCGGATCTGCTCAAGACGATCGCGCGACTCCAGCGCGAGGTGGAGATCCAGAACAAAAAGTATTTGTACCTGACCCAAGAATTTGAGATCGCCAAACTTGACGCTCAGAAGGATGTGCCGATCATGCGGGTTCTGGATGAGCCATCGCTGCCAGTCGAGAAAAGCAGTCCCAAACGAGGGCTTCTGCTGTTGACGCTCGGGCTGGTGACATTTCTCGGCACCATATTTTGGGTAGTGGCGGTCGATATCTGGCGTAAGCGTATGTCGGAGCATCGGGACCAGGAGATTGAGGACCTGACCGCCGACTTGACCCAGGCGTTTCCATCGGTTGGCCGGGTGCTGAGTCGCACCGTCAAAGTTCCTGAGCCGGAAAAAGTTAAGGTCTAGAATCGGAAAATCAGTCATCCGTATACATTTCGGTTGATTTTTCCAGTCTCCCTCCCTATGTTCCCTGCCTCTGCTGGCAAGCCATAGGCAATCCAGCACTTATGTAGCAAAGCGAGGTGGGGTTCCCGAGTGGTTAAAGGGAGCAGACTGTAAATCTGCCGGCGATGCCTTCGAAGGTTCGAATCCTTCCCCCACCACCATATAAACCAGTGAGCACTAAGTGATTAGTGCTCATTTGGCGTATCGCGACATCAGCTCAGTGCATCATTATATGAATGTAGGAAAGGAGTCGTGAATGGGTGAAACCCAATTACTGGCCCTGATTCTTGGAATCAGCGTGTTGGGCTTAGTGGCCGCGTGGATGCTGGCTCGCTGGGTACTCTCTCGAGGGACCGGCACACCGGCTATGCAGACCATTTCGAATGCGATCAAGGAAGGCGCGGAGTCCTTCATGCGTCGCCAGAACCGGACAATCGTCATGTTGGCCCTGTTGGTGGCGGTTGGCCTCTTTATTGGATACGGAGTAATCCGCGGACATCATGATTTCGACCCGGTCCCGTCGGCCATGCAGTTGGCGTTTTGGGTGACCCTGTCATTCGTGTTTGGCGCGGTGTGCTCGGTTATCGCCGGATATGTCGGTATGTGGGTATCGATCCGTTCGAATATCCGCACTGCCGCCGCGGCGTTGACCTCGTTGAATGACGCGTTGCGCGTTTCTCTTCGTGGTGGCGCGGTTTCCGGTCTACTCGTTGTGGCGATGTCACTGCTGGGTGTGGCTGGATTGTATGCGTGCGTCACGTTCCTTACTGATGTTCCCAAAGTTCAGATCCCGCTGTTGATCGTCGGCTACGGATTCGGCGCGTCGTTTGTCGCGCTCTTCGCCCAGGTCGGTGGTGGTATCTATACCAAGGCCGCCGATGTCGGCGCTGACCTGGTTGGTAAGGTAGAGGCTGGTATTCCGGAAGATGATCCGCGCAACCCTGCCGTGATCGCCGATCTCGTCGGTGACAACGTGGGCGACTGCGCTGGTCGTGGCGCTGACTTGTTCGAGTCGACCGCCGCTGAGAATATCGGCGCGATGATCCTTGGCGCGACCTTGGCCCATGCCGCTGAGAAAGCTGGGGTCAATTTCTCCGCCGGTATCATCGGTGTGATGATGTTTCCGCTGGTCGCTCGCGCGTTTGGTATCATCGCGTCGATCATCGGTATCTACTCCGTGAAGCTGAAAAATGAGCAGGAAGATCCGATGACCGCGCTGAACCGTGGGTATTTCATTTCCGCGGTATTGGCGATGATCGGTTTTGGCGCTTGCACATACTGGTTGCTGAACGCGGAAGGCGCCCCGGATGCCTGGTGGCACTTCTTCCTCTGCGGACTTACCGGCGTAGTGACCTCGATCCTGTTTGTCTATATCACGCAATATTACACTGAATACAAGTATCGTCCGGTGAAAGAGATCGCCGAAGCGTCTAAGACCGGCCCGGCCACCAACATCATCTCTGGTGTGGCGGTTGGGTTCGAGTGCACGGCGCTTCCGGTGCTGACAATGTCCGGCGCTCTTTTGATCTCGTACTATCTCGGCAAGACCGCGTTCCCGCATGTTGCCGGGGGCGAAGCGATCAATGGCGGTCTGTTTGGTACCGCTGTCGCCACGATGGGTATGCTTGCGACTGCCGCGTACATTCTGGCGATGGATACTTTCGGCCCGATCACTGACAATGCCGGCGGTATTGTTGAGATGTCCCGTCAGCCGGAAGAGATCCGTGTCCGCACCGACAGACTTGATTCTGTCGGTAATACAACGAAGGCGTTGACCAAGGGATACGCGATCGGTTCAGCCGGTCTTGCGGCGTTCCTGCTGTTCCAGGCGTACATGGACGAAGTGTTGCACTACGCTGGTTTGTACGGCCAGATCGGTCCGGATGGATTGCCGGTCGAGTTCACGGTCAACCTCGCCAAGCCGGTCGTGTTTGTTGGCGCATTGCTTGGCTGTATGTTGGTCTTCTTGTTCTCCGCCCTCTGTATTCGTGCGGTAGGTTCGGCGGCGCAGGCGATCATCAACGAGGTCCGTCGTCAATATGCCAAACTCCCCCGCGTGAACGATATCATCCAGTTCCCGGCCGACTTCAAGCCGGACTACGGAACGTCGGTTGATATCGTGACCAAAGCCGCGCTTCGCCAGATGGTCCTTCCGGGCCTTTTGGTTGTGCTCGCTCCGGTGGTGGTTGGTCTGACCTTCAAGCTGTTCATCGGCCCCGGCGATGAATTGATCTCAGCCGAATCTGTCGCCGCCTTCCTGATGGTTGGCACGGTCGGCGGAATTCTGACAGCGCTCTTCCTGAATAACGCAGGTGGAGCCTGGGACAACGCCAAGAAGTACATTGAAACTGGCGCTCATGGCGGCAAGTATATCACGATGCCGGATGGGACCAAGGCGAAAAACCCGACGCATGGCGCGGCGGTAGTCGGTGACACGGTGGGTGATCCGTTCAAGGACACGGCTGGTCCGTCGCTGCACGTCTTGATCAAGCTGTTGTCGACGATTACGCTGGTGTTGGCGCCGCTGTTTATCTAAGACAAGAGAATTCGTGTATTAAAGGGCTCTGGAGTGATCCGGGGCCCTTTTTCTTTGGGTAAAGGAACGGGCGGGTCACACCTCGCAGCGATGCACGGCCATCGGTGGCAATAACGAAATTTCAGCGTATGGGCTGCGAGGCAAGACCCGCCCGAACGATACGGGAGCCCACGCGAGAAATCAGAGAAAGTGAGACAAGGAGGGAAAGCTGACTGAGGGCGGGGCGAGTTACCTGCAGGGGTGTTGCCTATTTCCACCAAATCCGTATCTTGCAGCCTATGGCTGACCAGTCGGTCGTCGGTGAAAAGACGGATTATACCGAAGGCTCTATTCTTGGGTCTATCCTCAAGATGGGGTTGCCGTCGATGTTCGGGTTTCTGGCCCAGAATATCTACGGCCTCATCAATACCTATTGGGTTTCGCGGCTCCCGGCCGCGGAGAACGCGGTCGCCGGAATCACCTTCTTCAACAATCTGCTCTGGTTTCTCTTTGCGTTCAATCATCTGATCGGGCCGGGGTCGGTGGCGATCATATCCCGTCGGTATGGCGAAAAGGAGTACGATAAGGCGGAGAAGGCGATCAAGGAGACGATCGTCCTGAAGCTCTTTTTTGGCGTGATATTCGGGATAGTCGGATTCCTGATGATCCGCAAGTTCCTAGAGCTGCTTGGCGCGACCGGCGAAGCGCTCGAACTAGGGGTGCAGTACGGCCAGATAATCATGGTCGGGCTCCCGATCAACTACTCGATATACTCGATCTTCACCGCGCTTCGCGGAGTGGCGAACCCGCACAAGGCGATGGCGCTGATGTTCGGAATGACCGTTCTCAATATCGTGCTCGACCCGCTCCTGATGTTCGGTTGGTTCGGGCTACCGGCGCTCGGGATGCGCGGGGCGGCGATCGCCTCGGTCATTACGTTCACGATAATCTTCAGTATCGGGGTTATCATCTTTTTCGGCCCTTGGACCAACGTCCGTTTGCACATGAAGGGGAAGGAGCGGATGTCGCTCGATTCGATGTGGATACTGATCAAGATAGGTATCCCGGCCTGGATAGGGGATATGTCGTTTTCCCTGTCGCGACTACTGATAACTCCGATGATCGCCGGATTCGGGACCGCGGTGGTGGCGGCGTATGGCGTGGGACAGCAGGTGACCTCGTTTGGGATCATGTCGCTGGTCGGGATCGGTCTGGGGTTGTCCTCGCTGATCGGGCATAATGTCGGGTCGGGGAAGCATGAACGGGCGAAACAGACCGCCGACAAGGCGATCGGCATGGGGGTGGTCTGGATGACCTTGATAGGGACGGTGGTCTATTTCCTGGCCGAGCCGATCATGGCAATCTTCTTCCAGCATGTGGAGACGGTGTCGCACGGGACGATGCTGCTTAAGATATTCGCGTTCGGATTTCCGTTTCTGGGCGGGTGGCTGATGACTGAATCGATCTTCGGCGGGGTGGGGCACAATACGCCAAATATGGTGATCAATATCATCCACTCGTGGGGATTCCAGGTGTTCCCAATATTGATCGCGACGCAGTTTTTGGGCGGGGGAGAACTGACGGTCTGGTGGATCCTGAACTGCGCATCGGTGCTCAGCTTCTTCGCGTACTTCGCCTACTACCAGAAGGGGACTTGGTTAAAGGTGAAGGTGTAGTATCGCAATTTCCGGATTCCACAAAGTAGTTTCCTGTTGCCATTATCTACAAATTTACCTACGATTGCGGTGGACGTTTAGTCCGAGGTAACGCAACATTCAACCGGGAGTATCTTATGCCGTGCTGTGGTAAGAAAGCCGCGACCAAAACGACCAAGACCGTGAAAAAGGCGAAACCGGCGAAGAAGAAATAGTCGGGACGCAGAGTTGATTGGACCCGCTGAAAGGCGGGTCTTTTTTTTGTGAGGTCGGGCAGACCGGGAGGTCTGCCGCGCAAATTTCAGCCGGGAGGTCTGCCGCGCAGAGAAGAGAGCGGCGGGTTTCACTTCGAAGCGGTTCGCGACTATCGCAGACTGAAAGTCAAAGGCGGCCTGTGGGCTTCGAAGCAAGACCCGCCGCAACAAATCAAGGCTGATCGTGCTGGGCAGAGCAGGAGCTCTGCTGCACAGCGCGACACGAAGCAACATCGGGTCAAGGGTTCTTCTGCTTTGCCAACTTTTGTTTAGCTCTTTGACCAGCATCGAATCCAAGGACCGCTGTCGCAGGATCTCCGTGCTGTCCGACCAGGCATTCGGAATCGGGACCGCGGTCGTCTTGGCGCGGTCATTCAGCGCGACTAGCGGTCCGGCTGCGCGAATCGAATCGTTTGAATCAGGGCGACTGATGAGGATCGACCCGCTGTCGATCACCGGTAGGGAGACATTTCGAACCACCGAATCGAGCGGGGGAGTGATCTCGGTTTGCTGTTCTGACCCGCTCCTGCAATTGAGAGCACTTGCGGCAATGATTATCACCGATCCCGGAATCAATCGTCGCGATGTGGATAACTTCGCGTGCGATGACATGTCGAATCCCTCCATTTGAATCACTGGTCGATGTTCATCGCGTCCGTTGATCGGATGTGACCTGACAAAAATGCAAAAGAGATTGACTTTTTTCAAATTTTTATTTGACAAAACTTTGAGTATCTGTTACGATAGCGTTTGGACAATAGTGTCCAAAAAAGCAACACTTAAAGCAGGGAGTTTTACCCATGGCAGCAAAGAAGAAAGCCGCGAAGAAGAAAACGGCGACCAAGAAAGCCAAAGGCGGCAAGAAGAAATAAGGTCGAAGCAATTCGATTCTTTGAACCCACCGCCGACGGTGGGTTTATTTTTGGTTTCAGTCTCTCACCACCGCATCTCCTCGCGATAAGCAAAACCTCTCATTCATGTGTCATCCGTAACAGCCACGACATTAGATTCGCGCCCCTATCAACATTCTGCCGCTCAAACGTTAATCGCGATATGTAAAACTGTCGCTTTAATCCGTGAAGTAGTTTTTTTCGGGCGGATGAGCGACCGATTAATCCAGGATAGGAACTTTGCGGTCTAATCCGTGTAGAACCGGTGTCTCTGGAGAAACTCAATTGACCCGAATTATCAGTATCCTCTGTCTTACCGCTATCCTGTCTGCCATCGGGCAGAACCGTGGGGAAATCTGGGTCATGGCCAACGCCGACTGTCCGATCAGCCCGACAATACTTCCGCTCCAATGCTCCAGTTCGATACCGTCCTGTCCCGAAGAATCTGAGTCCAAGGTCCCCGAATCGGGATGTTGCGCGAGCGGGTGCCCATCGGAGGAACCGGCGCCGGCCGAAATGTGCGGATCAGAGCAGTTCGGTGGAACAGGCCCGATTGCCTGCCCGAAACCGGATGAGGAGCAGAAATGCTGCAAGCTGATCCATCTGCTGTGGGCGGATATTCCGGCCAAGGCGGTCACGCCGACGCCGAATCTTGAACCGCTGGCGGTGTTCAACGCCGAGATCACTTTCGATATTGGTCTTGCCACCGAGCCCTACCAGACAATCAGACCCTGGGGGATACATCCTTCGATTGCCTCAACTGTCCTTCGGATTTGAGTCGGGGCGGAGCCATGTCTATTGCGTGGCTAAGATGACATCCTATACAGTTGAAATCTAATTGAAGGAGTTTCAAATGAAGAAATATTCGATTCTGTTTATCATGGCTTTCGCTTTCCTCCTGATGGTCGGCTTTGGCAACCCCGCGATCGCCGGCGAGAAGTGCTGCAAGGCCGATACCAAGGCCTGCGCGAACGCCAAGGCTGATTGCGCGAAGCACGCCGACTGCGCCAAAAAGGCGGAGTGCACTAAGAACGGCGCCACCTGCGACCCGTCGAAGTGTGACAAGTCGCAGTGCAAGGCGGGGAAGTGCGACATGAGCACGTGCAAAGCCGGTAAGTGCGATATGTCGAAGTGCAAACCGGCAGGGACGACTGAGGCTCCGAAGGCGGAGACGAAGAAGTAGAGTTGCAGAACATTCCTTAGGGAAAGGCCGCCCGGTTGGGCGGCCTTTTTGTTTGTCCCTCATCCGGCGCTTTGCGCCACCTTCTCCCAAAGGGAGAAGGGAAGAACTGGATGCCAGCCCCGGATCAGGTCCGGGGCATGCTTGCGCTGGCAAGAGGCAGGTGGGGGAGCGGAAGTGGAATGATGAAGTGGCAATCGGACGAGGGACCGTCAGGTCTCGCGCTCGCGTGTTTGAGATGTGAGGGCAGTGATTGAGATGAATGGCGAGCGCTAGGACCTGACGGAACGGGGAGTGGAACGCCAGTGAGGTGAGTGGAAAATGGTATCACATTTGGCGTATGCTGCGGGTCTAATCAGTTGACAACTGTACAAATGGGCAGTAAGGTATACCGTGCAATGCAACGGCAACGGCCGCTTCAGGGAAACGAGCGGCAACCAGAGGAGTGATAGGTGAAACTACCACTGACCGCGAAGCAGCGTCAGATATTCGACTACATCGAAGGGGAGATCCTTGAGCGCGGACATGCGCCGACTATACGTGAAATAGGGACGCGATTCGGGATAACATCGACGAATGGAGTTCGGACGCATCTGACTGCCCTGATCCGCAAAGGGTATGTCAAAAAGCAGCAGTTCATCTCGCGCGGAATAGAATTGTCACGGCCGATAGCGACACAGATCGGGCGGATGCCTTTGGTCGGGCGGGTCGCCGCCGGTTCGCCGATCGACGCTATTGAGAATGTCGAGAAAGACCTGGCACTGGATCTGTCGTTTGTCCCGAAAGGGGAGTCATTCGCGCTTTGCGTGAACGGTGATTCGATGAAGAACGCCGGGATATTTGATGGCGATATCGTGCTGGTGAAAAAGCAGGCGGTGGCACAGCGGGGGGATATCATTGTCGCCCGCATCAATAACGAAGCGACGGTTAAGCGGTATCACCCGGAGGGGGACAAGATATTGCTGATGCCGGAGAACGAGGATTTCGAGCCGATCGTGGTGAGCAAGCGGTCGGGGGAATTCCGGATCGAGGGGAAGGTGGTTGGGTTGGTGCGGAGACTGGGATGAAAATAGTAGGGCGGGTCCGTCCTCGAACCCGCCATTCAATCGATTCAACTTCTTGTCTATCTTACCGATACAATTCCAGTTGACATTATGGGGTGAGGCTATAGATTGGGGCTTCACGGCGGCGCCAGCCGCCGGTTTGTTGTCTGCAGGCCGCAGTAGCTCAGCTGGTAGAGCAGCTGATTCGTAATCAGCAGGTCAGCGGTTCGATTCCGCTCTGCGGCTCTTTGAATTCCAAGCTCCAGTTGAATCTATAGGAAAGGCAGGAAGAGGTTGCTTCGTCGACCGCTCACTTCGTTCGCATGCTCCTCGCAAAGACGATAAAGGTCCATTCATATTGAGAGGAGCGGCAATTCGCACCTTCGCGTATTCACAAGTCAGTATCAAGTTAATCGACGGGCTGAGCGAAGTCGAAGTCCGATATCCCACCTCACACCGGCATCAGGGCCAGCATGTACTCCAGTAGTCTTAATGTCCCTGCTTTGCCGCCGTCGCCAACTTCCATTGGTGGGCCGACACAGGTCGGGCAGCCGGAATAGCATTCGCACCGATTGATATGGTCGCGGCAGGCATCAAACAGTCGCTCCGATTCACTGTACAGCTTCTCAGCCAACCCCACCCCGCCGGGGATATTTTCATAGATATAGACAGTCGGGCGTTCCGTGAATGGCGCCTTCACCTGCGAAATTGAGCGAAGGTCCCGGGCATCGCACATCACCCACAATGGCGCGATCTTGCCGAGCATATTCGCCAACCCGCGCAATGACCCGCCAAACTGGTCGAGCTTGATACCGAGCTTCTCGGCGATATCCTCCGGGAACGAGTACCAGAATGAATTGGTGTGCATCTCAAGTTCCGGCATCACCAGATTTCCCGAGCCGATATTCTCATGCGTCTGGAACTTGATCTTCTTGAAGAGCACAGTCGTGCAGGTGACGGCGACCTCGCCGGAGTGGAGGCGGGCTTCGCCGATCTCTTTCTCCTGATTGACGGCCAGTACTTTCAGGTCGGTTTTGGTCTCGGCATCGGTGTAGTAGTCGACCTGAACTTCCTTAACGTACGCCTTTTTGCCGTCCCAGTCGAGATTAGTCACCTGATACTGGTTGGCCGAATGGAGGTAGATAGCCTCCGGATGCAGAAAGACCGGGGCGGAGAAGTAATCGACTTCGCCAATCACCCGGGCGTTGTCCGATTCGTTCAAAATCACAAAGTTATCTGGCGAAGCTGACCGGAGGGAGACACCTTCGGCCGGATATATCTCAGAGGACCAGTGGAACCGGTCGTTGGATTTGCGCAGGATACTTTG
>JAYRFH010000311.1:0-6401 GCA_041908405.1 Candidatus Zixiibacteriota bacterium
CCCCGATCACCTCGATCAAGGGGTTTGTTGAGACGCTACAGGACGGCGCCATCGACGATACCGATGACGCCAAGCGATTTCTCGGTATTATCGCCCGCCAGGTCGACCGACTTCACTCAATTATAGAAGACCTGCTCTCGCTCTCCCGCATCGAACAGGAGGCGGAGAAGTCGGGCATCCCGCTGGAGACCGGCTCGCTTTACCAGGTCCTGCATGCTGCTATTCAGGCATGTTCGCACGCGGCCACGGCCAAACAGATGCAGATACTCCTTTCCTGCGATCAATCTCTCCGCACACGCATCAACCCTCCGTTGTTAGAGCAGGCGCTGGTCAATCTGATTGAAAACGCCATCAAGTACAGTGAGTCTGCCAGGCCAATTGAAGTCAGCGCACAACTCACCGATGGCGAAGTGGTTATTTCTGTCCGGGACTATGGCAAAGGAATTGGGCAGGAACATCTCCCCCGACTCTGGGAGCGATTCTATCGCGTGGATACGGCGCGTTCTCGTTCGATGGGCGGCACCGGTTTGGGATTGGCTATCGTCAAACATATTGTTCTGGCGCATGGCGGTCGTGTCTCGGTTGAAAGCACTGTGGGAGCGGGTTCGACCTTCAGTATCCACTTGCCTCCCCTCAGTTTCTGACCGTCTGGTCAATCGAAGTCAAATCCTGTCAGCTTAAACTGTCTTCTGACTTTACGCTAACAATTAACGTTAGGCTAACCAATCGCTAACATCAGACCCGTTCAATTCCTGCGTCGGACAGACTGAATCACACAGTTGGTTCGACGTGGGAAGAGAAGTAGAGATTCGCGTCAGGTTGCCTGCCTGCTTGGGGCATGTAGACAACCACCCTCAACAGATCGAATCGTCCTCTTCACTCCCACCGGACAAGCGACTCGAAACAATGACTTGGGAAACGTAGGACCTTCAACCGTCGTCCGCACCGCGGACACAGGAGGACAGAGAGCGAATATGAGAAAGATCTGGGCAGCAGCACTGATGCTGACACTAGGACTGGCAACCGGCGCATCCGCGCAGGATGACCGCGACAGCACCGATCTGGCGGTGGACAGTCTACGCCAGGCGATGCTGGAGACTAAGGACCGTCTCGACGGCATGAATGAGAATCTCGCGACATTGAACAGCGATGTCAGCATTCTCAAGTGGGTCAAAGTCTCAGGGTATCTTCAGGCACGTTGGGAATACATGGACTCGCTGGCCAATTTCACCAGCGGACCGGATCTCAAGCAAAACAATGGCGCCAGCAACCTGTACATTCGTCGCGGACGCATCAAGTTCTCCGTTACACCGAATACCACCAGCAAATATGTCATCTACTTTGATGCGTCAAAGAACACAGTCTCGCTGAAAGAAGCCTACGCCGAACTGAGCAGGTCATTCAATTACCACACATTTGCGATGACAGTTGGGCAGTTTAATTATCCGTTTGGCTACGAGATAGAGTACTCCTCCTCGCAACGTGATTTTCCTGAGCGAAGCGCCGCGGAGAACGCGCTTTTCAAAGGCGAACGCGATCGCGGTCTCAACCTGACCTACACCGCGCCGAAATACTTCTCCGCCAATCTCGGTATCTTCAACGGCTACGGCATCGACGACAAAAACTACAGCTGGTGGGATCCGACCAGACAAAAAGATATCATCGCGCGCGCCAAGGCGAAGCTCGGGATGCTCGATATCGGCGTCTCCGGCTACTGGGGTGAATACTTCCAGCCCGGTACAGCGGCCGTCGCGGCCTCGACCACCTGGCGTGACAACGACGGCGACCATGTCGTTGATTCGAGCGAAGTGACAAACACTGCCGCTAAAGCCGCTGTCCCCGGTTTCTCCAAAGATAAGAACCGGTACGGTGTCGATGCTCAGCTCTACCTCGATGTACTGCCGATCGGCGGCACCGCTGTCCGCGGCGAATACTACTGGGCGGAGGACTACGACAAGACCGGTGGCGTTGACTCACTGGTCGGTCGTCAGGGATGGTACCTCTGGCTCTCGCAAGCCATCAGCACCAAGTTCGGTGCGGCCCTTCGCTATGATTACTGGGACCCGAACACCGAGACCGCTATCAATGACGCGCTCGGCACGCTCTCCATGGCGATGCATTACTACTACGACGGCAACGTCCGCATCACCGCGGCGTATGATATGCCGCGCCGGCTGAAAGGTCAGTCAACCTTCTCGAAGGTGAAGAATGACCCAGAAGACAATCGGTTCACCCTGCAGTTCCAGTTCATGTTTTAGTCAGGAATAAAGGAGTTGTTAATATGAAGAACAGAATCCACTCGAAGATCATCTGGCTCGCCCTTGCAGTGGTCATAAGTGTCAGCGGCATTGGTCTCTCCCTCAAAGCTGGTCAGACCATTACCCTCAAAGGCTCGGACACTATGCTGATGCTCGGCCAGCGCTGGGCAGAGTCATTCATGGCAGAAAACCCGGAAACGATCATCCAGGTCACCGGCGGAGGTTCCGGCGTTGGCTTTGCCGCGCTTATCAACGGCTCGACCGATATCTGCGAAGCTTCCCGCCCGATCAAACCAGGCGAGGTGGACAAGCTCAAGCAGCGCTTTAATACGACCGGCGTCGAGATCCCAGTTGCGCGCGATGGTCTGGCGGTCTACCTGCACGCCGAGAATCCAGTCTCGGAACTATCAATCGAACAGTTGAAGAAGATCTATCTGGGTACTATCACCAATTGGAAAGAAGTCGGCGGTCCGGATCAGCGCATCATCATGTACGGACGCGAGAACAGCTCCGGAACATACACTTACTTCAAAGACGAAGTACTTAAGGGGAAAGATTTTGCCGCCCAGACTCAGACTCTTCCCGGTACCGCCGCGGTCGTGAACGCGGTCGCCAAAGATAAGTTCGGTATTGGTTACGGTGGCGCCGCGTATGCCAAAGGCGTAAAGTACGCTAAGCTAAAGAAGGATGACGCCTCGCCAGCGTTTGAGCCGAACCTGGAAACAGTGCGTTCCGGCGACTATCCGCTCTCCCGTTTTCTCTTCTGGTACCTTCGCAATAAGCCGCAGGGAGATATCAAGAAGCTGGTCGATTTCGTTCTCTCCGACAAAGGTCAGGAAGTCGTGACCCAGGTCGGCTACTTCCCTGTGAAGTAACAAGTTGTCGCTCGAGAAGCGGACGGGAAAATCCTTCCCGTCCGTTTTCTCATTATATATCCGCCAATCCGATTCCTGACAGTTTCCTAACAGAATCCTAACATCAGTCCGGTTTCATCCGGTGTGTAAAGTGCGGCACGTTGATTCGGGCAGAAACAGATATCGCACTTTAGGAGGAAGAACAACATGAAGAAGATCCTTACCGCCTGCGCAATCGCCTCGCTGATGCTGGCTTTTGTCGCAGTGTCATTTACTGTATCCGTCGCGCAATCCCGCAAACCCGGCACTATCACCATCAAAGGTTCCGACACGCTCGTTCGACTTGGTCAACGTTGGGCCGAAGAGTACATGAAGAAGCACCCGGGTGTGGTTGTCCAGGTCTCCGGCGGCGGGACCGGCACCGGCATCGCGGCGCTCCTGAATGGCAGCACGGATATCTGCGAAGCTTCCCGCGATATGGAGAAGAAAGAGTATTCGATGGCCGAGCAGAAGGGGATCAAGCCGACGCGCTACGCCGTCGCCCTGGATGGCATCGCCATCTTCGTACACAAAGACAATCCGATCCAGTCGCTGACTCTCGCTCAACTCAAAGATATCTATACCGGCAAAGTCACCAACTGGAAAGAACTGGGTGGCCCGGACAAGCGCATCATCATTTATAGTCGCGAAAATAATTCCGGCACGTATGCTTTTTTCAAAGAGCATGTGATGCTCAAGCGAGATTTCGCGCCTGAAGCGCAGACCCTTCCCGGCACAGCGTCCGTGGTCAACACGGTCGGCAAAGACCTCTATGGTATCGGCTACGGAGGTATCGCGTGGGAATCCAATGTGCGACATCTTGCCGTTAAGAAAGACGATGCCTCCCCGGCTATTGAGCCGACCATGGAGACCATCACCAACGGCACCTACCCTATCTCCCGCGAACTGTACTGGTTCTTCAACGGCGTCCCGACTGGCGAAGCCAAAGCGTTGCTGAACTGGGCGCTCACCGAAGAAGGCCAGAAGGTTGCTGAATCCGTCGACTACATCCCTCTCCCGAAGGAAGTAGCCGCCAAGAACATGGTGCCGTAAGCGAGCAAAGTATGGAACAACTCGATCGCTTTCAGTTTAAACCGAAATCCAAGGTCCGCGAGTTCATCGGCGAAAAACTCATCGCCCTGACCGCGTACGCGGCGCTGATCGCGATCATCCTGATCTTTATCTTCATCTTCAAAGAAGCTATCCCGATCTTCACCGACAAGGAGACTCAGGAAGAGGTCACCATCGATAAGATGGTCTTCAAGCAGGCATTCTACGAAGACGAGGACCCCAAGTATATTTGGCAGCCGAATTCAGATATCCCCAAGTACTCGCTGATGCCGCTGTTCATCGGCACCATCAAAGCCGCGCTTATCGCCATGTTGTTCGCGGTCCCGCTCGGCGTGATGGCGGCGATATACACGTCCGAGTTCGCCAGCAAGCGAGCCAAAGAGATAATCAAACCGATCATTGAATTGCTCGCCGGGATCCCCTCTGTGGTGCTCGGCTTTTTCGCGCTGATTGTGCTGGCCAGTTTTCTCCAGTCGACCTTTGGATTGACCTACCGACTGAACGCGCTCAACGCCGGAATCGCTCTGGGTATCACGATCATCCCGGTGATCTTCACCATTGCCGAGGACGCGATGTCCGCGGTGCCGCAGTCTCTGCGCGATGCCGCGATCGCATTGGGTGCCAATCCCTGGCAAGTCTCGTTCACGATGGTACTTCCCGCCGCCATGCCTGGCATTGCCGCCGGAATTGTGCTCGGTTTTGGCCGCGCGATCGGCGAAACGATGATCGTGCTGATGGCCTCGGGCAACGCGGCTGTCTCATCCACAAGCTTCACTGATTCTATCAGAACATTCTCGGCCACTATTGCGGCGGAACTTGCTGAAGTAGTCTTTGGCAGTCCGCACTATAGCGTGCTCTTCCTCATCGGCACCCTCCTGTTCGTTTTCACCTTCCTGACCAACCTGGGCGGTGACATCATCCTGACCAAACTTCGCGAGAGACTACAGGGGAAGATGTCATGAGCATACAGAACGAACAGATCCCATTCAATACCGCCGACCTCGGACATCAATACCAATTTGGCGTCAAAAGCTCCGGAGCGGTGCCACGCGGACTTCTCTTTCTCGCGGTCGCCATCATTATGGCTATCCTAGGGATAATCCTGTTGGATGTCATCATCGGCGGGATCGGGACTCTGAGCTGGGAGTTTGTCAGCTCTCCGCCAGAGCAAGGGATGGAAGCCGGTGGCATTTTCCCGGCGATCTTCGGCACCGTTTTTCTCGTTATTCTGATGGTGATAGCCGTTGTGCCGATCGGCGTATTTACCGCGGTCTACCTTCAAGAGTATACTGACCCGCAGTCAAAATTGACGCGTCTGCTCCGTATCGCGATCAACAATCTCGCGGGAGTGCCATCGATCGTCTTTGGGCTTTTTGGCCTAGGGTTCTTCATCGGGTTCATCGGCGGCAATTTGGATAAACTACTTCATCCTGACTCGGGTCCGGTCTGGGGACAGCCCGCGATCATCTGGGCTTCCCTCACTATGGCGCTCTTGACTCTGCCGGTGGTGATCGTCTCGACCGAGGAAGCGCTCCGCGCTATCCCGCGTGAACTTAAAGAAGCGAGCTATGCGCTTGGCGCCACCAAGCTGCAGACGATCTTTCGCGTCATTCTCCCACAGGCCATGCCCGGCATTTTCACCGGCGCTATCCTGGCGATCGGGCGTGGGGCCGGCGAGGTCGCCCCGATCATGTTCACCGGCGCGGCATATTATCTTCCCTATCTCCCCTCGCAATTAAGTGACCAGTTTATGGTCCTGGGATACCATACCTACGTGATGGCGACGCAGTCTCCGGATGTCGAGGCAACCAAACCGATCCTCTACGGAACGGTGCTGGTTCTTCTGCTCCTGACCTTCCTGTTGAATTTCGTCGCTATCCTCATTCGCTCAAAGATCAGAACGAGGCGTGTCAGTGCGTGACGAAAACCTTGACCTTGAGGATGACCGCGTGCATACAGAACTGATGCCGCATGGTCGGCCGTTGCCCGAATACAAGATGACCGCCAGTCATCTCAACTTCTTCTATGGGAAACATCAGGCGCTCCATGATGTCTCGCTGAGCATCGTGAAGAACGAAGTGACCGCGCTGATCGGCCCCTCGGGTTGCGGTAAGTCGACGTTTCTCCGGACGCTTAACCGGATGAATGACACGATCCCCGGGACTCGGCTCGAAGGGAC
>JAYRFH010000312.1:0-19026 GCA_041908405.1 Candidatus Zixiibacteriota bacterium
AGCGATCGACTTTCGGAAGTTTATCTCCCCTGAAGCCGGTGCTGAGCATGCCGGCAGGCTGGAAGAGCTCTTCGACCAGAAACTCATCGAAGGGGCGACCGCTGACTTTTTCTATGATCGCCGCGAGGAGAATATACCCCTGATTGGAGTAGGTGAAACTGTTGCCGGGTGTGTCGATCAATTCAGTCGCGAAGATCCGCGCGAGTGCTTCATCGCGAGAGACCAATTGGTACGCTTTCTCCTGGTACTGCGGCTCGAGCGGGAAGTCTGAGTCAAGACCCGAGGTATGGGTCATCAGTTGCTCGATCGTGATGGACTTCTTGTCGGCCGGGACAGAATTGAGATACTTCTCTATCGGGTCGGAGAGAGTGAGTTGTTTGCGTCGTTCGAGGATGAGGATCGAGACCGCGGTGAACTGCTTGGCGAGGGAGCCGATATCGAACAGGGTTTTGGTTGTGTTCGGGTAGTGATTCGCTTCGTCGGCTTCGCCGTAGCCGTTGCGGAGGATCACCTTGCCGTTTTTAATAAGGCTGACCGCGCCGGAGAATCCGAATGGACTCAGGTTGGTCAGGTAGCTGTCGATCTGTTTGGCCAGTGGATCGGTCGGGACCGACTGGGAGTGGAGCGTGCCAGCGACGCAGAGTGTCAAAATAACGGCGACGAGCGCGGACCGCGCGAAGAGTGAGGTGTTGAAGAACATAGGTCACCTGTGACGGTTAGGTGAGTGCGAGTACCGGGGTCCATCCGAATAGTCGAAATCGTGGGGTAAGATTGTGGTTTTATCTGAAGGGGGCAACGGGAAAGTTTGGGGGAGTTCACGTCGTTTTCATTTGATCAAAGGACGAAGCAAAGTTCGTGATGACAATATCAACGAACTAGGGTGAGTCTTTGCCGCCACTGCCCCATCGTGGGATGGGGCAGTGTGACATGATAAACACGCGGCGTGTGAGCGCTTACTTGGGCTGCCAGACTTTCCAGACCTTGCCGACCAGATCCGGGCCCGGTTTGAGAGTCGGTGATCCAGGCTCCCATTCGGCAGGACAGGCCTCGGTTCCTTTAGACGCGCGGACATGCTGGAAGGCGTGGATCTGCCGGATCGTCTCACCGATCTTCCGTCCGACGGGCGGAGTCATAACTTCCATCGCCTGCACGACGCCATCGGGGTCGATGAGGAATCGGCCGCGGATATTGACCCCGGCTTCCTCTTCGTAGACACCGTAGACCTTGCCGAGATGCCCGGCGGCATCAGAAAGCATCGGCCACGGAATGCCGTTTTTGGTCATTTTGGAGAGTTCTTCCTCGACCCAGACTTTGTGGGTGAAGGTGCTGTCAGTGGAGGCGGAGAGAACCTGCACACCGAGCTTGGTCAGCTCGTCAACTTTGCCGGCGACCGCCGACAATTCGGTTGGTCAGACAAAGGTGAAATCGCCCGGATAGAAACAGAGCAGGACCCATTTGCCGGCGAAATCGGATAGTTTGACATTGACGAATTTCCCCTGGTGAAACGCGGGGGCCTCAAAATCGGGAGCTTTTCTCCCTACGCGAGCGGTGATCATCGCGGGTTCTCCTTTCTCAACGATCTGGTCGGACATCGCGTCTGAGGTGGCGGGCTGTCCAACGACGGAGCCTGTGGGTTTAGCACAGCCAACCGGGATCTCGGACATATTATCCTCCTGTATGGCTACGAACATATCGGGTCCTCGCGGAGCGAGGCGAGCGATAGGTTCATGGAGAGAAAGGACGATATTGCGGGGAATGCAGTCAAGGGGAATCGGAGTAGGGAAAGTGAGTGGGATTCACGTGACAGGAGAACAGTGCCCGGCGATGGTTGCGGTGCGCAACCATCATCTGGATGAAGGAGACGGGGATGGCGAAATTGGCCGAATCCAGCAACCATCAAGTGGTTGAGAATCAATAATGGGGGGATGGCGATGGGTTGCTATGGCCGTTTGAGGTCACAAATTGTGACCTCAAAGGAATCCTCATTTTGAGCGGCAGACGTCCTCGTCTGCCCTGACGGAAGAACGAAGGCCGGGCAGAGCAGGAGCTCTGCCGCGCACGCAAAGCAAGTGGCGGGTTCGAGGTCGGACCCGCCCTACAGCGGCAGTCAGTGAAAATGCGGTCCGGCATGGAAAAGCGGGGCGACGGGGGGTGGTCGATGGCGAGGCGGGCCGCTGGATGGCGGGGCGGGGGGCTGGATGCCGGGCGGCCCGCCATCCCCTCTATATAAGGGGACGGATCAAGAAGAGCTGACAAATGTAAGACAAATCGTTTGAGGTCACAGGATGTGACCGGAGAGTGGAGGAACCCACCATGAATGGTGGGCCACCCGCGCCGGCAAGGGGCGGCTACAGTTTAGCGCGGAATTTGGCCATTAGATCCGTAATGTGGCAGCGTTCTTCTTCGGTAGGCGGGGAGCTTACTAAGGCGAAAGGCTGTTCCTGAAGTCCATCGAGAATTACTTCTAAAGAGTCACCCTTTTTGGTCCAGCTCTCAACGAGGCGCTCAATCAATTCATTGTCTGACGAAGGTATCTGCATACCGTTAATCTATTAAAAGGAGCTGTCTGGCAAAAGGGGAATCGGGGGGGGGGGCTGGATGCCAGGCGGCCCGCCATCCCCTCTATATAAGGGGACGGATCTAGAAGAACTGACTAATGTAAGACAAATCGTTTGAGGTCACAGATTGTGACCGAAATGGGGGGTCGAAACATGTCCGCTGAGGGCGGACGCACAGGCTCCGCGGGCAGGGGTTGTTACCGACGGGGCTGAAAATGAATTTAGCTAACACTTAGCATTTGAAATTCCCGACCTTTGGACTTACCTTTTCAATTGATTCGCCCAATTCACAGAATTGCGAGCTAAGTCTATCAAGAATGTGATTGGAGTCACTGACATGATAGGTTAGTCATTATGCGACGATAACTTGAACAACACGCATGAGGAGGGCGGATGTTATGGAAAGCAAATCAACAGTACAGTCGAATGTGAAAAAGAGACGGAACGGTAGAGTTGCAGCTCCGCTTGCCATAGAAAGCGGTCGCAATAAATTGATTGCCTTTGGATGGTATGGGGGAAAGTATTCACATCTCGAATGGTTACTCCCTTTATTGCCGAAATGCCACCACTTTTGTGAGCCATTCGGTGGCTCAGCTGCGGTGCTCCTTAATCGCCCACCATCGCCTGTTGAGACATATAATGATTTGGATGGTGAGGTTGTAAATTTCTTCCGGATACTAAGGGACGATTACTCTGAACTCGTGAGGGCAATTGGACTAACTCCTTTTTCCCGTGAAGAGTTTGCAGCTGCCTGTAAGTTTGACATTGACCTGACCTCTTTAGAGCGCGCACGCCGGTTTTACGTTAGGGCCCGACAGGTTCGCACAGGCTTGGCCCAGACAGCTAGTCTGGGGAGATGGGCTAACTGTAAAAACACTTCACGTTCGGGTATGTCCGGGGTAGTTAGTCGATGGCTCGGCGGCGTTGAAGCGTTGCCAGAGATTGCAGAGCGGTTGTTGCGAGTTCAAATTGAGAATCGCCCGGCGGAAGACGTTATTCGACTCTATGATTCACCCGACACTCTATTCTATTGTGATCCACCGTATGTGCATGACACTAGAGGGGATAGTAAGGCCTATGGGTTCGAAATGAACGATGAAGAACACCGCTCGCTAGCCAACTTACTGAATACTGTCGAGGGGAAAGTAGCAATCTCCAACTATGCGTGCGAGTTAATGGATGAGTTGTATAGTGGTCTCAAATGGAGGAAGATCGTCGGACCCACGAAGACAAATCATGCAACCAAGGGTATTCGCACGGAAGTACTGTGGGTGAATTATCCCCTGACAGACGAAACAGGAGTAGAATCATTGAGCTTCTTATGAGCCTATGGAACCAGAAAAGATTCTTGAACACACCCTAAAACACGCGCTTGGGAAGCCGGAGGGACAAGACGTTTCCGATCGCGAAATACGTAAGCGGTTGGTATATGTGGCCGAAGTGATCGCCAATAGGGCTGGCATACGGTTGCTGATGTCTTGTTTGTTGGCGAAGATACATAAACCCGAAGTTGACCCGCGTAAACCATATACCGAAATTGGTACGAAAGATTCTTTTTCCGGCCGCACATATGATGAGCGGTACCTCACGCATTTTATTAGTGAGAATCAGCTCCCCTGTAACCCTACTACAGCATTTTTGACTCCTGCCTTGAGAAATATTGATAGACCACTGACAACGGACGTTGAGATTATTGGGCGCCCGCGAGAGGTTTATACGTACACGTTGCTATTGCTCGAAGACGTATACAAAGGTAAGGTCAGCGCCCAAGCGCTGTTGACGGATGCAATTCGCCTACTAATTCGACTCCGCGATGAAAAGCGTCGTCGAATGAATGAACTGATAACTGATTTGAAGAAAGGCAAGGGGGCGTTACCATTATCTTCAGAACAAATCGTTACACTTATAGGGCAGCATCTTGCGTGCAAGAATTCGAGTCGATTAGCCGTCTTGATCGTTGCAGCCGCGTACGGAGCAGCCTGTGATTTGATTGATGAACACTGTAAACCGCTACTTTCCCATAATGCAGCTGATCTGCAAACAGAGGCTATTGGTGATGTTGAGGTTTGTTTAGCAGGCGATGACAGAGTGGTAACAGCGTACGAAATGAAGATGAAGCGAGTTACCACCGATGATATTGATGCGGCTGTGCAGAAGATTCTTCGTGCAAAGCCGCCAATTCACAATTACCTCTTTGTTACGACTGAGCCAATTGAACCGGCGATAGAGGAATACGCATCTTCTTTCTATGACAAGTTGGATGGAACCGAAATAGCTGTTCTTGATTGCATTGGGTTCCTACGGCACTTCCTTCACTTTTTTCACAGGTACCGACAGGAATTCCTTGATACATATCAGGAGTTGGTTCTTGGCGAGCCGGATTCTGCTGTAAGCCAGCCACTTAAGGAGGCCTTCTTGGCGTTGCGAAAGGCAGCTGAATCAGATGAGTGAGCAGGCCTTCGGATTTGTTGGTATTGAGGAGGCGACTGCTCACCTGAAAAGTGTTGACCCTATATTGGGTTCAAGGATTGTCGGTCTGTCGATCAATGATACGCTGAGTAGGAAGAATTCGTACGAATCCTTGGTTCGTATTGTCATTGGCCAACAGCTGTCGGCAGCCGCGGCGCGGACCATCTTTCAGCGAGTGAAACGATCAATCGGATACAGTACAATTACTCCGAAACGCTTAGCGATGCTATCGGACGACGCACTTCTCAAAGCAGGGATATCGCGGGCAAAACTGAGAACCATCAGAGTTTTAGCCGAAGGTATTGAGCACAAAGAGATTCGATTACGCCAATTTCGCGACATGGATGAAATGACCATCTCCTCGACTCTTACGAAGATAAAGGGCATCGGTCCTTGGACTGTGCAAATGTACTTGATGTTTGGATTGCAGCGCTCAGATATCTTTCCTGACACGGACGCGGGAATTCTGCGAGCAATTAGGCTGTTGTACGATGTGGACCAGCCTAAGAAGATCGAGTCAATCACCGAGAAGTGGCGACCCTACAGAACAGTGGCGTGCTGGTATCTGTGGAAGTATCTTGATACGTAGCACGATTACGAATGATTGCTGCGTCTTGTGCCAATTGCTTTAGTTAAGCAGGTTCCTCTTCGAATAGTGCCAACCGTAATTGGGCTCTAGGATTTGCGGGCGGCGACCCCTAACTCATTGCGGGGAATACGAATACGCCTTCTTACTGACAGTCCTTTTTGTTGCTTTCGCCTCTTTAACTTCGTATCTTTCGCCGTCCTGTTACATAGACAAAAGTCATTCATTATAGAAGGATACATGCCCCAACATGGCATCACTAGAACGTCAAAAAGTTGAGACCGTCTATCTCGAAGACGAAATGAAGTCGTCGTACCTCGACTACTCCATGTCCGTCATCACCAACCGCGCGCTGCCGGATATCCGCGACGGCATGAAACCATCGAACCGTCGCATCATGGTCGCGATGAACGACCTGTCGCTCTACCCCGGCCGGGCGCATCGTAAGTGCGCCAAGATCTGCGGCGATACCTCCGGTAACTATCACCCGCACGGCGAGCAGGTGGTCTACCCGACGCTCGTCCGCATGGCGCAGGATTTCAATATGCGCTACCCGTTGGTCGACGGGCAGGGGAACTTCGGTTCCATCGACGGTGACGATGCCGCGGCGATGCGTTACACCGAAGCGCGGCTGACGCCGATCGCGGTCGAAATGCTGGCCGATCTGGATAAAGAGACGGTCGATTTCATGCCGAACTACGACGGCACCTTGCAGGAGCCGAAAGTATTGCCGGGGAAATTCCCGAACCTGATGTGCAATGGAACATCGGGTATCGCGGTCGGTATGGCGACCTCGATCCCGCCGCATAACCTTCGCGAGATAGCGCAGGCGATCGTGCGGGTGATCGACAAGCCGGAAACGACGAACGATGACCTGTTGTCGGTGGTGCCGGGGCCAGATTTTCCGACGGGCGGCATAATCACCGGGCGCGAGGGGATACGCGACGCGTATCGCACGGGGCGCGGACATATCCAGGTGCGCGCCAAAGCGCAAGTTGAGCATATGAAGAACGGTCGCGAGTCGATCGTGGTGACGGAACTTCCCTATCAAGTCAATAAAGCGAATCTGCTCGAGAAGATCGCGGATCTGGTGCGGGATAAAAAGCTGGAAGGGATATCGGACCTTCGTGACGAATCCGACCGGGACGGGATGCGGATAGTCATCGAATTAAAGCGTGACGCGCAGACGGAAGTGGTGCTGAACCAGTTGTTCACGCATACGACGATGCAGTCGACCTTCTCAGTGATCATGCTCGGTCTGGATAAGGGCGTGCCGAAACTGTTGACGTTGCGCCAGTTGATCGACGCGTTTATCGAGCACCGGAACGAAGTGGTGGTGCGTCGGACGCAGTACGATCTACGGAAAGCGGAAGAACGGGCGCATATTCTCGAGGGGTACAAGATCGCGTTGGATAATATCGACGCGGTGATTGCGCTCATTCGGAAGTCGAAAGATGTACCGACGGCGCGCGAAGGGTTGATGGCGAAGTTCAAGCTGTCAGAAATCCAGGCGAACGCCATTCTCGAGATGCGCTTGCAGAGACTGACCGGATTAGAGCGGCAGAAGATAGAAGAAGAGTATCTTGAGTTGATTCGGAAGATCAGCGAATACAAGGCGATACTGGCATCGCCGGCTCTGCAGCGGAAGATCATCCGCGACGAGACGAAGGATCTGGAGAAGCGTTTCGGCGATGAGCGTCGGACGGAGATCCAGGACGCGGTGGGTGAGTTCTCGGTTGAGGACCTGATCGCGGAAGAGGATATGGTGATCACGATCTCGCACCAGGGATATGTGAAGCGGTTGTCGGTGTCGATGTACCGCAAGCAGCAGCGGGGCGGGAAGGGAGTGATCGGGATCGAGACGAAGGAAGATGATTTCGCGGAACATTTGTTCATCGCCTCGACGCATGATTACATCCTGTTCTTCAGCCAGCGCGGGAAGTGCTTCTGGGTGAAGGTGCATGAGATCCCGGTCGGCGGCAAGCTGGCCAAGGGGAAACCGATCATCAATATGGTGGATATCGGCAAGGATGACGCGGTGGCGGCATTTGTCCGGGTGCGTGAATTCGCCGAGGATAAATATGTCGTGCTGGCGACGAAGCAGGGGACGATCAAGAAGACATCGCTCGACGCGTTCTCCAATCCGCGCAAGGCGGGTGTGAACGCGATGAATATCGAGGGGAAAGATGACGGTCTGATCGGCGCGGCGATAACGGATGGGAATTTTGAGATCGTGCTGGCGACGCGCCAGGGGATGGCGATACGCTTCCCTGAGGAGAAAGTCCGCGCGATGGGACGCACTGCGTACGGGGTGAAGGGGATCGAGCTGGATGAGTCGGACTATTGTATCGGTATGGTGGCGGTGAAGCGGGATTCGACCCTGCTCGTGGTCACCGAGAATGGATACGGCAAGCGGACGAGTATCGAGGACTATCGCATGACGAACCGCGGCGGGAAGGGGGTCATCAATGTGAAGACGACCGACCGGAACGGCGAGGTGGTGGCGATCATGGAAGTTCTCGATGGGGATGAGTTGATATTGATCACGAAGCGGGGGATAGCGATCCGAAGCGCGGTGAAGGATATCCATGTGATCGGGCGGAATACGCAGGGGGTGCGGTTGATGTCGCTGTCGGAGAATGACCGGGTGACGGATGTCGCGCGGGTGGTGGCGGAGGAGTAGGCAGGCGAGCCTGCACCGGTCCGCTTCGCGCTTAGCGGAATGTAGTGATTGAGAATAAGAACAGCCGCTGGTTCAGAGATGGGCCGGCGGTTTTTTTGTGGGGGGAATCGAAGGAAAGAAAACGAAGAGAAGGAGCGAACGGATTGCTTCGTCGCTGCGCTCCCTCGCCATGACGATGTGGGGCAAGGCAGTCTGCAATCTGAACTCATGACAATCCGGGGGAACTAACGAAGTAATGCGAAAGCGCTAACGTTATGCGGGGCAACGCTCAAAGAAAGTCGTTGCACAACAGACGGGAAGTGTTATCATGGGATATATTATCCATATCAAAAACGGGGAATGGTCTGATGAAACCTATCTTTCTCGGTCTGTGCGTACTCGCTCTCGTCTTTGTATCGGCACCGGTTATCTATGCCCAGCAACCAATCGTCAACCTTGTTCAATGGACTGTGGAGCAAGGGGGGAACGGCCACTGGTATGGCGTGATCGCGACGAAACGTCCATGGGTGAGTCAAGACAGTGTAGCTCGCACCTTAGTACAGGACGGCCAGACAGGTTATCTGGTCACAGTAACATCGGCAGAAGAAAACCAGTTCATCGTAGACTATGTGATCAAGGACGTGCAATCTGACGGGATCTTGGACGAGTACTATCTTGGATTGCACCGCACCAGTGGTGTATTCCGTTGGATCACGGGCGAGTTTAGTCTATTCACCAATTGGGATTCTGGGGAGCCAAATGGGGACGGCACAGCGGTGTGCATGTGGGGCTGGGACTATGCGGCCAGACAGGATCCGGATTTAAGAAGGTTGGGAAAGTGGAATGACGTTCCGGACGACACTTTATATGCCGGAAACATTCACCAACTATGGGCTATCGTGGAATGGGGCGAGACATATGTCAATCCGTCGAATGATACGTTGATCAATCTCATCCAGTGGCCGGCATCGGCTGGCGGTAATGATCACTGGTATGCCTTGGTGGGGCTGTCCCTATCCTGGTCGGCGCACGACAGTCTAGCGCGAACGCTGGTTCAGGACAGTCTCACGGGTTATCTGGCGACCATAGGGTCATCGTCTGAGAATCAATTCATTGTCAACGGAGTCATTCGTGGTATGGTGCCTTCAACGACGGTGGATCATTATTTCGTCGGCGGGCATAATCTGGGGAATGCCTTTCGTTGGATCACCGGTGAGTGGATGATCTTCACAAATTGGTACACTGGCGAACCCAACGGGACCGGTCCGGCGATGGCGATTCGCGGCGCATCTCTGAGCTTACCAGGAAGATGGGTGGACGCCGTGTCGGAACCATCCTCCAGTCAGTCATCCAATCGACTATGGGCAGTGATCGAGTGGGGTGCGTTAGATTCAATTCCGGAGCCAGAAGAAGCGTTGATTAATATCAAACACTGGCGCGAGGCGGATGGAGGGAATCATCACTGGTATGGTGTGATAGCCCGCAAGAGGCCATGGGCTAATCAGAATGCGATCGCGCAGGTGACAGAGTTAAACGGACAGTCGGGTCATTTGGCGACCATTGCGAACACAAAAGAAAACCAGTTTATCGTTGACTCGATCATTCGCGGAGTCCACTCTGACGGCATCCTCGACGAGTATTATTTGGGTTTCCTGAAAACGGCCGGTCAGTTCAGGTGGATCACAGGTGAACCAGTTACATTTACCAATTGGGATTCCGGCGAACCTAATGGGGACGGCAACGCAACCTGCGTGTGGGGGTGGGAGTACGCAAAAAAGGTCGATGAGAATATGCGGCGACTGGGCAAGTGGAATGACGTGCCCCAGGACACGGTGTACGTAGGAAGTATTCACCAACTCTGGGCAATCATAGAGTGGGATGCTCCTCCCTTAGTGTGCGGGGACGCGAACGATGATGGTATTACAGCCTTTGATGATTTGACGTACATGATCGCATACTATTTTGGCTACGGCCCAATACCACCTCGTCCGACGGCAGCTGATTTGAATAATAATGGTCTTCTGGAGCTTGGAGATCTATCTGCGCTTGCCGCATTGCTCGAAGACCGGCCCACAGAAATCTGTGAACCAAGTGGGTCAACTGATCATCCGAAGGGCGACCGTAAGGATACAATGCAGGACCAAAGTCCATTTGATCAATGACACACATTTGACGAAGATAACTGACAAAGGGCGGCTGAGTTGATCGGCCGCCTTTTTTTGGTTAGAACTTGAGGTTAAGCGAGAGTTCGAGTTGGCGGACTTCCTTCATGATGTTGTCATAGCGGCTGGTCTTGGACAGAGTGTTGATAAACGCCCACACTCCTCCTGCCATTACTATACCGCCAAACGCGGCAGTTCCACCACTGATCTCTCCGTTGAAGTCGGTATTCGCGAAGAGACCTACAGAGGTGAGGAAAAACAGCCCGACTGACATATAGTCGATCGAATTCGCTTTGGTGCGTCGCGCTTTCTCCAGCAACTGATTGTAACGGGCGACATCGGTGGACGTCGTATCGATGTACTGCTGGAGTATGAGAGCATCGTTTCGGCTCGGGGCGTATGGCTTCTCGGTGGAGAATGTTCGCATGGTCTGTGCGGGGAGGATCAGGTCGCTCTGCTGATCTTGCTGGCTCGGAACAAAATAGTAGAGCACTTGCGCCTTCGACTGGAGATTGGATTGCACCACAAAAGCGGTGTCGGTCGAAATCCCGGGTGATTGCGGTACCAGACGGATCGGCTGGAAATGTTTCGGGCAAGTCAGATCGTACGGATTGCCGCCGAGGCTGTCGAACCAAAAGTAGATTTTGTACGGCTGTTTATCGAGAAACTTGGTGAAGCGGTCCGGATCGATCTGTGCATTGGCGGTCGATGCGAACAAGCTGAGCGCGAGGAATACGAGCAATAGTGTTTTCATCTCAGCGGTTCTCCATCAGTTGTGCCGAGACCTTGTCGACCACGTAGGTCTGGAAATCTTGGGTGATCGAGGCGGTGTGCTGGTCATCGAAAGTGCCGAAGCGGCCTTCGACCAGCCAGCTATCGGTCGCGCGGGAGGCGACCACCTCGCCGTTGAAGCGCATCTTATATTGGCGCTGCCAGAATTGCTGGCTTGCGGAGGGGATGGTCCAGGTGACGATATAGCGATATCCGGCGGTGTCGAGCGCGCGCTCGTGGATCGTGAAGCCATTTTCGAGCAGAGTGGACTCGAGCAGGAAAAGGAAATGAGCATCATCGGGTTGCTCTGTCACCTGCGCTCGCACAGTCGAATCATGACGGGCGACCGGGGCGGAGCAGGCGGAGACTAATATGATGAGCAGCGCGATAGTGGATGCGGCGGCGAGTTGTCGGTTCATGCGTTGGGTGTCTCCCGGTGAGTAATATACAGAAACGGGGATAGAGAAGTCAAGGATTGAGTGGGGGGACCGCCGGGTCACACTTCGAATCGGGGCGCAGAAAGCGGTGGATGTGGGTGAAAGGGTGGTAGGGGGATTCGAAGCAAGACCCGACGGAACGGTGCTGGTGCGGTGGTTGTGGAGAAACGGTGTGGTCAACAACGTTGACCGGCACAGGGGAGAGCAGTAGTTTGTTGAATATGGAAAGCGTACAGTTCAGGAAGATACCGGAGCCGCTGTTGGTCGGGGAGCGGGTGATACTTCGATTGCCGACCACTCGCGATGCGGCATCGATAGCGGAATACCTCAAGCGCAACCGGGAGTTTCATCGGGCGACCGACCCGATACGATCCGAAGAAAGTTTTACTCCGGCGTATTGGAAGCGGACCGTGCGGATAATTCATCGGGAGTTTCAGCTTGATGCCTCGGCGCGGATGGTGTTGTTCCGGAAAGATGAACCAGCGCGCGTGATCGGCGTCGTGAATTTCAATCAGATAGTGCGGGGTGTCTTTCAGGCGGCGTATCTCGGGTACGCGATCGATGAGGCCGAAGAGGGACGGGGTTTGATGACCGAAGCGCTAAGGCTGGGGATCGAGTATATGTTCGGCGAGCGGAATCTTCACCGGATCATGGCGAACTTTATCCCGGAGAATGCCAAAAGCGCGCGGGTGTTGGAGAAGCTCGGGTTTGTTATTGAGGGGAAAGCGAAAGAGTATCTCAAGATCAACGGACGGTGGCAGGATCATGTACTGACCAGTCTGACCAATCCGCGATGGCAGGAGCCGGGATCTAGGTCGATGTCGAATTGACCTTGGACGGTTCCATCGCCCAACTCAGAGCATCTTCCTCGTTGTCGAACAACTTCACTTTGATGGTATCCTCGAACGCGTTGTGAAGGGCGATAAACATGCGCGCGGTGGATGTATCTTTTCCTTTCGGGAAAACAGCCGCCCAGCGTGAGGGGCCGGTCATCAACTTGATCTTGGAGACAAAAACGCGAAAGCGGTCGAGTTCGGCCAGCGACCAGGTCAGGGTAGCATCGGTAAAATACGAAACGGAGTTCATGCGGGGTTGGTACTTGGGGTCGGCAAGAACCTGATTGATGAGATCGACGCACTCGTCGCCGGAGACCCTGCCGGCGTAGGTGACGAAGATCAGTTTGCGGTCGGTGTCTATCTCGTAGGTATGGCTCATATTGTGTCCAACATTGACCGTCAAAGTCAATATTTTGCTTTCTACAGGGAATAACAAGCAAAAAGGGTCCGGGTTTCCCTCTATAGTGCCGCAGGCAGGGGGATGAGGGTGGCCCAGCGGTTGCGCGCTAATGTGCGGCGAGGTAAGGGATTGGACGTAATGCGCAGACGGCTGCAGACTGAGAAAGGAGTTCCGTGGGCCATAAATTGGGCCAAAAAATGGACATGATTATGGTTGACTTGGGGGCCGGGGACAGGATATAATATCTGAACATAACGTCCCGAGAAATCTTATCTCAGCGATTCTCTCTCTAGCTTTGCTTCGAAAGAATGATCCTCAGACAAGAGCTTTCCGGCGACGGCGCAATAATGCGCGAACAACAGCTCCGTTAGTTTGACCGGATTAAACCGGCAAACAGAGAAGCAAGCAGTGGAGAGTAGAATGAACATCTACGTAGGCAACCTGTCACACTCAGCGTCGGAAGCCGACCTTCGGGCCGCTTTCGAGGCGTTCGGCGAAGTGTCGCGCGCCAATATCGTGACTGACCGTGATACCGGTCAGCCGCGCGGTTTCGGTTTCGTTGAGATGCCGAACCAGGCTGAGGCACAGGCCGCGATGAACGGTTTGAATGGGCAGGAGATGATGGGTCGTACGTTGACCGTCAATGAAGCCCGTCCGAAGACCGACAATCGTGGTGGCGGTGGCGGCGGTCATCGTGGCGGCGGCGGCGGTGGTGGCCGTGATCGTCGTGGCGGTGGCGGCGGTTACAACCGCGGCTGGTAAGCCAGCGACGCACTTTGAGAGCCCACTTCGGTGGGCTCTTTTTTTGTGGGTGATTGCATGTCGACGTAATGTGTTGTTATGTAGTGTATTATGTCGTTTCTGCGGGCTCCCGGCGATTTGGGGAGAGAGACCGGGATATCCACGAATGGGAGGGGTTGGGGGGCGAAAATGGGGGGAATGAAAGAGCTAACCTGTTCCACGCCAAAGTAAATTGCAAAAAAAGGTATTGACGAAGGTCGAGTTTGCCGACATCTTATCAGTGAAGGCAACTAAACGTCCCTAATTGGCTGTTTCTCAAGTGATTCTCTCGGAAGCGTGTCTCATAAGCTCAAATCCTTGACAAGAACGGTGATCGGGTGGCGGTCTGCGCAATGGTGCGCTTGAATCTGAAGTTCCGCTATGAAGCGGAATGAGATGGAGAGTCTAATGAATATCTACGTAGGCAACCTCTCGTACAAGACTGCGGAGGAAGAACTGCGAGCCGCGTTTGAGCGGTTTGGTGAAGTTTCGCGAGTTAACATTCTGACCGACCGGGACACCGGTCAGCCGCGTGGTTTTGGGTTTGTAGAAATGCCCAATGCCCAGCAGGCACAGGCGGCGATCGATGGTCTGAACGGCACCGAGTTGAACGGTCGCGCGCTGACGGTGAACGAGGCACGTCCTCGGACCGAGAATCGCGCCGGCGGCGGCGGTGGCGGTAGTCGTGGGTTTGGCGGCGGCGGTGGTCGTGGCGGCGGTGGACGTCGTGGCGGCGGCGGCGGTGGCTACAACCGTTCTTGGTAATCTAACCGATTCGAGCAGAAGAGACACAGAATCGCCGGACCATTGGTCCGGCGGTTTTTTTTGTGGTGGGATCGGGTAGGTTTATCCGGCGGGTCACACTTCGAAGTAAGGCGCGGATATCGCGGGAGAGAGTGGATGATTGTGCATGGGGGCTTCGAAGCAAGACCCGCCGGAACGGTTGTGAGGTGATGTTGAGTTGGGAGTATCGCATGCACAGGCTGGCGGCGGCGGGTCACACTTCGAAGCAAGGCGCGGATATCGCGGGAGAGAGTGGATGATTGTGCATGGGGGCTTCGAAGCAAGACCCGCCGGAACGGTTGTGAGGTGGTGTTGAGTTGGGAGTATCGCATGCAAAGGCTGGTGGCGGTGGGTCACATCTCACCGGGAATTGTCTTGACAAACGTGGAGTTATACCGCATCTTTAATCCGTAATCGTACATCATCACAACACACTTACTTTCTAGTCGGGGAACAGCATTTCGTACTTGCTATCGCGCCTTAGATCTCAGCTTTTGAACCATTGAGGAGTCGCGAATGAGTACATCCTATGTCAGTCGGATCAGCCGATGGGCACTGGCACTCTTGTCAGTTGTCCTGTTGAGCGCGTTTTCATTGTCATCTGCAAACGCAACAGAGCGGATCATTCTCAGCCTGGATACGGTCGGGGTTGCGCCTGGACATCCGGGCGAACTGCGCATATGGTTGACGAATCCCGTCGATTCGATCGCGGGTTTTCAGGTATGGATACGGGTGAATCGCCCGAATTTTGTAATGCTGGGGCTGGGTGTCGATACGACGGGGACACTTCTATCCGGGTGGGAGTATGTACAGTCAAGTACACTCGGCGGAGACGGATATGACCTGCTGTTGACAGCGTTGCGCAATGACATCACTCCGCCCGCGTTGCCGGCGTACGCGCCGCACAGTGCCCGGAACCTGCTGGCCAAGATACCAGTAACGTTGGTGAGCAACCCAGATACGCTGTTTGAAAATACCGCCGAGCTGTCGATTGAGCACAACTTTGTCGAACGGTTTTCGTTTGCCGATCAGAGCGGGAACGACATCGTGGCAACGACGACCATTATCTCGGATACAAATTGCTATCAGTGTCTGCAGTGGATGGGGAACATTTGCCTGGCCTGGGAGCAAGTGGCATTGCCGCCCTGCGATTCGACCTGGATAACCGTTGATACCGTCGGGGTACTTGACACAAACGCCTTCAGAGTCGACAACAGTCAGGTCATTCTGAGAGAGTGCACGACAATACTTCTGGCCGGGGATATTGATCTGGATGGCGCTCCCTGGACTGTCGGCGATATGACAGAACTGATACGGTATATCGCCGGGGACACGAGTGAGATACCGCTCCCGACGAACGCCGATATCAACGGAGATTGCCGGATATCCTGGGAGGATGCCGCGATATTCAGCAACTATTTCATCCACGGCCAGCCATATCTTGATACCGCGGCGATCGCGTCCTGCACCTGTGCCGAGCCGATACGAGTCTGCTGTTCCGGCACACGCGGCAATGTAACGTCGCAGTTGGATCAGCGGGTGGATATCTCGGATCTGTCGCTGATGGTGTCGTATATGACGTCACCGGGGATAGTGCTGAAATGCACGGAGGAGGCGAATGTCAATGGTGTCGGCTCAATCGACATCTCTGATCTGAGTTTGCTGATAAACTACCTGATACAAGGTGGATCATTGCCGGCCTGTCCGTGAGACGGGCCGCTTGGCTCACAACTGCCAGCGGAGGCCGATAGACGGGAGGATGCCGGCATCGTAGACATATCCCGACGGGGATTTGATGATCGGGTTATACCGGTTGGTCGCGTTGGTGATCGCCAGGTTGAGCGTGACATTCCCCAGCGAGAAGTTGGCGTAGAGGTTCAGCGCGGCGTTGGTCGGGAAAGTGCGTGAGTTCTCTTTTCCGAGCATGGTGGTATAGTACTCTTCGTTGTAGATCGAATTCTCGGAATAATACATCACCTGCCGTGTCGGGGAGAAGTGGTAGCCGCTCCGGACGAACAGCTCAGACCCCAGTCTCACTTTCTTGCTTAATGCATATTCAAACTGCGTCTGCATCCGGTGCGTCGCGTTGGCCTCATACGGGAACGACACGCCATGCTCGGTGCGGGTCGCGTTGGTGTAGGCGTAGGAGCCATAGAAGCTAAGTTTTGGGGAGAGGAACTTCGGTATATCCAGCGAAAGCGAACCACCCTCAAAATCGAGGCGGCCGTTGGAGCGCATAGCGAGGAAATCCGGATTCATCACGCCCGGGCCGATGTACGGCTGGTCGAAATCGGGGGATATTTCAGGCAAATCGGTAATCGACTTCTTGAAAAGACTCAATTTCGCCGGGCCGAGAGTGTAATCCGCCGCAAGCAGCCGGGTCGAGACCGGCTTCAGTTCTGAGGCGTAGCTGCGGATGATCACTTGATATGGTTCGAGAATGGTGGTGACCGGATCCTCGGCGAAGCCGCCATAGAAGAGGGTCAGGTTGCTCCGTTCGCCGGTGGTGAGAGTCGCGGAGAAACGTCCGACCAGAGCGTTGTCGGCAAGATGAGCGAAGGTTTGATTTCTTACGCCACCGGTGAGTGAAAGCGGGCCGAGGGTCCGTCCGAGCGAAAAGTACGCCGCAGTTGAGCGCTGGTCGATAGTCCGCTCGGCTGAACCGTAAAGACGGTTGAACGCGACCTGATAGATAAACGGATTGTCGCTTGTATTAAATGGCGGGAGTAGATTCCAGTTATTCTGACTTAATGACATGGCGCGGTTCGGCGCGGATTCGATCTGTCCACCCGCGCGCAGCTGCCAGGAGTGAAGATCAAGTTCCGCGGAGAGATTGCCCAGATACGTGGTAACTTTCTCGCTCAGGTCGACCGTGACGGAGTGATTGGTTTTCTCTGCGTCGGGATCAGCCTGGTAGCTTCGCTTGCCGGAACGAACCGCCAGGGTCGACGTGAACAGCGCGGGGCCGTAGATGCCGTTCATCTTGAAGCCGACGTAACTTTCATTCGCGCGCTGATAGGTCTGCACCGCGTTTTCGGTCTCCGATGTACTCGCGGTGTTGAAGGCCAAGTAGTCGCGGACATGGTACTGGTCGAGGCCGAGCTGCCAGTGCGAGCTGACTTTCATCCCGGTCGAGAGGAATATATCAGAGAAACTGGTGGGCGGGATGGTCGCTTGCTGGCTGCTGACATCAAAGCTATTCACGATATGGTCGAGGATAGATTTGCGCGCGGCGCCGATTAGATATTTCGACTCGGAACTTTTGCGGATCGTGCCGGTCAGTTCCATGGTCGAGAAGTTTATCTCGGACGAAGAGCGATCCTCGAACGCCGAGATCGTTTTGAAATCGATGATAGAGGGGAGGCCGAAAGAAGCATCGGTCCCCTGCGGGCGGAAATCTATCTGCTCGACGATGGTCGCCGGGACGACCGAGAACATGCCGAAGTGATTCGGGTCGGAGCCGATCGAAATGCCGTTGAGGTGGAAGATCGGGCTGGTGCCGTTGATGCGTATCTGGGTCGAGTGCGCCGAACCGATCCTGGCGATCTGCGGATATTGCAGCGCGGCGGTCGGGTTGGTGACGACCAGCGAACGCGAAGACAGCGAGATGATCTTTTTCGCCGGGATAGAGAGTCGCATCAGCGATGGTTCCGGCGCGGGGTGAACGGTGATAGCTGAGAGTTCGACCGCGCTCGGTTTGCAGGTGATGCTGAGAGAGCGCCCGATATCTGATGCATTTAATGACTGACGATGCTCTTCGAAACCGATGGATGAGACGCGAAGTTCGAGATCACCGGACATGGAAGTAAGCGAAATCTTGAATCGACCGTTCTCGTCTGAGGCCGCGCCGCCTATCGGGCGGGTATCGGAATAAAGAACGATCGAGGCACCGATGATCGGTTGGTTGGAATCATCGCGGATAATGCCTTGCACGGACGCAGGGGGAGAATCATAGATAGCGGTGGCAGAGAGAGAGACCGCCATCACTGAGAAAAGAATACCGATGAACCAGCCACGAAAACGCACGGGTAATACCTCCACCCAGTGGCTTGTACAAATGGTGTGCCGGGCGACGGGGATGCCGAGCCGGTGACAACTAATTATAGCGCAAGACCTTGCCCGATGCAAGAAAATTGCACAGTCATCTGCAAGTGTCTGCTTCTATGCAAGAGGACGGCGGGGGTTGAAGTGCTGTGCAGATATTTTCTGTCGGGATTTGCCTCGAGCCAAAAAGCGGTATATCTTGCCCGGACTTTTTCAAAAAGGGATGACCGTTGTTTTACCTGGGTGAATTAGCCGCGCTGACCACAGCAGTTTGCTGGTCATTTACCGCGGTCTTTTTTACGGAGGCGGGGAAGATCATCGGGTCATTCCAGGTCAACAAGATCCGACTCATTTTCGCGATCCTCATCTACGCGACAATTCTCACGATCACCACAGGCTCACCGATCCCGACCGAGGTCAACAGCCAACAGGTTTTCTGGCTGGGACTCTCCGGGTTTATTGGACTGGTCTTTGGCGATGGCTGTGGTTTCAAGTCGCTGGTGATGATCGGGCCGCGCCTGGCGACACTGATCATGGC
>JAYRFH010000313.1:0-2625 GCA_041908405.1 Candidatus Zixiibacteriota bacterium
GTATGAAATGAAAGAGCATGCAAAGTACAGACAGGCGCTCCTGTTGACGGCAGTTCTGGTGCTCGCCCTCATCACAACCGTGAGTGCGATCGCGCCGACTGCGGTACGCAGTCTGCCGAGAGATTCGAAATCACCGGATATCGCGTTGTCGCCGGCTCCCGCGACGATCGACCAGATCCTGCATAGTATGGGTAACATTGTCACCACCATCGACAATGCCGGTTATGTAGGCGGATACAGACAGTACAATTTGCCGTCCGGTGAGTGGCCGCGTAATTCGGGCCATAATTATCTGGCGGAGATCAAATACTGGATGGGCGGAATCGCTCCGAACGGTGATACCCTGGTCGCCAACACGTGGGACGAATTCCAGGCCGTGCAGATGATCGCTTCGGGAAATGAAGAGTATCGCATCCTTCTGTCGACAGACAGTTCCAGGTACTATAACTACGACCCGACTGACACCGTCGGTCTTGGTAAAGGGAATCCGGCGTTCGGCTGGCGGGTCTACGATCCGTTGACCGAGACGTATACCTACGCCGAGAATTTCAATCCGATCGACTCGACCTTTTATGAAGGCGGCCCGCTGGCCCTCCAGCAGTCACATTACATTTTTGATGACGCCGCCGGCGGAACCTCGCTGATGGGGATCCAGGTTACGCATACCATGTTGCAGTGGAACTACTGCTACAATGAAGATATCAGTTTTGTGATCCTTGAGATCACCAACACCTCCAACCAGGACTACAGCAATTTCACGTTTGGTCTGTATGCCGACTTTGATATCGGTGGCCCCGATGGAACCGGAGAGAACGGCCGGCTTGGCGATGTCGTTGAATACGATACCGCCGCAAACCTTGCCTGGACCTACGACATGGATGGCTTCGATCCGGGCTGGGGACCAACCGTCACGACCGGCATGATGGGGACCAAACTTTTAGAAACCCCCGACGGTATCGGCATGACTGCGCTGCGAACGGGTGAATGGGAACAGGTTCCGACCGACTTCCCGATCGACGATATCGCTCGTTTTGAATTGATGAATGCGCCTCTCTTTGATGAGCCGCTACCGCCGACCGATCAGTATTATATCCAGTGTACGCGCGGGATCGACCTGACCGCGGGCAAGACCGTTCGCGTGGTCTACGCGCTGGTTGCCGGACAGGATGAAGAGGCGCTTCGCGCCAACTCCGACCGTGCCCAGGCGCTGTATGACAAGCATTTCGTCGGACCGCAACCGCCGGTTGCGCCGACCGTCGAGGTTCGCGCCGGTGACCGCAAAGTTTATCTCTCATGGAATGATACCGCGGAAGTTTCTATCGACCCATTGTCGGGCGAGCAGGACTTCAGCGGCTACAAATTATACCGAAGCGATAACCAGGGAAAATCCTGGGGCCAGACGATCTACTCCACGGGGAATAGCTGTCTGACCACCGACTATCGCGCGCTGGCGACCTATCGTGTCGAAGAAGCCGGCGATCCGATCCCGCATAGCTTTGTTGATACTGGTCTCTATAACGGGATCGAGTATTGGTACTGTCTGAGCGCGTTCGATCTCGGAGATTCAACCGTGCCGGTTGATGTTCTGCAGAACGGCTTCGGTTCGCCCGATGTCGCGACCAACGTGATCAAGGTCGTTCCGTCGAAAGACCCAGCCGGCTACTATCAGGCGGCTGCGACAGTCAAACGGACGTACACCGGCACCGATGAACCATCGGCCGGATCGGTTTATCCGCTTCTGTTCAATCGGGATTCGCTTAAAGGTTCGGACTACAAAGTGGTTTTTGAAGATACTCCGCGACGGACCTACTGGCATCTGATCAATGTCACGACCGGCGACACCGTGCTGGCGAGTCAGACCAAGGTCGAAGGAGATCCCGGTCTGTACGACATCGCCGACGGACTTCGTGTAGTCGTGCGAGATGGTGACCGGGAGCCGGAAGCGATCGGTCAGACGACTTTCTCGGGAAGCGACACATCGCTGGCGATCCACACATTTTACGGACCGTCGATCCCGAACTTTACGGGGAATCCGGCCAATGCTTACGGCGGACAGCATTTCCGTTCGACGTATGAGGTTCGTTACACAGGCAATACCACTGAAGCGCCTTCAGTTATCGAATACTGGGATGGCGACCCGCGCCGCTACGATATCCCGTTTGAGGTCTGGAATACCGCGACCAACGAGCGTGTCTCGCTGGCGATCTACGACAATGATGATGACGGCGCGTATCAGCCGTATGACCTTCTGACGATCGTCAATTATCCGTATACCGAAGGCGGCGATCTGACCGGGGAAGCCTTCCCGTTCTATTATAGCTGGATGTTCGACTGGGACGAAGCGTCGTATGCTCCGGCGGTTGGTGATGTCTTCACCATCGAAGGGGCGCCGTTGAACAGTCCTGACGATGTTTTTGCTTTCAAGGTCGACGGGATCGATCGCGCACAGGCGACGGTCGATCTGAAGAAGATCAAAGTGGTCCCGGATCCATACTTCGCGCAATACTCATCGCGCATCGAGACGGGCGAAGGGGAGTCGATCATCGAGTTCCAGAATGTCCCGGACAAGTGCACAATCCGCATCTACACGCTGTCCGGCGACCTGGTACAGACGATCGAGCACAA
>JAYRFH010000314.1:0-26565 GCA_041908405.1 Candidatus Zixiibacteriota bacterium
ACTGATCATTGCGTCGCTCGGAACCGCAGATTGAAGTCTCCCGTCCAGAACACAGATTAAAGCATATCCATGAATATCGCATCCTGTCCCACAACGCTGGTCAAATCTGAGTTCGAGGAACTGTTCATAATAGGTTCTCAAGCCTTCTAGCCCTTGATAATCAGAAAAGCAAATCGATTGCGTGTCCATCTCAATATGCAATTCACCACTCTGTAGCCAGTCCCCGGATAGTGTGACCTTTTCTGTCCATTCAATTCCAATGGGTCGAATAAAGAAAGTCATTCGATCGGTCTCTTCTTCACAAGCAGCCGCCCCACATAGGAGAAAAACACAAAATAGAGTCGAGCTGAAAAGGAACGTGTTGTATCTCATTTCATATCCTCCCGATCGAACTGATGCCAGCAGGATTCTTACTCGGCACCCTAAGGGCAACTGGTATCTTACGCTGACAACCTGACTCCAGACAGAAGCCCCCCCTACACCCCCAGCTTTTTCAGCGTCTCCGGAATATCTCTGAATGTCTTGCACGCGTGCGCGCCCGATTTCGCCAACTGCTCCAGCTTCTCTTTCGCCGTCCCCATCGTCCCCTCGACGATCGCCCCCGCATGCCCCATCCGCTTTCCGGGAGGCGCAAACACGCCACCTATCATCACCAGCACCGGCTTTTTCATTTTCGGAATGATCATCGTCGCGCGCTCTTCATAGACGCCGCCGATCTCGCCGCACATCACCACCGCCTTGGTCTTCGGGTCCTCTTCGAACTTCCAGAGAATCTCATCAAATGTCGACCCGAGCACTGGATCGCCACCCAAACCAACACACGTCGTCTGGCCGTAACCAGTCCGTGTCAGCGTGTCGGCGACATAATAGGTGATTGAGCCGGAGCGTGAGACTGTCCCGACCCGTCCCGGCTGGAACGCGATATCCGGCATGATCCCAAGATTCGCTTCGCCCGGCGTGATAACCCCGGCCGTATTCCCGCCGATAACCGTCGCTTTGGCGCGAACTGCTTCTTCGCGAACATACAGCATATCGTGAATCGGGATATGTTCCGGAATGACCACCAGGAACTTGATCCCGGCGCGTATCGCTTCGATTGCCGCCTCTTTCACTGCCGGCGCAGGAAGGAATATCACCGAGACATCGGCCCCGGTCTGCTTGACGCATTCGGCGACTGTATCAAATACAGGTTTCCCGGCGACGGTTGCGCCGCCTTTGCCCGGCGAGGTACCGCCAACTATCTGCGTGCCGTATGCCAGCATCCGCTCGGCATGGAATTTCCCTGCGCCGCCGGTCATCCCCTGCACCATCACGCGGCTATTTTTATCGACTAATATCGCCATGACTTATTTCTCCTTCCCGGCAACTTCGCGCGCCAATTCCACCGCCCGCTTGGAGATCTCCTCGATCTCCGTCTCGATCCCGTGGAACTCGACATGTTTGAACAGCGCGGGATTCTCTTTCTTCGCTTCCTCGAATATCCGCACCCCCTCCTCCCACATATTCCCGGTCATCCGCATCACGATCGGCTTGGACAGCCCGTGATTCTTGAGGAACATCACAACACCCTTGGCGAAATCATCGCACCGGGAGATTCCGCCAAAGCGCGCGCCAAAGATCGCTTTCACATTCGGATTTTCGTCGAGGAGCACCAGCATCTGCGCGATGCGTTCCGGGGTCGGGCCGCCGCCGGAATCCATGAAATTGGCCGGCTTGCCGCCGTAATATTGAATAAAGTCGTTCCCCATGATGCCGAACCCCGCCCCGCCAGGGAACATGCCAATATCACCTTCGAGATCGAGATACGGTATCCCCTGCGCCTGCGCCTTTTGCTCGCGCTCGGTCATCTCTCCCTCTTCATGCCGTTTTTCGATTCCCATTGTCTTGAGGTCGGCATGACGGAACACCGCGTCATCATCCAAAGAGACGCGGGCATCGGCGGCGATCAGCTTCCCATCGCCAGTCAGCACCAGCGGGTTGATCTCAACCAACTTCGCGTCGTACGCTTTGAACATGCGGTAGAGATTGACAATGATATCCGCCGCCGGACGAAGCAGTTCCGATGGCATCCCGATCTGCTTCGCCATCTCCAGTGCTTCGAATCCATAGAACGGCTGTTCGACGGAAAGTGATCTCTTGAAGATCTTTTCCGGATGTTTCGCCGCGACCTCTTCGATATCGACCCCACCCTCGCCCGATGCGATCACGACCAGCTTGTAGTTGGCGCGGTCGATAGTCACACCGATATAAAACTCTCGTTTGATATCAAGTTTCGGCTCGACCAACAGCATCTCAACCGGATACCCTTTGATGGTCAATTTCAGGAGATCAGCCGCGATCTTTTCCGCCTGCGCGGGTGTTTCGGCCAGTTTGATGCCGCCGGCTTTGCCGCGACCACCGATCAGAACCTGTGATTTGATTACAACTGGGCCGCCGAGCTGCTCCGCGGCAGCGGCGACTTCGTTGGGGTGCCGAGCGAGTCGGCTATCAGAGAGCGGGATCTTGAACTTGCGAAACAGTTCCTTCCCCTCAAACTCATACAATCTCATGCCTGCAACCTTTCTTCTGCGAAGCGCGCCGAAGCACGCTTGTGCCAACAATCACAAACTCCGACAATCTACTCGATTTGCGGTTTAAGTCAACAGGAATTGGACTACGCTATGCTATTGCGGGAGAATACGTTACGAGAACCGATTGAGGCCCAAAGCCAAATCGAACCGAATTACTCGACCTTTGTCGATTCCGGTTCTGATGCCTTTTGGGATTCCGTTGAGGCCGGTGATATCACGTCACCTTGCGATGGTATCTCCGGTATCGCGAATCGAATCCCCCCATTATGAAACTCTACTCGACGTTGCGCCGGATTCTGTGACCCCTGCTTCTGACATTGCTTGGGCGCGCCACGCCGCGTCGGGAAGGTCGCCGGATCCGCGTAATTCTGAATCGGGAAATAATCCAGCACATTGGTTGAAAGATACAGCCGTTCTCCTGTCGCGCTGGAGACGACATTATCCGTGCAGTCTTCCCACAAGAAATAGATCGCGGTCGTAGTATCTACGAGATCGACCAGATGCTCACTCGAGACCACCAGCCTCACCAGTGACGCCTGGCGCTCTAATCCGAAACATCGCGCCGGCTCTTGATTGCTGATCCCCTCGGCCATCCCCACCACCTGCCACAGAATTGGCGGATATCCGGGCTTGGTAGATCTATCCAGTGGCTTCGCGCTGAAATAGTCCCACTGGCAGGAGTCGTAGATCTCGCCGCGCAGTACTTCGAGGATCGTCAGATATTCATTAGATGTCGCTATCTTGAAATCAAACCCCGCCGCCATATGCCCGGTCGACTGCAGAGAGACATCGATCGTGTCGACAAACCTCCCCAGTTTCTCCTCAACTCTCTCTATCCGAATTATCACGCGCGCGGTGTCACTGACCATCGAATCGGCCGCGATGATATCGATTTCGGGCGGCTCCGCGAAAACGGACCCGGCCGCGACCAAACAGAGGGCGAGGAGATATTTCTTCATGCCATAAAAAACCCCGCCGTCAAGCGGGGTCTTATTCCTTTGAACCGGTCTTACTTAACCACCTTGAAGGTGTACGGGCCTTTCCAGGCTGGCTGGTGCGGCTCCATCTGCGGATCGGTCACCATCATCCAGACACCGCCCGCGCCGAAGAATGACGAATCAACCGCCAACGTCCCCGGCGTCGGTACGACGAGATCGATCGAATACGCCTTTGTCGTCTCGTGCGCCTTGTACACTTTCTTCATGATGTGCGCCATGAAGCCCGCGACATCCGGAAGTTGACCATCCCAGTTGTCCGTCACAAACGCGTTCATGATGTCAAACGTCGTGTGTCCTTCATACGGACCATACGCTTTGGCATCACCGGCCGTGTTCTCCATTCCCTTGCCGCTGTCCGCCGGATGCTTGATCTCTTTGATCGATGAATCCGGGGAGAAGAACTTGAATCCTACTGAAAGTCCCTGCCGGTCGATCTCGTTGGTGATATACACATCAAACGTGACCTTCTGGCCAGCCTTGATCGTCGTATCATCAACGCGTCCCGGTCCAGAGATCTTCATGGAAACATCCGCCGAATACACCATCCCTGCGGCCAGCATCAGCGCAAGCGCCGTCATCACCGCGATTCGTTTAGTAAACATCTCTTCTCCCGTTCCAGTAGTAACGTGTTATCTGCTTCGTATACTCTTAAGTAGTGAATTGCTATACTAACATCCAATTACCGACCCTGTCAAATACTTTATCTACCCGCGATACGCACCTTAATCTCTCAGCATTCAATAAGTTGCCTCAACTGGCTCACTCCGCCTTATACCACGAAAACACGCCGACGATTGAAAATCGTTGTGATGTTCTGATAAACTGGCACGGGCCTCAATGCGGTTTCCCGCCGTGACATTTCCCGGGTAAACGTGTACTCGGATAATCCACAAGCACTTATCGAGCCTTTTTGTTTGACTATGCGGGTCGTAATCTCTATTTTCCCGCGACGAATACGAAAGGATGTCTATGAGCACTACTGCTGTCAGCAAAGCACGATCTTTCCCCCTCGTGCTTGTTTCATCGTCAGTCGGCAAGAAGTTCCTGGTAGCAGTGACCGGATTCATCTCCTTTGGATATATCATCGGTCACATGCTGGGTAACCTGCAACTCTTCGCCGGACAGGATCAGATCAACACATACGCCGAAGCATTACATAGTCTCGGACCGCTTCTCTGGGTTATCCGCGCTGTGTTGCTTGCCGCGTTTATCGTGCATATCTGGCTTGGCCTCCAGCTTAAACTGGAAAACATGGCGGCCCGTCCCGTCAATTATGCCAAGCAGAAACCACAAAAGTCCAAACTCTCCGGTCGCACCATGTGGCTGACCGGTCTGATGGTCCTCGCCTTCTTTATATATCATGTTCTGCACTTCACGGCGCGGACTACCGATGCCCGCTTCGCGAATCTGATGGATGCTGAAGGCCGCTACGATGTCTACACTATGGTCATCCTCGGCTTCCAGCAGGTGCCGCTCGCTGTTTTCTATATCATCGCGGTCGGCCTGCTCTGTTATCACCTGAGCCACGGATTCTACAGCATGTTCCAGTCGCTTGGCCTCAACAACAGCGACAACAACCCTAAACTGGAACGGTGCGCCGCGCTCATTTCCATTCTCATCTTCCTCGGCTATGCGTCGATCCCGGTCGCTGTTTTGGCCGGATGGGTCTGCCTGCCGGGAGGAGGACACTAACATGCAACTCAACGCTAAGATCCCCTCTGGTCCCCTTGCTGAAAAGTGGGACAAACATATCACCGAACTGAAGCTGGTCAACCCGGCCAACAAACGGAAATATTCGATCATCGTCGTTGGTAGCGGACTCGCCGGAGCCTCGGCCGCGGCCTCCCTCGCCGAACTCGGCTACCAGGTAAAGTGCTTCTGCTTCCAGGATTCACCACGCCGCGCGCACTCCATCGCCGCGCAGGGCGGTATCAACGCTTCCAAGAATTACCAGAACGATGGCGACTCTATCTACCGCCTCTTCTATGATACCATCAAAGGCGGCGACTTCCGCGCCCGTGAAGCCAACGTCTATCGCCTCGCGCAGATCTCCGGCAATATCATTGACCAGTGCGTGGCGCAGGGCGTACCGTTCGCCCGTGAATATGGCGGTCTCCTCGCCAATCGCTCCTTCGGCGGCGCGCTTGTCTCTCGTACGTTCTATGCGCGCGGTCAAACAGGCCAGCAACTCCTGCTTGGCGCCTATCAGGCGCTCGCTCGGCAGATCGGCCTTGGTGCTGTGCAGATGCACAACCGCTCCGAAATGCTTGACCTGGTCGTGGTCGATGGCCACGCCAAAGGGATAGTCGTCCGTGATCTCGTCACCGGCAAAGTCAGCTCCCATGCTGCCGATGCCGTCGTGCTCGGCACCGGCGGTTATGCCAACGTCTTCTTCCTTTCGACCAACGCGAAAGGATGCAACGTCACAGCAAACTACCGCGCCTACAAGCGTGGCGCTCTCTTTGCGAACCCCTGCTATACGCAGATTCACCCGACTTGCATTCCGGTTCATGGCGAATATCAATCCAAACTGACACTCATGTCAGAGTCGCTTCGCAACGATGGCCGCGTCTGGGTCCCCAAAGCTAAGGGCGACCAGCGCGACCCGAACCAAATACCTGAAGCTGAACGCGATTACTATCTGGAAAGAAAGTACCCGTCCTACGGCAACCTCGCCCCGCGCGATGTTTCCTCTCGCGCCGCAAAGGAAGTCTGCGATGAGGGTCGCGGCATCGGTGACACTGGACTCGGCGTCTATCTCGACTTCTCCGACTCGATCCGTCGACTCGGTAAAGCCAAGATCGAAGAACGCTACGGCAACCTCTTCGAAATGTACGAGAAGATCACCGCGGATAATCCGTACGAAACGCCGATGCATATCTACCCGGCCCCGCACTACACCATGGGCGGCCTCTGGGTCGATTACAATTTGATGAGCAACATCCCCGGCCTGCACGTCATTGGCGAAGCTAACTTCTCCGACCACGGCGCCAACCGCCTCGGCGCGTCGGCTCTCATGCAGGGCCTGGCCGATGGCTACTTTGTCCTTCCATACACTATCGGTGATTACCTTGCCACTTCGGCCAAAACTAAGGTGACGACGGACAATCCCGCTTTCAAGAAGGTCGAAGAAGAAGTCAACGCCCGCACCAGGAGACTGCTCTCGGTGAAAGGCAAACGGACGGTCGACTCCTTCCATCGTGAGCTTGGACTCCTCATGTGGGAATACTGCGGCATGGCCCGCAATGAGGCCGGCCTCAAAAAAGCCCTTCAACGGATCCCCGAAATTCGCGAAGAGTTCTGGAAGAATGTCACCGTTCTCGGCGTCAACGAGGAATACAACATGTCCCTCGAAAAGGCCGGACGAGTGGCCGACTTCCTTGAATTCGCCGAACTGATGTGCACCGATGCGCTCGACCGCGACGAATCCTGCGGCGGGCACTTCCGCACGGAACATCAGACGCCCGAAGGTGAAGCCGAACGCAACGATGCCGACTACGCCCATGTCTCCTGCTGGGAATTCGCCGGCGACGGCAAAAAGCCGAACTTCGTCAAGGAATCTCTCACCTTCGAAACTGTCCACCTCCAGACAAGGAGCTATAAGTAATGAAACTGACCCTGCATGTCTGGCGGCAAAAAAACCGCGACGATAAAGGCAAGATGGAGATCTACGACGCGCCCAATGTCAGCGCCGAGATGTCCTTCCTTGAAATGCTCGATGTGGTCAACGAGGATCTGACCGTCAAAGGTCATGACCCGATCCACTTCGATCATGACTGCCGCGAGGGTATCTGCGGTATGTGTTCGATGGTCATCAATGGCGTCGCTCATGGTCCGCAACCCGGCACCACCGTCTGCCAATTGCATATGCGCCACTTCAAAGATGGCGACCATGTTTATATCGAACCCTGGCGCTCGCGCGCTTTCCCGATCATCAAAGATCTGGTCGTCGACCGCAGCGCTCTCGACCGCATCATCGCGGCCGGCGGATTTGTCTCCGTCAACACCGGCGGAACTCCCGATGGCAACGCGTTACCGATCCCGAAAGACAATGCCGAACGCGCCATGGATGCTGCCGCCTGTATCGGTTGCGGCGCCTGCGTGGCGGCCTGTCCCAACGCATCGGCGATGCTGTTTGTCTCGGCCAAGGTCTCCCATCTGGCCTACCTGCCACAAGGCCAGGTCGAACGGGAGCGACGCGTCACCGCGATGCTCGCCCAGATGGACTCCGAGCAGTTCGGCGCCTGCACCAACCACTATGAGTGCGAAGCTGTCTGCCCGAAGAACATCTCGGTCGACAATATCGCGAAACTGAACCGTGAATACGCCCGGGCATTGCGCACCAGAGTGCGCAAAGCCTCCGGCGGCGGGTTCTGACAGCTATGAAGACATCGTGATTCTGCAACAGGGCTGCCGTTCGCGGTAGCCCTGTTTATGTTTGGGAAAGTGTAAGGAGGTTTATATGAAAGGTAACGACAAGATCATCAGCATGCTCAACGAGATGCTGTCGGATGAACTGACCGCCGTGAACCAGTACATGGTGCACTCCGAAATGTGCGACAACTGGGGATATGAACGGCTTCACAAAGCGATGGAAAAACGCGCCATCGACGAAATGAAACATGCCGAAAAACTGATCGCCCGCATCCTCTTCCTCGAGGGGACGCCCGATGTTTCCACCTATGGAAAGATCACGATCGGCGCCGATGTCCAGAAACAGATAGCCAACGACCTGAAAGCGGAGTCCGGCGCGGTCAAAGGCTACAACAAGGCAGTCAAACTTGCGCAGGATTCAGGCGACAACGGCACCCGCGAACTGCTTGAATCAATTCTCAAGGATGAAGAAGCTCATCTTGACTGGCTCGAGGCCCAGAACGACCAGATCATGCAGATGGGGATTCAGAATTATCTCGCCGAGCATATCAAAGAATAGCAGTTTCTTGTAGCCCAAGTTCCTCGACGACCCCCGGTCAGAGAGTGAACTTGGGGATTAGCGATTTGATGAAGCGTCACCCTGAGCGAAGCTTGCCCTGAACTTGATTCAGGGTCGAAGGGTGACGCTTCTTAAAGGCCTAACCGCTCCCCATCCTTCGCCACCATCAGATTATTCACCCCCGCCTCCTTCGCCTTCCGCTCTATCTGCTCCACCGCCTTCTCCGAGACCACGTGCGAGACAACAAACTGCCCGACTCGCAACGATGGAGCATCCTTGCACAGGTCATCGAGACAGAGATGCGCCGACTCGATCACCACGTAATCGTGATTGTCGAGATACGGTCGCACATCAGCGTAACTCCCTACATCCCCCGAATGAAACAGCGATTTCTTCCCCACACGAATATCCAATGAAAATGCCTGTCCGCGGTTGGCCAATCCCTTGGCCTTCCCTTCGTCTACGTACTTCGCCAGGTGCGTATTGGCGATTACCCGAATAGGGAGATCTCCCTCTACCAGCATCCCCTCCCGGTATCCTGTCACCTTCATCTCAAACGGGAAATTCTCTCTGAAAAGATACATCGACGGAAGATAGCCCAGAAACGGCTCGACAAACTCCTCCGGCAGAAAAAAATGAACCGGCTCGGTCCGCTTGAGCAGTTTCAGCATCTGAATCAGCATCGGCAGTTCCGCCACATGATCCGGATGTGTATGCGTGATTATTACTCTGCCTATCTTGAGCGGGTCAAACCCTTCCTGCAAAAACCGCTGACTGAATGACCCGCCGCAATCAATGACTGTCAGGCTCTCCCCGACTTGCAGAACATGGGAGGTTGTGGCTCGGCTCGCCATCGGAATGCCTGCCGAAGTTCCAAGTATGGTAAAGCAATTCTTGTGATTTTGCATATGGACAACTAACTGCATTTAGACGTTGCGTCAGGTCTTGCCATCGCCACGGGTCTTCTGAAGATTGTGGCCGGAGCCGAAGCGACAATAATGTGCGAAAGAACGTCGAAAGCGCGATGGTGTGACCTGACGCGACTTAAATCTCGCGCTACTTCAGTTCACCACCCTCTTCAACCGCTCCAACGCCTCTACACAATCCTCCCTCGATACATCCAAATGCGTCACGAAACGGATCTTCCGCGGCCCGAACGGTATCCCCAGCACATCCACTTCCTTCATCTTCGCGCAGATAACATCGGAGTTCTCCGGAGTGGTCAACTGCAGGACGATGATATTCGTTTCCACCCGACTCATATCGATAGAGAAGCTCTTGAACTCGCTCAGACCCTGCGCCAGTAACTTGGCGTTGGCATGGTCCTCCGCTAGCCGCGGGATATTGTTTTTCACCGCATAGAGCCCCGCCGCCCCGAGTATGCCGACCTGGCGCATCGCCCCGCCAAACAACTTCCGCTCTCGGAGGCACCTGGCGATCAGCTCTTTCGAACCAACGATCATCGACCCGACCGGTGCCCCAAGTCCCTTGGAGAGGCAGACCGATATCGTATCAAACGGCTCCGTCAGTTCCGGCAACGACATCCCGGTCGCCACATGCACATTCCATATCCGGGCGCCATCCAGATGTAACGTCAGCCCAAACTCATCGCAAACCTCGCGCACCTTGAGAATCTCCGCCTGCGAAAGGATCGTCCCCCCATGCCGGTTATGCGTATTCTCCAGCGCCACCATTTTGGTTTCGGGGACATGGAGATTTTTCGGTCGGACATTGGCCCGAACCATCTCGGCGGTGATCATCCCCCGCTCAGTGGTCAGGAGATTGACCAGCAATTGTGAATGGACCACCGGACCGGCCACCTCGTAATTGACGACATGGCACTCCCGCTCGCACAGAAGCTCCCAGCCGCGCTGGGAGGTTGCTTTCAGGCAGATCTGGTTCGCCATTGTCCCCGATGGCAGGTAGAGCGAGGCTTCCCGGTTGAACAACTTGGCGACATATGCCTCAAGCTCTTTGATAGTCGGGTCATCCCCGAAAACATCGTCGCCGACTTCGGCGGTCGCCATCGCCTGGCGCATCGCCGCCGACGGCTTGGTCACGGTATCAGAACGAAGATCGATTGTTTTCATATCGGGAATTATATCACCAAAGTCATTGGAAGGCTATTACTTTCTCTGAACTGTGGAATTGCTGAGCCGAGCGCTGAACAAACCGTGTCATAGCGGGTTAATCTCCAATGCATGGAGCGCATCGCGGTGTTATATGCCTTGAAACGACCTGTTAACCTCGATCAAGTCTTGGTTGGACAGAGCGAAATTGATTGTTGCCAATAGAAAATTGGATTAAGATATGGACTAGTAATCTAAACGTAACTGAAAAGCCATTTAGGGAAATCCACATAATGGGTATCATTGTCAAGATCGTACTGAGTGTAATAGCCCTGACAATTTTTGGACTACTTTCCGCCAGTCAATGGGACAAACTGCGAGAATCTAAGGGTTCCAAAAAGCGTTGGGGAAAAGTATTAGTGTTCCTCTTAACAGTCTCAGGAATGGTAGTTAGTACTTGGTTCTCTACGTATTATTGGAATGACTACTTTCGAGAAATTCAGGATACACAGGCGCGAGATCAAATGATTCACTATCTCGCATCCGAATTCGTCATGAATGGCGAGATCATGTTAGATAGGGCCTACACTGAATCAGATGACTCCAGTCTCTCCCAGTATATCGTTTATCCTCAGTTACAGTCTGACGCTCTTCAAGCAGCTCTATCCAGTTGCCTTTTTGGTGCATCGGACGACAAAGATCTGTTTACATGTATCGCAGGGCTGAAAGAGAAGATCACCGATTTCAATAGGAGAGTCACTTTGACACAGCACCTGATGGTAACGGCGGGGCCTCGTCACATTAGCCAGTTTCGAAAGGAAATGAGGGACGGCAAGACCCGAGGACAAATAGTTCAACAGTTGCAGGCCTTCGGTAGGCTCCTAGTGGAGAAATACGGCATTTCTCCGAACGAGACGTTTTTTAAGTGATCGCTGAGTGGCTTGAGCAATCGGCATTCTACGCAAGAACAACAAACTTTTCGAAAGTTGGCGGTCCAAGTCATGGAAAGCGACTGCTATTCTCGCTTCACACAACAAAAAAAAGCCGCCTAAACAGGCGGCTTTTAGTCTTGATAGGGTGCGATCACTCGGCCGGGGTCACATTAAATGCTTTCAACCCCTGGTCGGTCTTGGAAATGTCGCAGATTACTTCCTGTCCCTCTTTTAGGGTCTTGAACCCCTGCATGTTGATGGCAGAATGATGAACATAGACATCCTGTTCATCGGTTTCGCACGAGATGATCCCCCATCCGGTGCGGTCGTTGAAGTACTTGACCTTGCCTTTCGACATGTAGATTCCTCCAAAGGTTGATGGAGTTATTAGATCCCTCTCAGTAAAAATTATACAGATGAGACCCGCTTCATGCCAGAAAAATCTAATGAATCCCTATCATTTTTTGAAAGATTGTCATCGCCAGCCCGGAGAGGACCGGGACCGAAATGTTGTCATCAACCCCCAACGGTTTGGCCTCGACCAGCGTAGCAACCGCCGCTCCCACAGCCGCGACCGGGAAAGAAATGCCCGGTGCGAGCGCCGCCACTATGAGTGTGGCGCCAAGGCATGCGGCCGAACCCTCATATGATTTGCGCCCGAACTTGTGCTTTCCGAACCGCCGTCCAATCAGTGCGGCCGCGCTATCCCCCACTATGATAAACGCAAGCGCGGCAATGGCGATTGGCTTGGAGTATAAAGCGATCGTACAACACGATGCTATTAGGATATAGGTTGCCCCCGTCCAGTCTCCGTTCTGCTCGTGGCTCCGGATCATCCGCCCAAAGAGCTTCCCGAAAAACCCCCGCCAGAGCCACCAGCCCCGAAACCGGGAGAGGTCCGTGGCTATGACCAGAACGGTGAAAGGCAGGAGAATCCAGAGAGCGGTCGATTTCTCCAGCCCCAGTATATAGAACCCCCCCGGGATGACCAGAGCCCCCATATGGGTGGTCTTCCGCCAGAGCTCCTGGATAAAGCTGATCTCCGGACCGGAGTCCGGTTGCTCGGACTTTTGACCCACTTATGGCATCTTCCGGTAAGCCAGCGGCTCCATCTTGTATTTCTTCGGGAGATAGGTCACTCTCGCGTTGTACTTCTTAAACAGCGAATCGCGGATCTTCCAGAATCCGGCCATATGATATTCTTTGGTCAAACGGTTCGTGATCTCCACGCGCGCGTCATCCAGCGTCCGAGATGGATCAGCCTTCAATAGCTTGATGACGTGGAATCCGTATCTCGTTTTGACCGGGTCGGAGACCTGCCCGGGGGCAAGGATGGATGCCTCCTTAAAGAATGAGCTGTCCACATCCTTCGGCCCGATCTGCCCGAGGTTGGCCAGTTCTTCGCGTACTGCCGGCTCGCCAATGTAGAACTCGCGCGCCAACTCCATGAAGTCGACTCCCGCTCTCGCCTGATCACGCACAAAGATCGCGTCGGCAGAATCTTTGGTCAGGACATGCTGGACCGTCAACGGCTTCTCGACCTCAAATTCCTTCGGATGTCCCTTGTAGTATGCTTCGACAGCGGAGTCTGTCGGTCGGTAGGTCAGGTCAAACCACTGCTGAATCAGATATGCTTTGGATTCCTGATGTCGTATCTCTGCGATCTTCGCCTTTACATTCGGCAAAGTGTCAAGCTGGTCGCGACGCGCCGCCTGAACCACACAGAGCTGGCGCGCGATGATTTTCAGCACTTCGCGCTTCTGCTCCGGTGTCGTATTCCATGTCCGTGACCGGCGTTTGATCGATTCCTCGGCGTTTCGCATAGTCAGGACATCTACCGTGTCGACGCCATTCACAATGCCGAACCAAAGCGAATCAGTCGTGTGGTAGAAATTGGAATCCAGCAATGTTTCATTGACGACCATCGTGTATCCCTGCGCCACACTGTCAAAAATATGGCTGGCCCTGACACGCATCTTCTCGTTGAGTACCTGCTCCGCCGCGACTGCGTAAACGGTACTGTCAGTCAGTGGGCGAAGCCCCGGCGCGAGATGTCTATGCACCATGACGATATGCCAGCCATCCTGATCCTGATACGGCGCGCTGTATGTACCCTCGGCCAGGCCGAACGCGATCGAATCAAACGGCGGATGAAATTCGCCGCGGCCCGCCAGTCCAAAATACCCGTTATTCAATTTCGCGCCGGCATCCTGCGAATACTGCTTGGCCGCGTCCGCAAACGCCATCCCTGAATCCAGCTTTTTGTGGATCCAATCGATATACTCGCGGGCGGAACGTTCCAGCGATGATTCCGGCATCAGGCGATAAGAGATCGAATCTGCCCCGTTCAATAGCCCGGTCTCTGAGACCAGAATGTGGGAGATCTCAAGCTGCTCTTTGGCTTCAAAACGCTGCTTGTTCGCCTCATAGAACGCGGCGACCTCGGCGCTATCGGCGCTTATTCCCGCCAACTTCGATTCCATATACGTATACAGAAACAGCGCGTTCGTGCGCATCCGATAGCTCCAGTACGGATGGAAATGTCTGGAGATGTCAATACTGTCCGCCTCAAACCCGGTCAGGGTATCGACCAGGATCGAGTCGACAAACCCCGCCATCGCCGAGTCCGGCAATACTCCCCCCATCGTCATTAACATGCTTTTGCGGAGTTTCTCTTTGAGATCCGCCAGGGTCAACTGATATCCCCCGGAAGCGCGGGCAACGATCTTCTGCTGTTCCTCGGCCGCGGTCAGCTTCTTACCGGCGCCACCGCATCCAAGAACAGCCAAGAGAACTCCCCCGGTTATGACCAACAATGCAAGTCTTCGAACAAATACGCTCATCTTCTCTTCCTCTGGTATGTGAAGGCCGTAAATTATACGCCCAGAGGGGAGATTTCAAGCCCATTTCTCAGGCTTCGATAAGCGATGACTGAGGGCGCTCTAACGCCGGAATTCCCTTGTCCGACGCAAAACGATTGAGGTGGATGATGAACGTGGTCCCTTTCCCCGGTCGTGACTCCACGCTCAATTGAAGACGAAGAGCGGTACATATCCGATGGACTATCGCCAACCCAAGTCCTGTCCCCTGCGGCTTGGTTGAAAAGAACGGCTGGAATATTCTCTCGCGGTCGGCCTCGGCAATTCCCGGGCCGGTATCCGACACGCGCAGTTCTACGCGTCCATCCGCATGATCCTCGGTCAGCCGGAACGCCACGGTCCCCCCCTCCGGACCGAACGCCTCGCACGCGTTCATCGCCAGGTTCATCAGTACCTGCTTGATCAGGTTTTCATCGCCGACCGCGTAGACGATCGATGACTCCGAATCAAACCGCATCCGGACATTTTCTTTGAATGCCTCATGATGTTTCGTCAATTCGATCACATCACTGATGATATGACAGAGCTCAACTTTGTTGTAGGTCGGTCGGCTGACCCGCGCGTACGCCAGGAAGTCCGTCAAAATTCGGCTGAGACGGTGCGATTCCTTGACGATCAATTCCATGAGCCGGGCATTTTCGCCGACCGGCTGAATATCCCGCGCCAGCACTTCCACCGAACCGGAAATCGCCGCCAGCGGATTCCTGATCTCATGCGCGATCGAGGCCGACAATTCTCCCACTGCCGCCAGACGATCCGCCGCCCGAGCCTTTTGTTCGAGCAGTTTTGCGTCCGTCAGATCGGTGAATATCGCAATCACCCCGCGCGTCCCTCTCCCCTCTTCGGTCAAGACCGATATAGATAGCCCGAGCGGCATTGACCGCCGGTCTTTGGTGACGATCTCTATCTCCATGCGCGGAAGATCCTGACCGAATCTCACCGCCTCCATCAGGCATTGCGCCAACCGCGGCATTCTGTCGGAGAATACTTCTTCACAACGCAGTCCGCGGACATCTTCTTCGCGATACCCCAAGATCTTCTCCGCCGCGCGATTGAAGTAAATGATATAGCCGAATGGGTCTATCGTCAGCAATCCGGAGTTCAAGTGTCTGAGGATGTCATCTGTCTCCAGCCGTGCCCGCTTTAATGCCAGCGATGCGTCGGCCAGCTTCCTATCTTGATGACTGAGACGTTCCGCCAGATAACCGGAAATGAACGCAACGAGATAAAAGATCAGGATATGCAGGAATATGGAATAGAATACATGGTCCTGCGCCGAGAAGATCGTCCGCAACGCCTGCATATTCAGGTCGGTGGTCGCTTGTTGGCTCAACCCCAGCCAGATAATGAACGCGTACGCCCCGGAGACCAGCGATGCTACCACCAGCGTCCCGACCAGCCGATATGCCAGCGCCGCCGAAACGATCGTCAACAGGTACAGCGCGGAAAACGGCGAATTCACGTTCCCTGTCGCGTAGATCACGCCCGACTCTATCCAAATCTCCAGCAAAAGCTGCAGCGCGATCAGGATATGTATGACTGATTGTAAGGAGTACCGCTTTTCGAGCGAGATTGCCGCCGCGAAGCCGAGCGTACAGACCGAATACAGGATCAACTGCACCTGCAGGTAACCGGGGTTCCCCATCCAGAAGCCCACGATCGCCAGCAGGATGATATACGAGGCCAGCTTCAGCGGAAGAAACCAGCCGAGTCGTTTGAGTCGCTCCTGATGTTCCATATGGCAACGGCGCCCGAAGGCGCCGTTCTCGTTTATCCATTCCCCCACCGCCGGACGCTCGGCGCCGGCAGCGGAATCTGCTTTCTTATCCGATCTTGCCAATGATGTCGAACATCGGCAGGTACATGGCGATCAACAGGCCGCCGATAATTCCGCCCATCACGACGATGATCACCGGTTCGATGATCGAGGTCAGCGCCGCAACCGCGTCATTCACTTCTTCATCGTAGAAGTCTGCGATCTTGTTCAACATGTCGTCCAGGCCGCCTGTCTTTTCACCGACGCCGATCATCTGAATAACCATCGGCGGAAACACGCCCGATTCCTTCAGCGGCGCGGTGATCGTATCACCCTCGGCGATCGCCAGCACCGACTTATTGATGGCATTCGCCACCACCAGGTTACCGGACGTCTTCGCCGTGATATCCAGTGCCTCAAGGATCGATACACCAGAGGACAGCAACGTGGCCAGGGTACGCGTGAAGCGGGCCACCGATGACTTTCTCACCAGCGTCCCCAACACCGGCATTCTTAGCAACAGGCGGTCGATACTAAGCGCCCCCTGCGGTGTCTTCTTCCACCACAACAGGGCCGCCACCAAACCGATGATGGTACCAAGCAGATAGATCGAATTGGATCTGAGGAAATTCGAAATATCCAGCACTATCTGGGTCGGCGCGGGAAGTTCCGAACCCACTCCGGCAAACATGCTGGCAAACACCGGCACGATGAAGGTCAACATCGCGATCGTCACGCCCACCGCCACCACGACGATGACTGACGGGTACATCATCGCGCCCTTCACTTTGCGAACCAATTTGTCGGCCTTTTCACGATAGATAGCCAGTCGGACCAGGATCGCGTCAAGCGCGCCGCCGACTTCACCGGCTTCCACCATGTTGACATACAACTGGTCGAATACTTTCGGATGACGGGCCATCGATTCAGAAAGAGTCGCGCCTCCCTGCACGCTGTCACGGATCGCGGTGATGACTTTCGCCATCTCCTTGTTTTCCGTCTGCGTGGCCAGGATCTCAAGGCATTGCACCATCGGCAAACCGGCGCCGATCATGGTGGCAAACTGCCGCGTAAAGCGCGATATCTCCACCTTCTTGATGCCCGTACCGAATTTGAAACTGATATCCGCCGCCTTCTTGCTGGCCGAGGTCACCAGGATTCGGTTCTGACGAAGAATCCGCTCCAGGTCGGCCTTGCTTTCGGCCTTCATGTTGCCCTGTACCTGGGCCCCCGCGAGCGTTTTCCCTTTGTATTCCCAAACCGGCATCGGTTAGTCCTTTCTCCTGGTTCCTTCTCAGGCGTATGCCGGCGACTTCTGCCGATTCAGCATCTCGCCCAGTTCCTGAGGATTGTGACTATAGCTCATCGCGTCGTTTATGGTGATCTTGCCCGCCTGATACAGCTCGGCAAGAGATTGATTCATCGTCTTCATCCCGAATTTCTGCCCCGACTGCATCATCGAGTAGATCTGGTGGATCTTGTCGTCGCGAATGATCGCGCGAATGGCCGGTGTCACCACCAGTATCTCCATCGCCATCACGCGGCCGCCACCCACTTTTGGGATCAGCGTCTGTGAGACGATCGCCTGCAGCGTGAACGAAAGATTCACGCGCACCTGCTCCTGCTGGTTGGTCGGGAAAACGTCCACGATTCGGTTCACTGTTTCGGCGCACGAGTTGGTGTGCAACGTCGCGAACGCCAGGTGACCAGTCTCCGAGATCGACAGCGCCGCCTCGATCGTCTCGAGGTCGCGCATTTCGCCGACCAGCACGACATCCGGGTCTTCACGCAACGCGTACTTTAGCGCCGACGCGAACGAATGCGTATCCGAATACACTTCACGCTGGTTCACCAGAGCCATCTGGTGTCTGTGCAGATACTCGATCGGGTCTTCCACCGTCAGGATATGCACCGGACGCTCCCGGTTTATCTTGTCGATGATCGCCGCCAGCGTCGTGGATTTACCCGAACCGGTGGGACCCGTGACCAGCACGAGGCCGCGCGGAAGCTTGGAGAATTCCGCGATCACTTTGGTCAGTCCCAGTTCCTCGAACGAACGGATCGAGTACGGGATCTGGCGAATAGCGACCGCTACGTTACCTCGCTGCATGAACATATTGCAGCGGAATCTAGACATGTTCTCCACACCGAACGAAAGGTCGAGTTCTGAATTTTGCTCAAATTTCAATTTCTGCTTATCATTCAGCATCGAGTACGCGATCTTCTTGATGATGTCTGGACTCAGAAGATCCATCCCGGGCATCTTCGTCAGTTTGCCATCGACGCGCACCACCGGTGGGCTCCCCACGGTCAGGTGCAGATCGGAAGCACCCATCTTGATCATCTGCTCGAGTAAATCACGAAGCACCATGTGACTTTTCTCCCAGTCCTTGAGACGTTGTGTAATAAAAGACAGTCTTATGGTATGTATCGGCTGAACCGGCCGATTCTTGATTGATTTCTGACAGATTTACGGGGGTAACTAATTGAATGACAGACGGCTTGCAGGGTGCAAGCCGGGCTACGCGGTCGTGACCGCGAAGACTTCTTCCAGGCTGATCAGGCCGGCTTTCATTTTGTCAACCGCCGACATACGGAGACTGGACATCCCCTGATCTATAGCCACCCGGCGAAGCTCGGTATCGGACTCTTTGGCCAGGATCATCGACTCAATTTCGGGAGTTATCGGCATCACTTCGAACAGACCGATACGGCCAGCCTTACCCGTTCCGCCGCAGTCGTTACAGCCTGTCCCCTTGAACGCCCGGATATTCCGCATCAACTCCTTCGGCACCTTCAGGCTCTCCACCTGCTCGGGGGTCAGGTTGATCTCCTGCTTGCAGTGCTGGCAGATCTTGCGCGCCATACGCTGAGCCATGATCAATCGGGTCGCCGAAGCCACCAGATAGTTCGGTACGCCCATGTCGATCAAACGCGTGACCGACGACGGCGCGTCATTCGTGTGCAACGTCGAGAAGACCAAGTGACCTGTCAAGGCGGCCTTGATGGCGATCTCGGCCGTCTCAGCGTCTCGTATCTCACCGACCATGATGATATCCGGGTCCTGTCGCAGGAAGGACCGCAGAGCCGCGGCAAATGACAACCCTATCTCGGATTTTACCGCCACCTGGTTGATTCCTTCAAAGTTGAACTCAACCGGGTCTTCCGCTGTCATGATATTGACATCGATCTGATTGAGCTGCTGCAACGCGGAATACAGTGTAGTCGTCTTACCAGAACCCGTCGGTCCTGTTACCAAGATGATCCCATAAGGCGAGTGGATCTGCGCCTCAAACTTTCCAAGATCCTGTTCACGGAAACCAAGTTGCGTCATATCGATCTTGAGCGCCATCGGGTCCAAAATTCGCATCACGACCTTTTCGCCGAAGATCAATGGGAGGACAGATACGCGGAGGTCAACCGTTCGTCCGCCCAGCTTGATCTTGATACGTCCGTCCTGTGGAAGTCGGCGTTCGGAGATATCCAGATCGGCCATGATCTTGATACGCGACACGATTGCTGCGCGGTATTTGAAGGGCAACGGCGCCATCTCGCGAAGATCGCCATCGATACGATACCGCACGCGAATACGCTTCTCATACATCTCGAAGTGAATATCCGATGCCCCCATGCGAATGGCGTCGCCGATGATCGAGTCAACCAGCTTGACCAGCGGCTTGTCCTGGATCTGGGACATCAGATCGCCTTCGGCCTGAGTATCCTCTACTGAAACAACCTCAAGATCCGAATCATCCAGCGACTTGACGATCTCAGACAGCCCGCTGCTGTCCTTGTAATAGGATTCGATCGCCTTGTCGATCGCCTTCTCCGGCGCGATCGCCGGCTGCACGTTGCACCCGGTGATGAACTTGATCGCGTCGAGTACGTAGATGTTGTTCGGGTCGCTTATCGCGACCAGCAACGTCTTGTTGAGTTTGGAGACGGCGATGACCTTGAATTTGCGCGCGATATCCAGGGGGATCAGCTTCACCACCTCAGGGTTCAGCTCGATATCGGCCAGGCGCAATGCGCCTATCTTCAGGTGCTTCCCAATAAAGGTCGCCAACTCGTCCTCGGAGGAAATGGCCCCCATCTGGACAAGCACCGTACTGAACTTCTCTTTTTTCTCCCGCGATAAGTTCAGCGCCTTCTCAGCCTGTTCGGCTGTGATCTTTCCGGCGCTGACCAATAACGCACTGAGTTCAGCGGACATTAGTCGACCTGCTCATTGTTGACGGTTCGTTGGATCAATCGATCGCTCCCGGCGTCCGCTTAATCCTGAAAAATATCGTCCAGACGGTTCTGGGTCATATCGGCGAACTCTTGCGAGATATTGTTGCTCGGTTTCGCCCCGGTCTTCGACTTGATCTGCTCAAAGACCTTCGCCAATTCCGTCGCGGTCTCTTTCGCGTACAGGCGGACCATCCCAATGGTCGTCCGGTCGTCAAAGATCACCACGAGGATCGACCGCTCGCCCACGATCGACATATGGATGTGGTCCTTCTTTCCCTGGTGGAACAACACCGAGAATTCAGGCTCGCCGACCAACCGGGCGATCTCTTTGGTCGAGGCGAAGGACCCGGCCAATAACGCCGCCAGCGCCGTCGTGTCGAGCGAATGAGTGAACCCCTGACGCGTGATCAGGTGGCCATCCTTGTCGACCAACAAAGCGCATTTGGCTTCCGCCCCTTTCAACATTTTGTTGAGGAGAGCATCAATTTGCGTGATCTCTTCCTCATACAGGATCAGTACGTCTTCTGACATTGCGACCTCCTAACAGCTACTTCAACCCAAACAGACGCTTGAAGAATCCCCGCTTTTTCTTGGGTGCCTCGTGGCGACGCCTCAGCGGGGGAGCCATACTCGGCGCGTGATGACGCGTCTGCTCATCGCTGCTGGGTGTCCTCTCTTCAGCTTCCTGCCTTCTATATCCATAAGATTCCGCCACCGGCGCCGGGGCCGGTTGCGGCGATACTGCTATCTGTTCCGGCGCCACTGGAGCGCTCACCGCGGACGGCCTCGCTGCCGCTTCTGCCTCTGAACCCGGATACGGACGATAACTGTCCGCGGATGACGCGATGGCTATCTGTCCGCTTCCCGATGCGGATCGCGCCGGCTGAGCCGCTCCTACCATGTCGGGAGAGACATTCGGCGCCACCGCCACTCGCCCGGAATCGCCACCGATATCGCTGGACTTGAACCGCGTCGTGCTCGTGTTTTTCGCCTTATCGAGCACCAGCTTGATGATCAGCTTCAACGTATCGAATACGCCGTTACCGATCGTCGCCGAAGCCTCATAATACGGCCAGCCCCGCTTGTTCAACTGCGCCTGCAGTTGCTCCACCGTCATGACATTCGGAAGATCCCGCTTATTGTACTGGATCACGATCGGTACATCCGTCACCGCGTAACCGTACTCCGCGAGGTTATCCTCCAGGTTCATCAACGACTCGATATTCTCATCCATCTTGTCCGGCTGGCTGTCCGCCACAAAGACGATCCCGTCTACCCCGCGCAACACCAGCTTTCGGGTCGCGTTGTAATAGACCTGTCCGGGGACGGTATACAGCTGGAACTTCGCCGAAAAGCCGTTGATCGACCCAATATTGATCGGGAGGAAATCAAAATACAGCGTCCGGTCCGCTTCCGTCGCCAGCGAGATAAGCTTCCCGCGCGTATTCGACGGTACCTTGGCATGGACGTACTGCAGATTCGTCGTCTTCCCCGACAAGCCGGGCCCATAGTAGACGATCTTGCAGCAGACCTCCCGAGATGAATAGTTGATTGAAACCATATTCGACCCTGGGATTACCTTTCAGCCTCAACTGGCCACTTTCAGTTTACCGACGGCGTTTTTGATCTCCAAACGGATGAGCCCGATATTGACATCCTTCTGCGCCGTTACCACCAAGATTCCCAGCCCGGCATCCGTGAAAAACAACTTCGCGTCGTCGGCCTCGATCGTCACCTGCTGCAACGGGCTCGTGCGGAGACGATCCAGCGACTTCTGGATATTTGACGTGATCGATGCCGCCAGGGCGCCGACCGTCTCACCCTCAAACCCGGTCTCCATATCTGCGGCGATGACTATGCCGTCATTGCCGACCACCATCGAGCCGGTGATCCCCGGGGTCTTGTTCAGTTCATCGAGAATGTGATACATGTACTCTCTCCGCGTTGACTTCCTGCTGCTTCTGGCTGTATCGCTCAGCGTAGTACTTCTTGATCATGTCCATGCACTGGTTCATCCGGATCGCCAGCGTATCGTCCGCCTGACGTTCCGCCAATACCAGCACGGTATAGTTCGTTTCATGAGTGATCACCAGGCGCTTCTCCTGGAACACTACATCAACTTTTTCCGGCGACCCGAGACGTGAACGTTCCAGCGACCGACGGTTCTGCTCATAGATAACCATGGCCAATGGCGCCCAGTCTTCCGGTATCAGCGAACCCCGTCTGAAATTCGCCAGCAGCAACCCTTCCGGATCCACTACCAGCGCAAGGAACACCGAACCATGCTCGCCCAGATATTTCACCGCCCGATCAAAGGCGTTCAGGTCGTTGTAATTCGCCGCGTAGACGTCACTGGTCGAGGTCGGGCGCTTCGCCTCCTGCTCCGGAACTGTGAACTGCCGCGCTTCGCTGACGATCCCCTTCTCTTTCGAGATCGCTATCGAACTGGTCGGCTGCTGTTGCTCGCGCGCCGTCGGTTGAGGCTTGGGCGTACGAAGCGTCGGGCGCGGGACAGAGAATCTTTCCAGATACGCGCGCAATACATAGGGCGTCCCGGCCACCTGCAGGATCACCACCGGCAGATACCCCCAGACACCTATTTTGATCCCACTCAGTATCCCCAGCGAATAGATCATCGAAATGATCACGCCGAACAGAACACCGACAGATAGACGGTAACCCAGACAAAGCCCCGCCATCAGCAACGTACGAGGGAGCACCGCCCGGCGATTGAAGAGGTAAGTGGTCGCGGCATAGTACGCCAGCTCCAGCGCCAATGTCCAGACCGCCGCTGAACCAAGTTCGGAGCCGATCCGGCCCGGAAACGCGATCAGCGGAACAGCCAGGATGATCGCTGTCCCCAACGCCACTCGGCTCGCCTGATGTCCGATCATGCCCATACGTTCTCCTCGTTACCTCGCACTATACTGGTCCAACAGTGAGGTTATTTTCATGCGCAACGTCCCAAGATTGGTCGTGCCGTTTCCAAAGAAAATGAACAGTCCGTCTTTCACCCGGACCAGATAGTAGATCGCGTTGGATGCTTCTATCAGCACCGCGCTGGCCGGACCAAAGGTCGTGCGCGCCAGTTCATGATTCGCCAGCTTGATCACTTCGGACATCGCCGCCGCGCAGGTCGTCGCGTCCAGACGTGTTCCCCACTCCGACTCGACTACCAGACCTTCCTGATTCACATACAACGCGCCGTCGATCCCCGGCAGCTCAACCGCCTGTTCAAGCAGATCACGCGAAGTAATGGCCGTTGGCATTTTGGGCGCGGGCACTGGCGTCACCGCCTCATCCACCAATGGTTTCTTTGGCTCCGGATGGCGGCCCCGGATCTCTATACGTCCCGAGCGCAAACTCTTCGGCTCTATCTGCTCTGCATGCTCTTCCGGCAGACGTTGCGCGATATCCAGCAGTCGTTTGATCTGCTCGTTATTCGGATCCCCCAGATGCAGTTTGCGCAACAACTTCACCGCGCCGGCAAACTCACCTTTGTAGATATAGATCTCAGCCAACAGCAACTCGATCGTCCGGCTGTTCCCCTCGATATCAATCGCTCGCTTGACCTCGGCCTCGGCCCAGTCATACAGCCCGCGATCAAGATTAATCTTGGCCATCACGATATGGGCAGAACCATAATTCGGATGGAGGCGCAAACCGCTCTGACAGACGCGAAACGCCTTATCAAGCTCTCCTTTGCGACGTAGCGCTTCCGCCAATGCGGCAAAGATCTGGGAGTTGGGGTCAACCTCCAGGATCTTCTGGCACTTCTCTATCCGATCATCTATGTCAGCAGCTGGTATCATGCACCGTTTCTGTAACTTGCTTGCTAATAATCCCTTGCGAATTCACTTAATTTTGCGGCTGGCTAAAAATAGTCTCCGCAAGAACTTATGTCAACTCAAATACTATCCCAACGCCTTTTTGGTCTCCAACAGACCCCATATAAAGAGCCCCGTCATGGCCGTCAAAATCCCCGGCACCAGCCACGGATTATTGATGATCACCCCGAACCCGGATAGAAGCACCACCACCTGGCTCGCTGTCAGTAGCAAAAACGCTCCGCCGAAGAAAAGCCAGCTTTTACTAAGCTGTCCGCCCCGTACCAAGGTGAACACCTGGACCGCAAAAACCACACAGCCGACCGCCGCGGCCAATAACAAGATGGTCATCAGCAGTGGCTGGGCAGGAGCCAATACCACCGTCTGGGCATCCTGTGCCGATACCGAACCGGCCAGGAACACTGAAAGAACTGTCCACACTTTCGTCTTCATCTTTATCCTCGCACTAACTTGACTACTTTTTCCGCGCGTTTGATCGTCCCGTAGAACGTATCCTCTATCCCGAATCGCTGCACCAGCTCGCGACGCTGCGCCAGCGGCAGAGTGATCTCCTTCTTGACGCGATTGATCGACTCACGATACGGCCCGACGCCGATCAGGTCGTACACGAACACCAACTGCTCGGAGAGCATTTTATCCAGCGCGTTCATCAACGTGAAATACCGGGTCGGCTGGGGGATCGACCGGACCGCCGCTATGAATTTGTCGAATGACGGCGCCAGTTCTGAACTCGGCTCCACCCCCGGGAAGAAGACCATCAACCCCTGACGGTATTGCGCCAGGAATGACGCATAGCGTGTATTGTTTTCACCGAGTACCCCATCCACCAATGTCCGGATCCGGTAGAAGCAGGAGTTGTACATCGTGAAGACGATTGACAGCGCCACCTCTTCCTCATCCTCCTGGAATTGCGGTTGGGCCGTAGCCGTCCCCGCGACTTCGATCAGTCCGTTCAGGATAAGTTTATAAACCGCGCGACAGGTGACAAACTCACCCATCGGCGAGATATCGAGCAATTCCGGCAACGTCCGCTCGCCGTTGATCAGCGACAACATTCGGAACTCATCGACTGAAAGCGAAATATCTTCTTCTTCGGATTTCGGCGCCTTGGCGATCCGCAGCAGCGCGTTGTCCGGCGGTAGGACCTTCTGGATCTCGGTCCACTCGTCGATCCGACGAGTCCCTTCCATGATCACGTTCATCGTGTTCAGTTCCAGATAGAACGGCGCGTTGCGCGGCTGAGCGTTCTCATGGAACATGAACTCACCTTCCCGCCAGGAGAAGAGGTTGTACACGATCTCTTCGATCTGCATCTTCAATACCGCGCCGATCTCTTCCTTGTCGAAAAGATCCATGTCGATCAGCGTGGTCCCCAACTGACGCCCCGTCTGTTTGTGCAGCGTGATCGCTCGCTCCAGATCAGACTTGGAGAGTTTCCCCCGTTTCAACAACATATTCCCCAGCAGATCCTCGGAACTATTCACCGAGGACGCATAGATGACATTCCCATCGCGGAACGCGACTTCTTTTTGGCGCGAGGATGTCTTGCACTCAAGTATCCCGGTCTTCTTCCCAGTCGCCAGCAACTGGAGAATGTCCGGGAACGAGACTGTCCGCAGATTCCCTGAAAGACTCATGTTTCAAAGCCCTTAAAATCCATGCCCTGCATGGGTTATTCGATATGTCGGGTACTTCTGTGACTGTATCGGGACAATTGCCGTAATTCTTTATCCCAACGGCAGGAATAACCGCTACCGCGGTCTTATCTCAAGCGGGACCGTCAGCCGGATTTCTATCCCTCCGGCCCGGCTTAACTGATGAATATATTCCGGAATGTCTTGCGCCACTGACGCATGAGGGTCTGTTTCATTTTGAACCACCCGCTGTATCACCCGTGGACAAATCACCTGATTTAGTCCAGATTCATGGATCGCGATCCACTCCGATGGCTCGGCTCTCCATGCCTTGCCGACGATTGCGACCATCGGCCGACCGGGGTTAAGTTTCTCCCGCCGACCTACTTCTTCTATTTCCTGGCTGATCCAAAGTTCACCATTTGGGTAGTTAATGACCACTGCGTCCCTCGTCAGCGAATAGCCATACTCCTGATAGACTGAGTCCCCTCCAAAAAAGCGCACTTTGTCAAAAGATTCATCCCCCTGCGCCATCTCTTTCCAAACCTGACGAAAACGCCCCTCAATCGACGACGACACATATACCCTCCGCACGCCGGTCTGGCTCGCCAGCCTGACAAAATCATCCAGCGCGTGGTACTCCCCCGCCATGAGTACACAGTATCGCAAAGAATCAAGTCCGTGCGATTTCAACCAAGGGATCAGGATCCGCT
>JAYRFH010000315.1:0-3051 GCA_041908405.1 Candidatus Zixiibacteriota bacterium
GAGGCCCGCACGGTAGTGGAGGGTCAGACCCTGACGGTGAATATCTCGGCAACTGATCCCGATGGCGGCACGCCGTCGATCGAAGGTCAGGATCTCCCGGCCAATTCTCAGATCGTGCCGACCGGTGCAGGGACCGCTCAGTTTATATTCACTCCTGATTTCACTCAGGGCGGCAATACCAACAGATCAAGACTCTACTCTGTCTCCATCATCGCGACCGATGGTTCGGCGACCGATCGTTCGGTCGTGACCGTTCAGGTCTTTGACGCCGGCGATCAGGCCCCGGTCTTTGACATTGTCCCGACTCCTTCTATCGTCGAGGGTGTGATAGATACGGTCGAGATCCATGCGTTCGACCCGGACGGCGGGACGATCACATTGTCTGCGATCAACTCGACCCTGCCGGTCAATTCCGATTTCTTTAATCGTGGCGGTGGTCTTGGCTGGATCATCTTCGCGCCCGGGTTCACCCAGGCCGGCAACTACAATATTGGGGTTATCGCCTCCGATGGCGGCGGCAAGCTCGATACCGCGTACGTGGCGATCACGATCGTAGAAGCAGGCAACCAGAATCCGGTGCTGAACAATATCACCGATCGCTCTGTCAAGGAACGCGCCACGCTCGTCTTTAGAGTTTCAGGCACTGACCCCGATGGTCCGCGTCCCTTCCTTTCCATTGTGCCGACTCCTGCCGGTGCGATCTTTGTCGATTCCACCAATGGCGCAGGATCGTTCACCTGGGTACCGACCAACATCGATGCCGGCGTCTACCCGATCTGGTTCCGCGCCGAGGATCGCACGGTTCCTGGTGTCTTTGATTCTCAGTTGGTGAATATCACCGTCGTGGATTCAAACATCGCTCCGATCATTTTCGCAACGGGTGGCCGCACCATGTTTGAAGGTGACACGCTGCGCTATGTCATCTCGGCTGCCGATGAAGATCTGACTAATCCGCATCTTCATTGCCGCCTGACGACGTTTGACTCGCTGGCGACCAACATGTCGTTCTTCGATTCCGGAAATGGTACCGGCGTCCTGACTTTTGTTCCCAGTTACACGCAGGGTGGAAACGGGACAGTCGGCAACACGCAGATCCTCTACAACGTCTTTTTCATCGCGACTGACGAAACCGATGCGACTCTCACCACGCAGACCTCTGCCGTGCAGATCACGGTTCGTCACCGCAATGCACCACCCAATCTGGCCTTTACATTGGGCGAGGGTCCGCTGTCCGTGAACGAGGGCGCGACCCTGACATTCAGTGTTTCGGCTAGCGATCCGGACGGAGGATTGCCGACAATCACGGCGCAGAATATTCCGACAAATGCGACTCTTGCCGCAGGTGCGCTTAACCGAACCTTCACCTTTACACCGGATTTCACGCAATCTGGAACTTATATAGTCAGATTCTATGCGACCGATGCCGGGACCCCGATCCTGACCGACTCTGTCCTCATGACAATCAATGTGGTTGAGGCGGGGAACCAGGCCGGCCGTTTCAGCACGACCCTTCCGGACAGTCTCAATGTTGCGACCAACATATTGACTCAAATAGTGATACGGGCATTCGACCCTGAGCACGGGTCGATCAGTTTGACCGCCACACCGATCCTCCCGACCGCCACATTTGTGGATTCGGGGAACGGCGTCGGCGTCTACTCAATTACTCCTGATTCGACCTCCGTTGGTTCAACATGGGATATCCTGTTTGAAGCGACGGATTCCCAGAATGCCGTGACCAGCATTCACACGCATCTATCCGTAGTGAATTTCCTTCGCGGCGATCTTGATCAGAACGGCAAATATTCGTTGATCGATCTGGCCAGCCTGGTGAACTATCTGCTTCGTGAAGGACCGCCGCCGGCGGCGATCATGGTCGCAGATATTAACGCCGATGCGCGTGTTGACCTGTCGGATCTGGCATATATGCTGCGCTTTATATATGAAGGTGGGCCCCGTCCGCCGCAGTAATTGCGTTCGCATTCGAACGAGAATATTAGGAGATGCAAGCCCGATTCGCCCTGTGCGAATCGGGCTTTTTGCCGCCCCACCCCTCGGTTTTATGCTCTAAAAGCCTTGACAAAACGACCACTTACCATTAAGTTACAATTCGGAAAAGTCTAATACATGAGTTTGACCGCGGGTGTGGTCTTACAGGTTTAATTCTCACGGAACACAAGCGAAGGTGGCTACTCCGCCAGTTCATCTCGAACAGATGATCGTGACCGGATCATCTCGAGACGGAGTCGCCTGTTGCGCAAATCACTTTATTGAACGCGTACTTCAATAGTTCACGTCTCGTTGGCTTTCTCGGACGAGGGGTAATTGACGCCAACTCAACCGGCCTGAATAAGGCATGGAAGGGAGGTGGATTTACAGAGTAGAGTAACAACTACGCCGTCGATGCGGACAGTTTCAGGCATCGGAGCGGCACGTTTGCATTCCATTGCTTTGACGGAAAATCAGTGTAATCAGAAAATACGCTGGGAACTATCGTAAACAGTTGAAAGGAACAAGCATGACGAAGAAATGGTTCTCGATTGTCGTCCTTCTGCTTGTGCTCGTTGGGATGTTGGCAGTTACGGCTGATGCCAAGCTGCGCCCAAGCGATCCACGCATTGAGAAGGCACGTTTATTAAAGCTGCCACGGACCGCCGATAATGGCAGTGTTGATTTGTCAGATGCTCGCGGCTTCCAGACTGCCTCACTTGGCTCGGCCAAGCCGTCTGTCGATTCCCGTGGAGCTCTGATCGCAAATACTTGGCGCGACATGATGGCCAACTCCACCATCGGTCGTACCGTTGATGTCAACCGTCCCGGCGCTCCCGATCCGGCGGTCCAGTTCACCTGGATGGCGAGAGATTCATCCGGTCGTGCTCGGTGGGCATGGGCTTCCTACGAAGCGACTTCTGGTACCTTCGTCCCCCCGGGCGGTAAGGTAATCGTGCAGTCCAACGCTCCGGGTTCAGTCATGGCCGGTTCGTATCCGAGAATCAACGTTGATGCTACGGGTACGGCCTATGTTGCTGGCCACGATTTTCCGGATCAGGC
>JAYRFH010000316.1:0-2095 GCA_041908405.1 Candidatus Zixiibacteriota bacterium
CGCCTGCAAGAACACATACTGAGGCACAAACATGTTCACCGGGTCGGTGAGGTCAGCCTTCATCCTGATCGCTTGCTGCGTCTGCGGATCCGGTAGAGAATCATCCACCAGTAAAACGTGCCATGCAGAGTCCGCCAGACCATTCAGTGTGCTGACGATATACTGTGCTGGGCTTTCGCTCCCCATATCCGCTTGAAGTACTACCTTATAGCGAAACCTTCTGACTTGACCGTCGGGATCACTGCCGACCCAGTAGACCACCGGATTGCGCGATGTCTCGTATCCTTCCGGCGGTATATTAACAAAATAGACCACTGGTTTCTGATTGGCCGTTTGAGTCCCTGAGATCCGGTCAGGACAACCGGACAGGAGGACCGCTGATGCCACCAGGGCGGCGGCCACCAACAGAACCGTGAGTCGAGATCTAATTCCAGATATCATGCTAACCTTCATCTTTCATTCCCTCTCACGCTCAAAAGCCAATAGCCATGCTGAATCGATGCACTTCCGTCAGGATCCCATAATCCTGGTACGCGTAGTCGAAGCGCAGTTCCTTATCCTGGCTGAACGGCACTCGCACGCCGCCGCCCAGGGTCAACCCGTCTTCGTCGTAGTTGAACCGGCTCCCCGCGCGCAGGATGAATCGATCATTGAACGTATATTCAATTCCAGCATTGTACTTCTCAAGATTGTCCGACGGGTGCGAACCTTCGGCCGCGAAGGTCATCAAATGGTTGGCGTTATCCAGTAAATTGATACAGGCGCCAAACCGGAAATTGATCGGCAGCGGATAGGCCTTGTCGATCAGCTTCAGGTCAGGTCCGAAATTCGTGATCACCATGGCGATCTTGAAACCCCGGAATCCCGTATCGTAGTTCGTCCCGACATCGGCCGACCAGCCGTTCGCCGTGTAGTCGTGGAAATACTCTCCCACATACTTCACGTTGATGCCGATCGAGAAACGGTCGGTCAGGTACCGGCCATACCCAAGCGAAAGCGCAAAATCCTGCGCCGTGAACTCACGTCCGGTCCCCTCGTAGGTCCCCTGCTGGTATGTCCGCTCGATCATCTTGCCCGAACTCAATCCGTAGAGCCCAATGCCGACGACTCCGCCGACCGATTCGAGCGGCACGCCCACCCCGGCAAAAGCGTAGCTGACATCAGCAGGCATTGCGATGTAGGTGGTCATCAGCTCTTTCCCAAGCAGGGAAGTCAGTCCGGCCGGATTGTAGTACACGGCGGAAATGTCATTCGATACCGCCGCAAATGCTTCGGCCATTCCCATGGCTCGCGCCGAAACACCCAACTCCAGGAACTGGGCGCCGGTCGTGCCGACTTTTGCCTGGGCCGCAACCAGCGAAGGGAGCATCAATCCTATGAGTACTGCCAGAACCGGCAGTCCCATCGTTCCGCTCTTTCTTCCAGTGCGCCGGCGTCTTTGTGTCGCCATTGTATCCTCATTACGCTTCATAGTCACTCGTAGCCTCATACTGCCCGGTTAGAGGTTCACCTCCAGACCGACTCGGACTTGACGACCATATCCCCAGTTGGCTGGGTTACGGTCATAATCTGTCCCTTCAAAGACGACCTGGTTGATGTTTTGCTGCGTGTCTGCACGACCCGTCGTCGCATACACATCGTCAGCATTCCGTGTGTCGAATAGATTCTCGACCCACAGGATGAAGCTATAGTCCATACCAACGAATTTGAATTCTTTGTTGAATCGGACGTCAAAATAAGCCGTCGTCGGACGACGAAGCGAATTGCTCTCGATCTGTTCGCTCGAAGATACATCGAGATTCGGATACTTCGCATCCGGGGTGAACGGTCGTCCCGACTCGATGATCGTCTCAATACTGAGCGCCCAACCGTTCGGGATCGGGATACCGAACAGGCGCGGCTTCACGCTGTTCGGAATGTAGAACTGGACGTACGATTTGATCGAGTGACGAATGTCGTTGTCCAGCGCCGCTTCGGTCAGCGGCTCGCGCGACAACTGGAAGTCCGTCAGGTAGTTCTCGGTCGCCTGCGACGCCTTGCCGTACGCAAACGCGTACGTATAACTGAGCGTACCGTTGACATAGCCGCCGCCACG
>JAYRFH010000317.1:0-4750 GCA_041908405.1 Candidatus Zixiibacteriota bacterium
CGAGCATATCCATCACGGCGAGTGAATTCATCACGGTCGCGAGCATGCCGATATTGTCGCCGGTGACGCGATCCATGCCGCGCTCGGCGCCTTTCATGCCGCGAAAGATATTGCCGCCCCCGATAACGAGGCCAAGCTCGATACCGAGCGATTTAACCTCAGCGATCTGACGGCAGATGAATTCGACAGTGGGAGTGTGAATGCCGTAGTCCGTGGGGCCCATGAGGGCCTCCCCGGACAACTTGATGAGTACCCGTTTGTACGCGGGTTTTGGTGAATCGGTATCCATCGGTTATTCGCCCAGACGGAAGCGGGCAAACCTCTTGATCGCGACGTTTTCACCCAGCGCGGCGACGGCCTCTTTGACCACATCGCCGATGGTCTTGTCGTTATCCTTGACAAAGAGCTGCTCCATCAGGACGACCTCAGTGAAATACTTCTCGATCTTGCCGTCAACGATCTTGTCGACGATCTTCTCGGGCTTCCCTTCGTTGAGCACCTGCTTGCGATAGATATCGCGCTCGGAGGCGATCAGTTCCTGATTCATCTCTTCGCGGCGGACGGCCTGCGGATTGGTCGCGGCGATCTGCATGGCGATATCGCGGGCAAACTGCTTGAATTGCGGGTTGCCGGAAAGTTTGGCCGAAGCGTCCATCTCCACCAGCACACCGAGCTTGTCGCCGGGGTGAATGTAGGTGGTGAGGTAGCCCGGGGTCTCCATCCGGACAAACCGCTTTATCTGGGTGTTCTCGCCGAGCGAGCCGATGAATCCTTTGACGTAATCCGAGACGGATTTGCCGTCATGGTTCGGCATCGGCTGGGCGTTGAGATCATCGAGATCCTTCGGCGCTTTGGTCGCCACATGATTGGCGATATCGGCGGCGAACTGTTTGAATTTGTCGGTGCGCGCGACGAAATCGGTCTCGCAGTTGATCTCAACCAGGACGCCGAGTTTGTCGCCGTTGCCGACGAAGGAGGCGATAGTACCTTCAGAGGTGGCGCGCCCTTCTTTGGAGGCGGCTTTGGCGATCCCCTTCTCGCGAAGGAGATGGACGGCCTTTTCGACGTCACCCTGCGTTTCCGCCAGCGCCTTTTTACAATCCATCATGCCGGCGCCGGTTTTCTCGCGCAGTTCTTTGACTTGTTGTGCAGTTATTTCCATTGTCCAGAATCCTTACTTTTGCCCAGGCGACTTGCCGCGACGTGAATCCTCTTCGGAGACATACGTCTTAAGGGGCGTTACACGATCCGGTTCCACACTGATATCGCCAATATTCGGCATAGAGCCGAGAGCGTCAGCGGCGGAGTCGACCAGTTCGCGCAATAGGACGCGAATCGACTTGATAGCGTCATCGTTTCCCGCGATCGGGAAATCGATCGGATCCGGGTCGGCGTTGGTATCGAGAATAGCGATGATCGGAATACCAAGCTTCTTGCACTCGGAGACGGCGATCTTCTCTTTTTTGGCGTCGACGATGATGACGAGGCCCGGCAGATAGTTCATCTCTTTGATGCCGGAGAGGATCTCGTTCAGCTTTTCAGCTTCGTTATCCATGCCGGAGCGTTCTTTTTTGGTGAACTTCTCGTAGGTGCCGTCTTCGCGCATCCGCTCGATATCTTTGAGCTTCTTGATCGAGTTCTTGATGGTATTGAAGTTGGTCAGCATGCCGCCGAGCCAGCGCTCGGTGACGTAGAAGCCGTTGCACTTCGGAGCGAGCTCGAGGATAACCTCGCGAGCCTGCTTTTTGGTTCCGACAAACAGGATGGGGCGTCCGGCGGAGACGATCTCGCGGACTTTCTTCTTGGCCTGCTCGAGGGCGTTGATGGTCTTCTGCAGGTCAATGATGTAGATACCATTGCGGGCAGCGAAAATGAAGGGCTTCATTTTGGGGTTCCAGCGACGGGTCTGGTGGCCAAAGTGAACACCGGCCTCGAGGAACTCGCGGAGTTTGGGTGTAAGCATGTGAATCCTCTTAAAGATTCTGGTTGTTCGTCACCCCGACGTCATCCCTGTCCTGGTTCCCGTAGCGGTGGGACCATCCAGCAGGTCGGTCGGAGTTGTGTATTTCCTTCGCCCGCTTGCGGCGGGCGAAGGATGGAATTTCAGTTTAACGCTTCGAGTACTGGAAGCGCTTACGGGCTTTCGGGCGCCCGTATTTCTTCCGCTCGACCTGACGCGGGTCACGCGTCATCATGCCGTTGGCATGGAGGGGTCGGCGAAGATCCGGGTTGAGGAGCGTCAGAGCACGGCTGACCGCCAGGCGGATGGCATCGGCCTGACCGGCCTTGCCGCCACCTTTGGCATGACAGACGATATCGACACGTCCCAGCATTTCCGTGAGCACGAGTGGACCCTGCGCCAGACTGACCAGCATATCGCGCTGGAGGTAGTCCATGACCGGGAGGTCATTGATGGTGAAGGTCCCTTTGCCCGGGACAAGCTGAACGCGAGCGACCGCTTCTTTGCGCCGACCCGTTGCACCAAAAGAGTTTTGTTCCATAACCTTGCTTTACTTAAGGTCCAATTTTTCCGGTTTCTGAGCCTGGTGCGGGTGTTCCGGACCGGCATAGACATGCAGTTTCGTGAACTGCTTCTTCCCCAGTTTGGTCTTGGGCATCATGCGCCAGACGGCATGGGAGAACGCGTCTTCGGGACGCTTCTTCATCTGCTCGGCATACGTGGTGGCGCGAAGTCCACCCGGATATCCGGTGTAGCGGTAATAGGTGAGCTGGCCAGGTTTGTTGTGGCCGGACACCTGGATACCACCGGCATTGACGGCGATGACATGATCTCCGGTATCAATGTGCGGGGTGAAGATCGGCTTGGTCTTGCCGCGCAAAACGGCGGCGACCTGTACAGCCGCGCGACCGAGGGTCACGCCGCCGAGATCCACCAGATACCAGCGCCGGTTGGCCGGGTCAATTTTCGGTAAGAATGTCTTCATCTTCTCTCTAACCTTAGAGTTTTCTCGGAAATCCCTAAAACAAAAGACCATAAGTATAAGGGGCCGTGGCCAAATGTCAAGCAGTCCCAAAACTTTTTTTGACCGGTTTTGGTTCCACAGCGGCGGGTCGAGGCGGATAAAGGACAGATAATCAGGGAGTTAACGGATGGCGTCGGGGAATCGGGAAGACATATAATGTGGGGCGGCCATCCTGCCCTGGGTCGGTGATGACCGCCAATGCGCGGTCTTCCCCCTGCCCGAAAATGGCCAGGCCTTCGGCCAAGCCATAAACCAAAGCGATTGGAGAGACGGACTCGGCGGTAGCATCATCGATTCCCGCATACGGCCAGACATCAACAAGTTCCCAGTGATACTTGGAGTCTCTGGTTAAGCGAAGTTGGATGATTGAGCGCCCGAATCGGTTGAGCACCAGTACCGTATTGCTGACGGAATCGTAGGCTAAGCCCGATATGGCGACACCCTTGAGGAGGGCCAAACGGTCGACCGGGACAATTGGCGACATTACAGAATCGACCCACCGTTCATACACTTTCAGAAAATCGGATTGTCCAAAGATCCGGAACTGCTCTCCCCCGTTCTTGCGGCCATACAAGCCAAACGGGACTCGCTCTTTGCCGAACAGAAAGAGGTCAAACTCCGGAATGTAGGTGACGGCCTCGAGATTATTGTTTTGACCCATTCCTTCAGGTCTTATCGCGATACTGATATCCGGCAGATACTTGAAATTATCAAGAGTCACCGCTGGGTTGAGAACCGAGTCTTTGCGGCGAAGCCGTTCGGTTGATATCTGCAGATAGCGCGGCTGGCCGGGACGGGCGATGATCTCAATCCCTTCAAAGTCAAAGTTACGGCGGATGCCGGAAATGGTATCGGCGCGGATAACTTCGACCTTTCGTCCCTTCAGGCGAAACTGGACGATATGTGGGCGGCTCTTGTCTCCGGTGGTGTAAAATGTGCCGGAGCTGTCATCGTAGGTCAGAGACGATGTTTCCATGATGATCGGGAAGCCGATCTCTTGTTTGGCGGCGTATCGCTTGCCATTGCTGCCGTAGATAGCGGGGCCATCCTCGCCAAGAGGGTTGGTCAATGTAAAGGCTACCGCCGCGATAAGCAGCAGGGCAATGAGGATCTGGAAAAGTCTAAGCATACGCGGAGGTACGGTGCGAGCGGGCTACGGCTTTCGCAATTGAAGCTTGTAGCGAATATCGAATCTGCCACGCGAGCAACTTCCGCAGGAGTGCATGCGCATCCGCTTGTGACGGGGGTACTCATGCTTGCAGGATGGACAGACATAGATAAACTTCGGCGGTCGCTGCAACGACGGATGGTAGGTTGCCTTGACCGTGGTTCCGACACGCTCGGCTTCACGCTTGAAGGCGGCATCATGATAGAAATGCAGGATATGGATCATCTCATGCTTCAGCGTGTCCACCAGTTCGGCGGGGAAAAGCTCGTGATATTTGCGACCAAGTTTGATCAGCTTGTTGTGAGGCGTGTATGAACCGGCTGACAACATGCGCGAGGAATACTGGATGGTTACTGGGGGGAGCTTGCCATTCCAGTAGCGGAAGTTGAGTTCATCGTAAATACGGTACAGCTCCGCAACGGTAGGGAGTTCCGTATGGGTTTTAGTTACCGGAGGCGTCTCGATCTGGATAACCCGGGCGGCATCCTGAATGATCTTGGTATAAAGCGTCGCGGGCGCTGGAGGGGTCAGCGTTTCAGGTTGAAACAGATCGTAGTTGAGCGCCACGGCGCGGAGTCTGGTCTTTTTCGCTTTCATC
>JAYRFH010000318.1:0-12403 GCA_041908405.1 Candidatus Zixiibacteriota bacterium
ATCGGTTCGGGTCGCGCGTGCCATGTTGTCGTTGCTCGTAACTGCCTGTCATTCCATCAATAGAGTGTAAATCTCCCCTCTTTACACCATGTTCGGTCGGAATATATCGGGAGCCTGAGCCAGAGGCAACTATTTGGAGCGACAGAGGTGATATTTTTGAACCAAAAGTAGAGCTAACTAGTGCATTTAAATACCATACAAGATTGTACTTATTGATTGCATCACGAGAACAGTTGAGTTTTCAATCGGGCCTATTGGGGTTTTCCTAAGTCTCACCGCCAAAAAACACGCCCGGCTTCAGGCGTTAGCCTGGGGCCGGGCGGCGTGTGTGCTTCGGAGCAATCTATAATGAGGAACTTACTTCAAGAGCACCATCTTTTTCGTCGCGGTGAAGTTCCCTGCTACCAGGCGATAGAAGTAGACACCCGACGCATACTGCGTGGCATCGAAATCGATCTTCTGATAACCGGCCTCGGTCCGCTTGTGCCAATTGGTGACCTCCTGGCCCAGGACGTTGTAGATGGTCAATGTCCACTCGCCTGATTTCGGCAACGCGAACTCGATTGTCGTGACCGGGTTGAACGGGTTCGGGTAGTTCTGTGACAGCGAGTACTCACTCGGCAGCAGACTGATCTTCGCGTCGACGACATAGCCGTCGTAGCTGCCCAATTCGACCGACTTCACGACCTTCGCGCTCTTCAGGTACATCACCGGACCGGACTCAATGAATCCCTTACCTGTTGACGAGTAGATGAGGACGCGCGTCACCTTGCCGTCGTACGCCGTCTTCAACTCCATCTGGGAAGCGGATTCGTGCAACGTCGGCTCAACCTGACCATCAAGCACCAGACTGATCGCCCCGATTGGTGCGTCGGACTTGCCGATCGACAGGACACCGTCGCTGACCGCAACCTCAGCCTGGAAGGCCGCCTGTGGACTCAGCTTCGGCGCCATTGGAATGTCGCCAACCACGGCGCGGATCAGGTAAACAAGGTCTGCCACCGTCAGCACGAGTCCGTCAGCGTTGACGTCAGTCGCCGCCACCTGGCCCGCTTGATTGACAGTGAAGACTGTCAGCCCGCGGATAAAGTAATTGGAGAAGAGCACCGCGTCGGCGATCTCATAGCTGATACCATTCAGGTTGACATCTGCCCGAGCATCGATCGAATCGGCGCAGACGATATCGACGCCACCATTCTGGAAGTCGATACAGCGCTGCAGCCCTGGCTTACCTGGGCCGGGGCTCTCCAGACAGTAATCAGGAGCGCCAACATAGCCCGGGAATCCGAAGCTGTTATCCGTGATCTCGTTGTGTTCGAAATCAAATACGCGGCGGGAGATCCAGAGCGTGTCACCCGCGTACGACGAGAGCGCGTTATCCGTGCAGTCGATCCAGAAGAACTGGACCGGCGCGTACATGCATTCAAGGGTCCGGTCGTTGCTCACCAGGAAGTCGATCTCGGCCAACGAACCGACCAAGCCATCCAGGTAGCATCCGGGGTGGTATGCGCCGTTGTTGGTTTCGGCCATACCGACTATCCGGATGAGTCCGGACGGGCATGCGCCGTTGCAGTTGCCATCGGCGCCAAAGCGATAGGTGAAGTACTCCCATCCGCACTGCTCAAAGAGCGGTCCGGGTGTTACACCCATCGCAGTCAGGGCGGTCGGATCATAGGCGATGAGGAAGTCAAACCCGCCAAGCGGTTTGCCTGAGCCATTCATAAAGACGTTGACCGTCTCATGCTGACCCTGCAGCGAGTTGTGCGTCTTCTCAATTTCGACATGGATACATTCATCAACCGTAACATCAACACAGACAGTATCCACTGACGCCAGGCCGCAGGCATCGGTCGCCGTGATCACCACACAGATCATACCCGGGTCGTTGACGTTGACGCAGACTTGTCCAGTGCCGCTGTTGTACGTACCGGACGGTGTCACCACCACGCCGGACAGATTGTTGTCCGGGTCGGTCACGGTCAGATCGAAACAGAGCGGGCCGACCTGTTCCATGTAGGCGGTGAAGTCCGGAGGACCGGCGATCACCGGCTTGTTGTTGTAATCGACCGTAATGACCGTTGTATCGTAATCAACCGCGTTGCACGAATCAGTCGCCTTGACGATGAACGTGTACTGACCGGTCGGAAGATCAGCGTATGTCACCGGGAAGCAGATCTGGCCGGTCCCGGAGTTGTACGTCCCATGCGGCGAGGTCAACTCGACCGACTTAAGGTTGTTGTCTTCATCGGACGCGGTCACACTCCAGCAGATATTCTGGTTGCCGCAGACAAAGACGGTCGAGTCATGACCGGCATTGACCACAGGCGGAGCATTCAACTGGAAGACCACCGTAAACGAATCCCGGCACACGGCGCCGCAGGAATCAACACACTCGATGACGATCTTGCGGATCTCATCAACTGATGGCGTGTAGGTCCACTGGCCGCCTGACAGCGAGCCAACTCCCGAGACGATCTGGCAATGACTGAGGTTGCCATTGATGTCGGTCGCGCTTACCGGCAGGCTGACCTGGGTCGGGGTGCACTGACGGAAAGTCTGGTTCGGCGGCATCTGGCAAACCGGAGCGGTGTTCAACGTTACGTTGATCACCACGGTGTCGAGATCCGCTAGCCCGCACTTGTCGACCGCACGGAGAATGAACGTGTAGGCGCCGGATGCTCCAGGCGTGAAGCAGATCTGGCCAGCCGAATAGGTTCCGGGTCCGGAGACCACCTTAATGCTGTCAATATTGCCGTCAGGGTCCGTACCTGACGCGTTCCAGCAGATCGGTGTTGCCGCACAACGGAAGAGCGTTTGGTCGGCGCCCGCGTTGGCGACCGGCGGCTGGTTCTGCTGAATCGTGATGATGGCCGTATCAACATCGGTCAATCCGCACGCATCGGTCACGCGAACGATTACCGTATATACTCCCGCGGAGGCAGGCGTGAAGCAGACGGTATTGGCCAGTGTGTCAATCGTTCCAGCTGAAAGGATTTGCTCTAGTACGGCGTTGTTATTCGGGTCGGTCACACTGTAAGGCAAACAGACCGGCGCAAGGCCACACTGGAAGAGAGTAGTATCGTTCTGCAGGATACTGATGGTCGGCGCGCTGTTCATCGAGACATTGTAAGTCATCGAGACAGTGTCTGCCGCGCCGCACGAATCAACCACCGCCGCGGTCACGCTAAAGGTGCCGCTGCCGGAGGCCGAGAAGCACCAGAGCCCGCCGGAAGTGACCGTGCCGCTTCCGCTCAAACGAGACCAATTCAGCGTGCCACCATTGACATCGGACGCCGAGAACTGGTAGCAGATATTGGTCGAAGCGCAGATAAACGTGTCTTTCGGTGTGACTGGGTCAACCGCGACCGGCCGCGTGTTCATGGTCACATTCACCGTCACCTGACAGGTATCCGCGCCGCACCCCGTGGTCGCGATGACCGTCAGGACATATGTACCGGAAGTCGCCGGCGTGAAGCAGACATTGCCGCCGCTATAGCTGCCGGTCGGCGAGACTGTTACACTTGCGCCACCCGGAGTAACCGTCACCGGTACGCAGATCTGTTGCGACGCGCAGAGGAAGAAGTTCTGTGTGCCAGGGCACGTGACGATCGGAAGTTCGCCAAGCGTCACCGTAACATTGATGGTATCAAGGTCAGTCGCGCCGCAGGCATCGGTCGCTCTCACCACAAAGGTGTACAGACCAGCCGAGGCTGGGGTGAAGCAGACAGTATTGTTCGCTGGAACGATAGTCCCGCTGCCTGACACCAACTCTTCCAGTGTGACATTGTTATTTGCGTCAGTGATCGTATATGGGAGACAAGCAGAACCACCGGGGCAGAGCGCCAGCGTGGTATCGCTCCCCAGCGCGATGATCGGAGCCGAGTTCATGGTGACATTGTATGTCAGCGAAACCGTATCCGCGGCACCGCAGGCATCCGTAACGGCGGCGAGCACCGTGAAGGCGCCGGACGTGCCAGCGGTGAAGCACCACAGTCCAGTCGGTGAGACGGTACCGTTGCCGCTCAGTTTGCTCCAGGTCAGCGCCCCGCCATTAACATCCGAAGCTGAGAACTGATAGCAGATGTTGGACGAAGCACAAACGAATGTATCAATCGGAGTCGTCGGATTGACCGCAATCGGGTTGGAGTTGATAGTTACATCGGCGATGACCTCGCAGGTATCCGCACCGCACGTCGTGGAGGCAATAACCGTGAGAACATAATGGCCGCTTGTATCCGCGGTGAAATTGATATTGCCCGACGAATAGGTGCCGATTGGAGAAACGTTTACAATCGCGCCCGAACCCATCACTCCTATCGGAATCGAGGCATTGCCAGCGCTGCAGAGGAAGATCGTCTGCGTTGGCGGACAACTCAGTTGAGCTGCTTGACCGACTGTCACCAGGAAAGAGATGTCGCAGGTATCCGCGCCGCACGTCGACGAAGCGATCACGCGGGCTGTGTAGGTACCGGTTGTGTCCGCATTAAAGCACAATTGTCCACCGGAATAGGTTCCGAGAGTCGTTGTAACGGTCGCTCCCGGAGGAGTAATGGTCAACGACTGGCAAACCTGACCCGCTCCGCACAGCGACGCGAGGATCGGACCAGACGGGCAGGTGATCTCAGCGAAAGTTCCAAACGTAATGATCGCCCGGATCGTATCCTGATCGGTCAAGCCGCAGGAATCGGTGACGGAGACGATGAAGTCATAAGTTCCAGCCGTGGTCGGCGTGAAGCAGACCTTGTTATTGGCCGAATCGAGCGTACCGAATCCAGCGGTCAGGACCTCCGTCAACTTCGCCATTCCGTTTGGATCGGAGACCGAGTAGCTCATGCAAACCTGCTGTGGAGTGCAGAGGAAGAGACTGGTATCCGGGCCAAAGGCGAGTGACGGAGCACTGTTCAGGGTAACGGTGATGTTCACCGTGTCCTGATCCGAAGCGCCGCACTGGTCGACAGAACGAAGAATGAATGTATACACACCCGAACTGGCCGGCGTGAAGCAAATGGCACTGCCGTTATACGTTCCCGGTCCGGAGATCAATTTGCAGCTATCAAGGTTGCCATTGACATCCGTGCACGACACGGGCCAACAGATCCAGTCTGGAGTGCACTGGAAAACCGATTGATCCGGACCGGCATCGGCGACGGGCGCAGTGTTGATCGTAACATTAAACGTCAGATCGCACGTGTCAACGCTGCAGGCGGTGGTCGCGATCACTCGCGCGTTGTAGGTGCCCGAGGTTGGCGCGTTGAAGCAGAGTTGACTGCCAGAGTAGGTTCCGAGAGTCGTCGTGACTGTCGCTCCCACTGGTGCGATCGTCAAAGGATGACAAACAGTGCCCGGAGCGCAAAGGAACTTGGCAATTGGACCGCTCGGACAGGTAATATCCGCGAATGCTCCGAACGTGATGCTGGCAGTAATGGTATCGCGATCGAACGCGCCGCAGGAATCGACTGCACTGACCACAAAGCTGTACGTGCCGGACGAAGTCGGCGTGAAACAGACTTTGTTATTGACGGTGTCAATAGTGCCGAAGCCCTCGGTCAGGAATTCCGAAATCTTCGCCAGTCCATTCGGATCTGCGACCGTGTAATTCATGCAGACCTGCGTAGGTGTGCACATGAAGACACTGGTATCCGCGCCGAAAGCGATCGTCGGAGCGGCATTCAAATTAACGGTGATCTGCGCCGTGTCGACGTTCTGCAAACCGCAGGCATCAGTGGCCGTCAGTACAAACGTATATGTACCGGAGGAAGCCGGAGTGAAACAGATCTGACCACCGGAGTAAGTTCCCGGTCCGGTCATATTGCAGGTACTCAGGTTCCCATTCGGATCCGTGCAGGACGCCGGCCAGCAGATCTGGGCAGGCGTGCACTGGAAAACGGTCTGATTGGGGCCGGCATTTGCCACCGGCGGCTGATTCAGATTGACCGTCACCTGTACCGTGTCGGCGCCATGGTCCGTGCACGCATCCGACGCTTTCACCACAAACTGATAGGTGCCAGCCGCGGCTGGAGTGAAACAGACCGTATTCGCGGCAGTGTCAATCGTGCCGGGGCCGGAGATCAATTGCTCGAGCGTGACATTGTTGTTCGGGTCGGTCACCGTGTATGGCAGACAAACCTGGGCAAGGGTACACTGGAAGATGGTAGTATCGTTCGCCAGCACCACGGTCGGTTTCTGATTGATATTGAACGTTATCGCAAATGACGACTGACAGGTCGCGCCACATGAGTCTTCGCACTGGATCGTGACATTGACCGTCTGTGAGTTCGATGGTGTGTAAACCCAGTTTCCGCCGGAAAGCGAGCCCGGGCCTGAGATTATCTGACAATTCTTGAAATTGCCGTTCACATCGGTCGCCGAGTATGGGAAACTGACCTGGGTCGGCGTGCACTGGAAGATCGTCTGATTGCTTGGACCAGAGCAGACCGGCGCGGAGTTCAGTGTCACAGTGATAACCGCGGTATCGCGATCTGTCAAACCGCAGGCATCCGTCGCCTGAAGTATGAACTGGTAGGTCCCGGACGCGCCCGGCGTAAAACTGATCGAACCGCTGGAGTAGGTGCCGGGGCCGGAGATCAATTGGCAGTTCGACAGGTTGCCGTTCGGGTCGCTGCAGGATGCCGCCCAAGTGATCGGCTGCGCCGCGCACAGGAACAATGTCGAGTCGCGTCCCGCGTCTGCCACCGGCGCGCTGTTCAGCGTGTAGTTGATGACGACCGTATCGTAGTCGACGAAGTTACAGCTATCGGTCGCCTTAATGACGAACTCGTAATTAAGTGTTCCACTCGGGGTGAAACAGATCTGGGAGCCGTTGTAGGTTCCTACACCCGAGATCATTTCGCAGGTCTTCAGGTTGTTGTCGACATCGCTGCACGACGCCGGCAAGCAGATCTGCGAGGGGGTGCACTGGAAGATCGTTTGATCCGGTCCGGCATTGGCCACCGGCGGATTGGTCCCGCAGATTGTGATATGGTACGGATTAGACTGTGGGTTGAAGGCGGGTGATGATACTGTCGCCGACCCATCCGATGCCGTGATGTAATAGTCGAAGAACGACGCACAGGGGAGCGCCGAGGAGGGAATAGTCGCGCAGAAGGTACTGTCAGTGGGCCCACCGGTCAGGGTCATATTGACCGCGGTGTAGCTAACCGCGGCCGTGCGATAATATAAAGTCACTACCAGCGAGGCCGGCGGAGTATCCAGATCGGTGACATATGCGCAGAGCTGCATCGGAGAGGTATATGGCTGGCAACCGGTGCTGAGATTGATCGTCGCGGGGGTACGTACGATCACCGGCGGCGCGGTCTCCTGGCAGGAGAGCGAATCGCACGGCGTGCAATTCGGGCCGGACTTCTTGCAGACCTTCATCCAGTGAACATCGCCATTCTGGACCGTGTCCGGGGACGTATAGCAGATATAGTAACGGCTGCAGAGACGCTGTTTGATAAGCGTGTAGACTGAGTCCATGTCGGCGCCGGTTTGAGCGTGCTGCCAGAAGCCGCCGGTACCGGAAGCGAATGCCTGCAGAGCTTCCGGATTGTACCATGTATTGGTGATCGGGCCGAGGTTGAAAGTATAGATCGGAATGCTGGCTGTATTCGCGAGATTGCAGATGGCGGTCGAGTCATCCGCGTAGGTGTTATCATTGACGCCGTCGGGAGGGTTCGGCGAACAGTTGTTGCTTCGATTGTCGAGACCGTCGGTGAACGCGATCACAGCTTTGCTGCCAAGCTGGAAGCGGGTGATATCGACGCCCTTGTAAATGCCGTCAAACGCGGCCGTATTGCCGCCCGCGGACAGACTATTGATCTTGTTGTGAAGTGTCGTTTGGTTGCTGGTAAAGGTCTGGTGAATGGTCCAGCAGCTCGAGAATGTCACAATGGCGACTTGGTCATAAGGGTCCATTGCGTTTACGAACCGATGCATGGCTGCTTTGGCCGAATCGAGTCGATGGTCATCGGCCATCGATCCGCTGACATCAACCACCAAACAAACCGAAGTTATGCAGTTACTGGTGGTAAGCTGGGTCACCGTGAAGTTCGGGATCGGCGTTCCGTCCTGATAGAGACAGAAACTATCCATTGTCATGCCGGGAACAGGCACACCACTGCCGTTCAGCACATCGACATACCCGCAGATATACGGGAATTGCGAGCAATCCATCTGCGAGAGGTCGAGCGACGCGACAGCCGCACTGCCCAGAGTGGCAGAGAGCGTCGTACGGACGTCTCCACCCGGCAAGGATGCCGATGGATGGAAACTGGTGTCGATAATGGTTTGATCATCGGGCGGGCCAACGATAATGTACTGAGCGTTGACCGACGTACAGAGGACGGCGAGTAGCAACAGAGACCAGCGAACCAGAGAACGCAGCATAAATCCCTCCCGGGATTCGGTGCCTACAGCACCTGTTGTGACCGTACCAACGTGCGCGACTGCGACCTCGAATGCCCGACAACACGCCGACATTCGCAAACGTCCTTCACGCCGATACGGTCTGCCATGATCTTTTTTGATGCTGGATTGAGAGATATAACGCTGAATTGCTGTACCAGTCGACAACGGAATCGAAGTCACTGATTGATCACATGGATTTCCGCGCTGGTAGTCAATGAGCAAGGTGCAATCGTCAGTATTACCTCTCGTCAATCACCTAATATCTTGTTGAGTTAATAAGGCGGAAGAGGTTCGAAGACTGCGAGCAAAGAGTTCTTACGCAGATCCGCCCCGAGCACATTATAAGGAAACCTAAATATGGCGTATTGTCAAGCAATTTTCGGGTTTCCGGAGCGGGGCAAACAAGTAAACTTTTGTCCACTTACTGAAGCCAGACGGTACTTTCACCGGACCGGATTGGCGCATGGTCGACGGAAACCCAGCCAATCCGCTATCCAGAGCCAAGGACCCCGGATTTTCCGGATCGATCTGACCGAGAAATCAATTGCTCAAAGGCCCAACGGCCTTGGGCGAGAGTAGAAAAATACTGGCGGCGGATGCCACACAATCGACAATTGCGAGTCACGCTTCGGCAACCTGCGGCAACGTGGACGTGCCAAAGACATTCACTCGATCTCGGGTACGACTACAAAATGAAGCCCTCCAGGCGGAGACCAGGAGGGCTTCGTATACAACTTAAGCTCCCCCGGCTGGACTCGAACCAGCGACCCGCTGATTAACAGTCAGCTGCTCTACCGACTGAGCTACAGGGGAGTGTATGAGCTAATGCTATGTTGTACCATCGGTTTCAGGCATTGCCCGTCCCCGAGAGGAACCGTAGTATATAGTATTTCGGCCACTTGTCAAATACTTTTAGCCCACCAACTCCTCGTCGCTCACTACCACTTAATCACTTGTCCTGCATGCGTGTGAGCTATGGAAGCGTGCAGTTGCCGCGGCGGGCCTGGGCTTTTCTGGCTTGCCTCAACTTTGCGAAACCCGCTATATTGATTTGATTATGGCATCTTTAACGGTCGAAAAACTCTATCAGGGTAGAAACCGCGATCTGGAACTGACCCTCCTGACCTCTTCGGATTCAGGTCTTCAGAAGCTCATAAATAACGCCGAATTGCACCGCCCCGGACTTGCCTTGGCCGGCTTCTTCGAGCGGTTTGCCAATAAGCGCATCCAGATACTCGGTGAGACCGAGATGACCTACATGACCGGTCTCCCGGCCCAGCAACTCGAGGCGGTCACTGAAAAGATGTTCGGCTATGATCTGCCCATGGTCATTATCGCCAAAGGGATCACCCCGCCGATCGCTTTCCTGCGAATGGCCGAGCGACATAACACTGCCATTTTCAGCAGCCGACTGACCACCGCGATTCTCTCTGCCCGTCTGGCGGCATTCCTGGATCACGCCTTTGCCCCATCGACCAACGCGCATGGCACCTTGGTCGACGTGTATGGCGTGGGACTACTCTATACCGGCAAATCCGGCATTGGCAAGTCGGAGGTAGCGCTTGATCTGGTCGAACGTGGACACCGCTTGGTGGCCGATGACGTGGTGAAGATCACCCGCGCGGCCCCGGATGTGATCATCGGCTCTGGCTCCGAGCTATTGGGCCACCACATGGAGATCCGCGGCGTCGGGATCATCGATATAGAAGAGCTCTTTGGAATCCGGGCGATTCGTTTGCAGAAGCGCATAGAGGTCGAGGTCCGTCTGACTCTATGGTCGGAGACGGCTGACTATGAGCGGCTAGGCATCCAGGAAAGTTACACCACTCTGCTGGGGGTCAATATCCCGCTGATCAATGTGCCGATATCACCCGGAAAGAATATCACCGTGATCTCGGAAGTCATTGCCATGAACCATATGCTGAAGGTGTATGGCGAAAACTCAGCTTTGGAGTTCACCAAAAAGCTCTCACAGCGCCTGTCCCGCCAGTCTACGACCAAAGATTACCTCGAGTCGGACTACGAATAGCCGCGTCCGGTCGCTTTCGCCCTGCCCAAAACCCCTTGATATTGCGTCCGTTAGGTTGTATCATTTCAGCCTTGTCCGTCGATGTTCGGCGGAACCGTTGTCCATTGGCATAGTACAATGTTTACCGTGTATGGAGGTTAGAAATAGATATGAGCAGATTCTGGAAGCGTGAGTTCGCGGTCCTGGCGATGATGCTGGCCGCGCTCATCACCGGTTGCTCGAAATCGAACGACAAAGTGATCGCCGAAGTCGGCTCGTATGATATCACAGTTGATCAGTTCGAAGAGCTGACAAAAACCCTGCCGCAGAACTTTACCAGCGCCCAGGAAGAGTTTGACATGAAGAGCCAGATCCTGGACTCAATGATCGTCCAGCGCCTGCTCATCCTGGCCGGATACGAGAAGGGGATCGACAAACAGGAGGATGTTGCCCAGGCGGTCGCCGCCAACAAAGACAAGTTCCTGTTGGATATCCTCTACAAGCGTACAGTGGAGGACAAGGTCACCGCTCCGGATGCCGAAATTCAGGCGCTCTGGTCCAAACTGGAGTTCCGCCATAAAGTCAGCCATATCCTGACCGATTCCAAGGATTCGGCCGACGCGTTGGTCGCCCGGTTGGCCAATGGGGAGAATTTCGAACAACTGGCGTATGACCATTCGCTGGATCAGACTGCCAAGCGGAATCGCGGCGAACTTGGATTTCTCCAGTTTGGGGCGATGCCCAGCGCGCAGGAATTTGAGGAAGCGATGCTGGCGCTGGAAATCGGCGAGATCTCCACACCGGTCAAAACTCGATTCGGCTACCACATCATCAAAGTGACAGAACGTTTGCCCAATGAATCGCGTCAACCGTACGAGGCGATGAAAGAAAGCCTCGAGCGGATGCTGAAGAATCTCAAGCGGACCCGACTGACCGCCGCGTATATCGACGCGATCAAAGCCAAGTATCCATTCACGGTCGATCGCTCGACGCTTGATTATGTCGTTCACAAACGGAACGACCTCTATCCCGCGGAAATTCTGCGAACCCTGCCGAAAAACGATTTCGACGATCGCCAATTGGATCGCAATGAGCGGGAATTGGTGATTGCCACATGGGAGGGCGGACAGGTCACTCTCGGTGATTATCTCACATTGGCTCGCTCGCTGCCACAACAGTCTCGACCCAGTTTTGAGGCGTTCGATTCCATGCCGTCCGCCGTTTTTCAGGCGAAACTCTCAGATATCCTTATTCTGGAGGCGACCAAAGAAGGTTTGGAGAATGACGACGAGTTCCAACGTAAACTGACCCTCTTTAAGGATCTGACGATCGCCGATGTCATGCGCAATGACTCCATCATGACCTCCAAGCCGCCGACGGAAGAGCAGATGCGCCAGTATTACGACGCGCATCAAAACGAGTATATGGATGCCGCGCGTGTTCACATTTACGAGATACTGGTTAGCGATGAATTGCTGGCCAATAAGCTGACCAATCTTCGCTCGTTGGCCGACTTCAAGAAGCGCGCGGTTGAATTGACCGAACGTCCGGCGCTCAAAACCACCGAAGGTGATCTTGGCTACATCACCCGTGATCGCTATCCGGAGATCTTCGACGCCGCCTACAAGTCAGCGATCGGAGAGATCGGCGGCCCCGTCCAGACCACCGGCGGAAAATATTCAGTGTATTACGTGGTCGATAAGATCGATGCCCAGGTCAGGGATTTCCTGGCGGTCCGACCGATGATCCAGCAGAAGTTGGCCGCGGATGACGCCGCCCAGCGCTTCAGCCAGTGGGTCAAAGAACGCAAAGAAGCGACCACGATCGAGATCAATCATGATGTCCTCTGGTCAACGGTCAACAAGGAGAAATACTCCGCGGTGCCAGCCCCCGCGGGTACGCCATCAGGGAATTGATGAAAAGACTTATCTTTTTTGGTCTGCTACTCCTCGCCGCCGCGGCGTCGGCGCAGAGCGTTGCGCCGGAGCG
>JAYRFH010000319.1:0-8024 GCA_041908405.1 Candidatus Zixiibacteriota bacterium
AAGACTTGCCGATTGCACGGAAATTATCGCCGGGGACAATACTCGTCTCCGGGAGCTATTGCACCCTGATCGGGATTACCCGTTCGAGGGCCGCTATTCGCTCGCCCATGCGATGGTTAAGCCGGGGGAGACGACCTTCAGGCACCGCCTCGCCACCAGTGAGGTCTACTATATTCTGGCAGGGGAGGGGCGCATGACTATCGATGGCGAATCGGCTCTGGTATCAGCCGGAGATGCTATCGAGATACCGCCACAGGCGGTCCAGTCTATCACCAACACCGGCCAATCTGACCTGGTTTTCCTCTGTATTGTCGACCCGGCCTGGCGGGCCGAGGATGAAGAGATCCTCGAATAGCCGGTTTTTCAATTTTGACTTCGGGTTGAACTCTCCTCTATATTTTCCGCCATGGGCAAGATTCATTCGCATGCTATGCGCCGCGGTTTCCTGTGGCTTAGTTTTCCAATAATTGTGTTCGCGATGGTGGTATCCGCTGGGGCAGGGGATGACGTCCAATCCCGTATCGCGCTGACGGATCTGCGTGTGCTGTACCTTTACGATGACCCACAGTCGATCGATTGGGCCAGCCTTTATTATCTGAATGACTGGTACGGCGCGCGGGTTGATCTGGTGACAGTCCGCCCCGGCGACCAGTTTCTGGTGAGCCAGATCGGCCTTGATGACAGACAGCTTTTCGCGCACACCTACGCGGTTCCGGACAGCGGAACATATGTTGATTCCATACTGAATGACCTATCCAGCTACCGCTATCCCGACGTGCTTCTGTTCGGCGACCTGGGCGCCAACAAACTGGCAGAGGCACTTGCGACACAATTGGTGCAATTGCCCTACGATTCCCTCCGTCTGTTTAATATCACCAAGATATACCGGCAGGTTGATTCACTGGGTAAATCGATCGGGGTTAGTATCAACGCCCGCGAGCTGGTGACACGATACAAAGAGCGGATCGCTCAGGAAGTCCCCCGCCTTTTTCCGGGGTTTGATATCCAGAGCGCATCCGCGCAGTCGATGCTTCACTACGAGTTGATCGCTAACCGGCTCGATGAAGGGGCCGCCAAAGGTGATTTCGCCTCGGGGCTTGGGACCAATCGGCTCGGGAGTGTCGTCAATCGACGGCTTCCTGATGGCGCGATCAAAGAATCTCTTAGCAAGCGGATCAAAACATACTTCTCGATGATCAGTCTCTCCTCGAACGCCTATGGGAAAAAGCGGGCGGAACATCTGCTGTCCGGGCTGCAAGAACTGCGCACGTTGCAGCAGCAGGCCAAGTCAGAGGCGCGGCTCCAGCAGACACCTGGATTCTCGGATTATCTCGATGCACAGGTTGGCAAACTTCAACAGCTGTCTCTTGGCGAGATAGGATTGAATTGGGAAGGGAAGATAGTTGTTCGCGAGTCGCCGGATGGTCCCAGAGTGAAATTTATCGCGACACTGGCATCCGACGGTCCGACCGAGATCGAGTTGAATGAACTGCGCTTTGATCCCTACTGGGATACTGTCTCAGTCATACTTGACGGAGAACCGAAGAAAGTCCAGCCGCACCAAACATTCGTGCGAGAGTATCTGGTCGAGATAGGCCGTGAGAAGCTGGAAGCGCAGCGGCCAGAGTCGCTGCTTTTCTCGGCCTCGCTGGCGTACGGAAAGATGCCGTTTACGGTAGTATCTTCAGTGCCGATCTGGGAAGCGCCCGATCTGGATGTCGAGTTCCTGCCATCGTTCCTTTTTATTCCGCCCGTGCCTACCCTTGCGGTGGACAAGGTAGTTGAATCACGCACCTGGAAAGCGCTCATAACCAAACCGCCGCACTTCTATGGTTCGGTCAGGCTGCAGCTCGAGACGCCGCGCGGAATGTTTGCGGGGGCATATTTGACGGAACGCCAGATGGAGAAGGGGGAGCTGTCGGAAGTTGTGCGCATCCCGTTCACAATTTCCAACCTGTTTGAGCTTGGCATTCAACCAGTGACGCTGGCGCTGTACGCGAACAACAAACGAGTTGCGGCAGACACGGCGCATATACGCATAGCGTCGTGCCAGATCGATGACCGTATCAAGATCGGGTTCCTGCCGGATACAACCGGGCTACTGGAAGATATTCTTCGGATGACCGGCGCGGGATTCCAGCCGATCACCGACCGCTCGCTGGCGGCATCCGATCTCGATATGTACAATGTGATAGTGGTCGGGTCGGGGTCATCGCGAGATTATCCATCGCTTCGGAATCTGAAGGATCGCCTGACCGATTTTGTGCGGCATGGCGGTTCTCTGGTGATTCTTGGACAACCGACCGATTGGCCACAGGAAGCCTTGCCGGTTGGATTCGTGCCTGCCGCTGAGAAGGTGAACGGACAGGAGATACTGAACCGTATCCCCGGCGCTAATATGTTGTCCAAGCCATACACGATCTCAGAGCGCGGACTGCTTGATCCGATGGAGCGGAAACAGGTACTAAGCTCGGCGGTGATAGCTCCGGCGGAGAATATCTTCGTGACACCGTCGGGAGCATCGCTTCTGGCTGTGTCGCGGTTAGGGGATGGCCAGATAATCTACTGTGGGCTGCCGCTCCTGGAGATGGTCGGGCAGTTGAATATCGAAGCGATTCACTTATTGGCCAATATTCTGAACTATTAGGCTTCGGCTGTGTTATACGTACTTTACAGAAGGGTTTGACGTCGTATATCTATGCCTGAGGCTCAGTTGAAAACATCCCCCAAACGCTTCGCCGTTCTCGCCAAATATCTCAAAGGATACAGGGGCTACCTGATTTTCGGGGGAGTCGCCGTTATCTTCGCCAACGGCTTGCTTCTCATCAACCCGTATGTTCTCAAACTGATATTCGACGCCCTCGAGAAGGCCGAACCGCAGGCGACCGTCTTCTGGTATGTCCTGCTGATGCTTGGTCTCTCTATTACTGCCGGAATCTTCCGTTTCTTTATGCGGCGGACGATCATCTGGATGTCCCGCAAGCTGGAATATGATCTTCGGGACGAACTTTTCACTCATCTGCTGACCTTGTCTCCAGCCTTCTATGACCGGAACCGGACCGGTGATATCATGGCCAAAATGACCAATGACCTTGAGGCGGTGCGCATGATGATCGGCCCGGGGATCATGCAGATCAGCAACTCGATCGTCACGATCACGGTGGCGCTCAGCTTCATGATATTTCTCTCCCCCAAACTGACGCTGTACGCGTTACTCCCCGCGGTGCTGCTTCCGTTCCTGGTCAACCGACTGGGGAATCTGGTGCACAAGAAATACTCAAAGATCCAGGAGCATTTCTCTGTGTTGACAGCGGCGGCGCAGGAAAATCTGGCGGGTATCCGGGTGGTGAAAGCGTATCGGCAGGAAGAGCAGGAGATCGAGCACTTCGGAAAAATAAGCCAGCAGTATGTGAAGCTGAATATGGATATGGCGAAGTTGTACGGCGTCATGTTCCCGCTCTTGATCTTCGTCGCATCGCTTCTCAACCTGGCGGTGCTCTATTTTGGCGGGCTGGATGTCATCGAAGGGCGGATCCCGCTGGGGACGATCGTCGCGTTCTTTGCCTATCTGACCATGCTTTTCTGGCCGATCATGGCCGGCGGGTGGGTGGTGTCGCTCTATCAGCGCGGGACCGCGTCGCTGGACCGTATTAATGATGTGCTCAACACGAAGTCGGTCGTCAAGAATGACCGCGAGGATATGCATACTGGCGAGATGAAGGGGGAGATTGAGTTCCGCAACCTGATATTCGCCTACGACGGACTTCCTATCCTAAACGGTATATCGCTGAAGGTCAAGGCTGGGATGACGGTCGGCGTGGTGGGTTCGGTCGGTTCCGGCAAGACCACACTCGTGTCACTACTTCCACGGCTCTATCCGGTCAAGAGGGGGATGCTGTTTATTGATGGGGTCGACCTGAATGACTGGGATCTGGCGTCGCTTCGTAAACAGATCGGGTTCGCTACGCAGGAGCCATTCCTCTTCTCTGATTCGTTGCGAGATAATCTTCGTTTTGGGGAGGCTGACGCCGCTGAGGAAAAGGTTCGCGAAGTGGCCGAAGTAGCGGCCCTCACCAAAGATATTGAGCAGTTCCCGGCTGGTTTTGATACTGTCGTTGGCGAGCGTGGGATCACACTCTCCGGCGGACAGAAGCAGAGGACGGCCATCGCACGCGCCTTGTTGCCTGATCCAGCCGTGGTTGTGCTCGATGACGCCACCTCGGCGGTGGACACCGAAACCGAGGATCAGATCAATGTGGGGATGCATGCCGCGCTGAAACATCGTACGACCTTCATAATTTCGCACCGTGTGTCGTCGGTAAAAGAGGCCGACCTGATCATTTATCTGGTCGACGGCAAGATCGCCGAGCAGGGGAATCACCACGAGCTGATCGAGCAGAACGGCCTGTATGCGGAGTTGTACCGTGCGCAGTTGCTGGCGGAGGAGATAGAGAAACTGTGAGCCAGCAGAACGGATTCCACGAAGAAGAAGCACTCGGCAAGGCCTACGATTCCCGCCTGATGAAGCGGTTGCTGGCGTATCTCTCACCGTACAAGAAGTGGGTGGTGGTCGCGATCACCATGCTACTGCTCGGTTCGCTCGCGCAAATTTCACTCGCGTTCATCACACAGCACGCTATCGATGACCATATCAAAACCGGGATCGTCGACGGCTTCGGCCTGGTGATCCTCCTCTATTTCGGCGTTATGGCGATATCACTGATCGCCAGCTACGGTGAGACCTATGTCACGATGTGGCTGGGACAGAAGGTGCAATATGATATCCGAATGGAGATATTCCGGCATCTGCAACGCCTGCACCTTGGCTATTTCGACAAAAATCCGGTTGGACGGTTACTTACCAGGGTCACCAACGATGTAAATGTCCTGAACGAGTTATTTTCGTCGGGCGTGGTGACGATGATCGGCGATATCTTCACGCTGCTTTTCATCGTTTGCGCGCTGTTGTACTACAACTGGGAACTTGCGCTGATAACGTTTACGGTGCTGCCGCTTCTGGTCGGCGCGACTGTACTGTTCCGTTCCCGCGTGAGAGATGTCTATCGACAGGTTAGAACCACCCTGGCTCGATTGAACGCGTTTGTGCAGGAGCATGTCACCGGCATCAAAATCGTTCAACTCTTCAATCAGGAAGAACGGGTCGGCAAGAAATTCGACAGCATCAACAAGGAACTGCAGACTCACCATTTCCGGTCGGTGCTCTACTATGCCGTCTTTTTCCCGACCGTTGAAATTATCGGGTCACTGTCCCTGGCGCTCCTGCTCTATTATGCTGGATTTCGGCTGCAGGACAGCACACTGACTTTTGGTGAACTTGTCGCGTTCATATCGCTGGTGCAGCGATTCTATCGACCAATAGCGGATCTGGCGGAAAAATACAACATCCTGCAGTCTTCGATGGCCTCATCGGAGCGGATATTTGGACTGCTGGACACGGAGCCGGCGATAGTCGACGCGCCAGCGCCAAAACCGATCCCGAAATTCAATGGAAAGATAGAGCTTTCCAACGTCTGGTTCGCGTACCAGAAGGAAGACTGGGTGTTGAAGGATGTCTCCTTCACGGTCGAGCCGCGCCAGAAGATAGCGGTGGTCGGCGCAACCGGCGCGGGGAAGACCTCGCTCATCTCGTTGCTGTATCGCTTCTATGACTACCAGAAAGGCTCCATCAAAATCGATGGGGTTGAACTAAAGGATATCCGTTCGTCCGAATTGCGCAGTCACCTGGCGCTGGTATTGCAGGATGTGTTTCTCTTCAGCGGAGATTACGCTGGCAATATTCGGCTCCGCGATACAGGCATTTCAGATGAAAAAGTGCGCGAGGCACTGGAGCGGGTCGGATTCTCGAGGTTCATGGATGGCCTATCAGATGGATTGAAAACAGAAATTCGCGAGCGGGGGGCGACACTCTCTACCGGGCAGAAGCAATTGCTATCGTTCGCGCGGGCGCTCGCGTTCAACCCGGATATTTTGATCCTTGACGAAGCAACCAGTTCGGTGGATACTGAAACCGAACGCTTGATACAAAAAGCGCTGGATGAACTGCTGAAAGACAGGACGTCGATCGTCATCGCGCACCGTCTGTCGACGATCGAGAAGGCGGATAAGATAATCGTGCTCCACCATGGCCAGGTGCGCGAGATCGGGCGCCACGCGGAATTGATGCAGCAGCGCGGTATCTATTACAAACTCTATCAGATGCAGTACAAAAAGCAAACAATCGGGTCCGAGGCGCCAATTGCCCGCTAAACTGACGCCAAGCGCGCGCCGTGAGGCGGAGAAGATGGTGACGTTCGCGCGGGAACTGGCCTTAGAGGCCGGAGCGATCCTGAAGAAGGGATTCCATCAGCGCATCTCTATCGAATACAAAGGCCGTATCAATCCGGTCACCAATATCGATCTGCAGTCCGAGCGGCTGATCACTCGAGCCATTGCCAAGAAATATCCGACCCACACGATCCTTGCCGAAGAGGGTGCAAACAGCCGCGGGAGCTCGGGAGTACGTTGGGTGATTGACCCGCTCGATGGGACCGTCAATTTCGCGCACGGCTTCCCGGTTTACTGTGTTTCTATCGGGATCGAGATGGATGGCGAACTGCTCGGTGGCGCGGTATTCGATCCGGAGCGTGATGAGATGTTCTGGGCGGTTCGCGGCGCTGGAGCGTATCTCAATAAGAAGAAAATCAAGGTAACCTCGGAGTCGAGGCTGGAGCGTTGTCTGATGGCGACCGGTTTCGCGTACGATATAGGCACCGCCAAACGAAACAATCTCGGGCTTTTCGCTCGTGTCGCCAGAAAGGTTCAGGGGGTACGTCGCCCCGGCTCCGCCGCGATCGATCTCTGTTGGCTGGCCGCCGGACGGCTGGATGGCTTCTGGGAGCTTAAGCTCGCCCCGTGGGACACTGCCGCCGCTCGAGTGGTGGTTGAGGAAGCTGGCGGGATGACCAGCCGGGTGGATGGGCGACCACATTCTATCTTTTCCGCCGACCTGCTCGCAACCAACGGCAAAATACACCGTTCCATGATAAACTTGTTGAATCGCCGCTAAGCGGAGTCAACATTCGCTAAATAATCGACCCATCTCTTTCAACCGGGAATAGAAAGTTCATTCTATGAGTTCGCAAAATCTGGTCAGGTCTACATCGGGGGTACGAGGGATAATCGGCGCGGCGGATGGTCTGGAGCCGATGCTGATAACGCAGTACGCGATAGCTTTTGGCACTCTGATGGGAAAAGGGAAGATCGTGTTGGGACGCGACAGCCGAGTCTCGGGAGATATGGTTTCGCACGCGGTCATTTCCGGGCTTATCGCGACCGGTCTCGATGTGATCGATATCGGCATAGTTCCGACTCCAACAGTCGAAATCGCTGTCACCGGACTTAAGGCGGTTGGTGGAATCTGCGTGACTGCATCGCATAATCCGTCCGACTGGAACGCGCTGAAGTTTTTTAATAAGCAGGGGGAGTTCATCACCCCCGCGCAATATGCCGAACTGAGTAAGATCTACGAATCGAGGCAATTCGCGCTCAAACCGTTTGGCAAACTCGGCAAAGTCTCGCGCCAGGAGAGCTGGATCGACAGACATATCGCGCAGGTGCTCGCGCTCAAGACGGTCAACAAGCCGGGTATCAAGAGACGGAAATTCAAGGTAGTGGTGGATGCCATCAATGGCGCGGGGTCTATCGCTCTGCCGAGACTTCTCGAAAAACTCGGCTGTAAAGTAATTCGCATCAACTGCAAAGGGGATGGCGACTTTGTCCATATGCCGGAGCCGATCCCGAAACATCTCACGGAACTGGCGAAGAAAGTAAAGGCACTTAAGGCCGATATCGGCATGGCCTGCGACCCCGACGCTGACCGTCTTGTGTTAGTCGATGAGAACGGCAAGGCGATTAATGAAGAACTTACCCTGACTGTCGCGGTGCAACAGGTGCTTCGTTCGAAAAAAGGGAAAGTCGTGCTCAACCTCTCCACTTCGAAAACCACCGAAATGGTGGCGCGGAGA
>JAYRFH010000320.1:0-17281 GCA_041908405.1 Candidatus Zixiibacteriota bacterium
ACTCCCGTCGAGTCGGCTTCAAGATTCCCCATATCCCCTGCGTGTCTCTGTTCGGCGTGTGGGCCGCTGTGCGGCATAGAGTCAGGATTGTAGTGCCCACCGGCCGAAGTTGCGTCCGGCGCGCTGCAATCCCCTTTCTCATGAATGTGCCATCCATGCTTCCCCGGAGTCAGGCCGGTCAAATGAGCGACAACCCACACACCGCCGGATTCCTGGGTGTACGTGACCGTTCCAGTGGTCTGATTTCCCTCAGTGGGGTTCAAGTGAGCGATCGCTTTCAGCCCTGCGGTCGCAGAGTGCTCCGTATGACTATCCCCCTTTGCCTGCTCCTGCTTTTCTCCTGAACAACCGATAAGTCCGGCAATCGCAAGCGATGCAGTCGCCAAAATCATGCCTGTGCGCATAGCCAACCTTCCTTCCATGTTCTTCACGCGGTGATGTAGGTCTCGTGACGCAAAAAGAGAAACGGTCACCCGAAGGCAACCGTTTCTTCAACACTTGAACTGCCAATCTGGTTCAGTGAGAATGCCCTGCCTCATGCTTTTTCTCGGCCGCCTTATCCTCACCCTTTGGCTTACTCTGCTGGTCGAGGATTGCCAGGTATTTGGCGGGTTCCTTCGCAAACGTTGCCAATGCGGTCGAATCGGCGAAGTAGATCCGACGTCCCTCAAAGTTCGTGACAATCGACTTGTCGAACGGCTTACCAGTCACGGGGCACGCGATCTGGATATTCTCGAAGACAATTCCCTTTTCAAACGCCTTCTTGAAATACTTGTCCGGATCGGCCACCAGCTTTTCTTGACAGCCGGGGCAGCAATGGTACACGCGTTGTCCCTGGATATCCGTGAATACGGTCGAATCGATCTTCCCGCCCATCACGGGGCAATGAGTCTGGGGTTTGGAAGGAGCCTGCGCGGGTTGCGCATCCGTGGCCGATGTCGACATGGCGAACATCAGCAGACTAAAGAGGGTAAGAACTGATTTCTTCATATGTTTTGCCTCTATTTCCTTTCGTTTCCCGCCTGATAATCATACAGAGTGCCAACAAGCGTACTCTCGTAACGTATTACTATTGAGATAGATAGCAATCTTAGCTGGGGTGTCACTCCAATGCGTGACCATAATATTCTTGATTGGTGTAGAATATTCTACAATCATTTCGGAGCCTACCGACAATATAAAGAGGTGGCCTGTATCTCATGATTCAAAGCAGTAGAATAAAAATAGGCGTTTTGCTCGCCCTGACTTCGCTGACAGTAGCCATCCATTATGGATGGGTACTGGAGCATGTCTTTGGTCACTCAGAGTGGGTGCATGCACTCCATAGCCGATTTTGCTATCTCCCGATAATGGTTGCCGCCGCCTGGTTTGGTGTGCGCGGGGGCATTGCGGCAGCAACTGTGATCTCTATCGCCATCATGCCCTACTTGTTTGGAACTGTCGCGACCAATCCAAATCATGTAACTTCTCTATCCCAGGAGTTCATTGAAATATTCTTTTACTACACCATCGGTATCCTCATAGGTCTGTTAGTTGATCGAGAGTTCGCAGTGCGCCAGCGTCACGAAAAGACGCAGATCGAATTAGAGCGTTCTCTGCGCCTTTCCTTAGTCGGTCAAATGGCGGCAGGTGTCGCCCATGAGATCAAGAATCCCCTCGCATCCATCAAGGGAGCGGTCGAGATACTGAGCGATAATTCCACGCCTCTGAATGATCGCGATGAGTTCAAGCAGATCGTGGTCGGGGAGATCCGCCGAATCGATGGTACCGTTCAGGAATTTCTCGAGTTTGCCCGACCCAAAGACACGAAACTCGCTCCTCTGGACCTCTCTTCCACCCTTCAGGCCAGTTTAAGACAGATAGAGAACCAGATTCAGGGCGCAGGACTCACACTGACTACCGACATCGCTCCCGGCATCACAATTAAAGGTGATTCTGAGAAGCTGCATCAGGTGATCCTGAATATCGTACTGAATGCTATCCAGGCATCATCGGCCGATTCATCGGTGGATATTTCTTTGTCCAAAGATGGGGGTAAGGCCGCAACTCTCGCAATTCGGGACCATGGACACGGAATCGATCCGACAGCAAAAATGAGGATCTTCGAGCCATTCTATACGACCAAAGCTTCCGGGACAGGACTTGGATTGGCAATCGTCAAGGCAATAGTAGATGCGCACGGCGGGACGATTGTAATTGACTCACCTGCCGATGGCGGCACGCTGGTTAAGCTTATCTTCCCGCTGATGTCGCCCCGCAAGGAGAGCAAATAATGGCACGGATACTCCTGGTCGATGACGATGCCGCCTTGCGCCGCATTCTGCAGTTCAAGTTGACCCAACATGGATTCGAGGTTACCCCCGCCGCCAATGGCGAGGAAGCGATCTCGCTTATCCGCAGTAACCGATTCGACCTCGTGCTGTCCGATATGAAAATGCCGAAACTCACGGGCATTGAGCTTCTGGAACAGGCGAAGAGGCTCCAGCCGGATATACATGTGATCCTGATGACCGCGTTCGCCGCGGTCCCTCAGGCGGTCCAGGCCGTGAAACTTGGCGCGTTCGATTATCTGACCAAACCGTTCGAGGATGAACAGCTCATTACGGCTATCGAAAAGGCGCTGAAGTTTCACAAACTTGAGGAAGAGAATCGTCAGTTGAAGGAACAACTTCGGTTATCCGGCGGTCAGCGTCAGATGGTCGGAGTCGCGCAAGCTTTCAAGAGTCTAGTCGCCATGATTGACAAAGTTGCCCCGACTGATGCGACCATTCTCATCACCGGCGAATCCGGAACCGGGAAGGAACTGGTCGCACGCCAGCTTCACAGGCAAAGCAACCGTTCTTCCGGCCCGCTTTTGGCGATCAACTGCGCCTCGATCCCCCGTGAACTGATAGAATCTGAGCTGTTCGGGCATGTCAAAGGCGCGTTCACCGGCGCGGTCAAAGATAAGAAGGGGAAGTTCGAACTGGCCGAAGGAGGAACACTCCTACTCGACGAGATCAGTGAACTTCCGTTTGAACTTCAGGCGAAACTTCTCCGCGTTATCCAGGAACGGGTACTCGAGCCCGTAGGGTCGGAACAACGAATTGCCATCGATGTCCGTCTCCTGGCCGCTTCAAATGTCGACCTATCAGAGAGAGTTGCCTCAGGTGCTTTCCGCGAGGATCTATTTTATCGCTTGAATGTCATTCCAATCAGAGTCCCTGCTCTGAGAGAGCGGCCTGAGGATATCACACTTCTCGTCAAGGAGTTTCTCCATCGCTTCTCCCCCAGCGTCGCGTTAACCGTGGACGCAAACCTGATGCAGGCGTTACAGCGCCACACGTGGCCCGGCAATATCCGCGAATTGGAAAATCTGATCGAACGGATGGTGATTTTGCGCGGCTCTGATCACCTGACTATCAAGGACCTTCCCACTGATTTCGGCAAGAGTATAGCTCGCGGCGATTCCGCACCATCAGCCAATGGCCTGACCTTCCACGAAGCCGAAAAGCAACTGATTGTCAACGCCCTCGAGAAATTCGCCTGGAATAAATCGCGCGCGGCCGATTACCTGCAGATCCCACGTCATGTGCTCATCTATCGAATGAAGAAATACCAGCTCGCGGACCATCGGGACTGAGCAGACTGCAACTGTAGACTATTCTTCACTCTTGCCGAATCTTCTCTAACCGGATACCCGGCGACAAGTCATCGCAACAAGCGAAGCCGCTGCTGTACAGTCAGTTACGGCAGTCGCCCTCTGTGGCACCGGGCTTGCTCTCTCCCGTCTCACTATGAATGTGAGGATACCGGCAAATTCGTTCGTTTGGGGGGTTCTCTCGATCCTGTGGCTATGCGCCGTTTTGCTTCCGGTTGGCCAATTGTTGGCCGCCGATTCGTTGACGGTCGATAAACTAGTCGCTCAAGTGTTGCAGGCCAACAAACAGGTCGAGTCAGCGCGCCTGATGCAGCTTTCCGCCGAAGAATCCATGCGCGCAACTGGACGCTGGCCTGACCCCATGCTGATGTTGGGGATTCAGAATGCTCCCAAGAGCTTTGACCTCGACATGGATCCCATGACCATGCGGGTGATCGGCCTTTCACAGGAGATCCCCTATTCCGGCTCGCGGTCCCTGCAAAGAAAGGCGACCCAATCCGCAATCTCCGAATCGGCGCAGGATCGTCTAATTGTAGAACGGAACCTTGTATTTGCGGCACAGCTCGCTTACATCGACCTCTATAGTAAGAGCGAAATACTGACACATCTGGAAAAGCAGCGAGTGCTGTTAGAGCAATCTGCCGACGCGACGTTGGCCCGCCTTGAAGCCAACCAGACTTCTCAGGACCAAGTTCTGTCGGCGCGCGCTGATATCTGGCGGATGGATGCTTCCATTATTTCTCTGAAGCAGGAGCTCGATGCCCTGCGATTCAGACTCAATTCGCTTCGAGGCGGTCATCCGGATGATTCAATCCCCTCACTGGTTGCGCCTGCTGAACTTGCCGGGACGGCCTCACTCGCGGATTGGCTCGCCTCTGCCCGCACGAATTACCCGCCACTGGCAAGGTTGAGTTCAAGCGCGGAACGCTACAGGTTCGAAGAAAGAGCCGCCAATCGCATGCGCTGGCCAATGTTGAGCCTGAGCGCGGAATATGGGATTCGGACTGGACGCGAGATCGGTCTGCACGGTGACCCCGGAGAAGAGCGTGAAGATATGGTCAGTCTCGGCCTCTCCGTTTCCCTACCGATCTTTTCACGAGGAAGTCAGGCCGCAATGGCCCGTTCAATGAAAGCGATGGCCGCCAGCCAGGCGGCGGAAGCCGATCAACTATGGCGCGACACCGAATCAACTCTCCGTTCGCTGCATCAACGAATCGCGCGAATCAATGAGAGCATTGCGCTCTACCAAGACAAGATCATTCCGAATGCGGAAGACGCCCACAAGGTCGCGCTCTCCAGCTACGAGGCGAACCGGCTCAATCTTTCAGATCTCTTACAGACACAGATCGCGCTCATTACCGACCGGATCACCTTGGTCACGCTTGGGGCCGAAAAGTCTCGTACCGAAGCCGAGGTCTTTCTCTATATCGAACCAGGGGTTCACCCGTCGAACGAAACAACAGGAAAGTAACATATGAGTCACGCAGACGATCTCTACCATGAAGAGCCTCTTCCCGAAGGTGAAGAACAGGCTCCCCCGCTCACCCGGACGATGGGTCTAGTTCGCTGGGCTATTCTCGGCGCGATGACTCTGTTCGCTTTGGCCATGATTCTGGGCTTTTTCGGTCTGGCTCCCTGGACCTCGAGCAGCAATGCGTCGACGCGTTACCACTGTCCGATGCACCCAACCTATATCACTAGTCAACCCGGTGACTGCCCAATCTGTGGCATGAGCTTGGTCCCCATCGGCGCGAAGATCGATACGGACAGTGCCACGGCCGCGGAACACGATAGCGAAATGGGAAAAGTCTCGGTCGCCAAACCGGGGCAATACTACTGCCCAATGGACCCCGAAATCGCTTCTGATACCGAGGGAAAGTGTTCCGTCTGCGGCATGTTTCTGGAGAAATTCGAACCTGGGATGAAGTTCACCTGCGAAATGCATCCCGAAGTGGTGACTGACCATCCAGGCGACTGTCCCAAATGCGGCATGGATCTGATGCCTCTGGAAACCACCGAGCATCCCGCCGGGCACACTATGACAGATGATTCTTCTGTTCCGGGCCTGGTTCCCGTGACACTTGAGCCGCAGCGACTGCAATTGATAGGACTGCGCACCGAGAAAGTTGTGAAGAGCGAACTCTCCAACTCGCGGCGATTACTCGGATATGTGGTTCCCGACGAAACCAAGACACACAATCTATTCGTCAGAGTCTCCGGCTGGGTGCGAGAACTGGCCGCAAACCAAACGGGCCAGTTGATACGCAAAGGAGACAAACTTCTCACCATCTACAGCCAGGATCTCCTGCAGGCAGTTCAGGAGTACCACCTCGCGCGTAATTCCAGCCTTACCGGTTCGGCCGACCAGCAGAGGATAATCACTGCCGCGCGCAATCGGCTGATCAATCTCGGCCTGACAGAGAAGGAGATCACCGCTCTGGAATCGAGCGATGCGGATCCATCGATCGTTCCACTCTACTCCCCGGTCAGCGGAGTGATACTGGCCAAAAACGTGAATGCCGGACAGTTTGTAACCCCAGCTGAAAATCTCCTTTCAGTTACCGACCTGGGGACAGTCTGGGTAGTAGCCGATGTGTACGAGGCCGACCTGGCGGAAATTCGATCCGGTCAGTCAGCTCGCATGACCACGACTGCTTATCCTGGCCGTGACTTTGAAGGCAAAGTCTCCTTCATCTACCCGACGATCTCTCCTGAGACACGCACCGCCAAAGTCCGTGTTTCATTTGCCAACCCGGAGTTGATGCTTAAGCCGGGGATGTATGCTGAGGTCAGTCTCATGTCCGCATCCGGTTCCGCTCTGACCATCTCTCGTGAAGCGTTACTTGATGGCGGCGAGATCGCCTACGTTTTTGTCGTCACCAACGGCAACCACTTCACCCCACGCAAGGTGACGGTAGGTCGGCGCGACAATGATCGTATTGAGATTCTGGGCGGACTCTCGGAAAATGAACTGGTAGTCACCAGCACTAACTTCCTGATTGATTCTGAAAGCCGCCTGAAAGCGGCCATTTCCGGGATGGGCGGAAGCGCGCAGAACGAACACCAGGGACACGGGAAATAGCCATGATCCGTGCCATCATAGATTTCTCCGCGCGCAACCGTCTGGTCATCCTGATCGGTGTGCTGTTTGCCCTGGCGGGTTCATGGTATTCCATCAACAACATCCCGCTTGACGCGATACCAGACCTTTCCGACGTCCAGGTTATTCTCTACACCGAGTGGATGGGGCGCAGCCCTGATCTGGTCGAAGATCAGGTGACCTATCCGATTGTCACTTCCCTTCTCTCGGCACCTGGTGTATCCGCAGTTCGAGGGTACTCGATGTACGGGATGTCTTTTGTATATGTCATTTTTGATGAAGGGACAGATATCTATTGGGCACGCAGCCGCGTACTCGAATATCTCCAGCAGATACAGGGGAAGCTCCCATCCGGCGTGACGCCAAGCCTTGGGCCGGATGCCTCGTCAGTGGGTTGGGTCTATCAGTACGTATTGATCGATACCACCAACACGCACGACCTCGCCGAACTTCGCACCTACCAGGATTTCAACCTCAGGTACGCCCTCTCCTCGGTCCCTGGTGTTGCCGAGGTTGCCTCCATCGGTGGATACCAGCGGCAATATCAAGTAGAGGTTTCCCCGGATAAGCTCCGGGCTTACGGGTTATCAATTAACGATGTTGTCCGTGCGATTCGCGGCTCCAATGCCGATGTCGGCGGTCGGGTCGTCGAACTAACTGAGCGAGAATACTACGTTCGTGGGCGGGGATACATTCAGGATCTGGACGCCATCCGCAAGATATCCCTAGGGGCAAGTCCCACCGGAACGCCTATCCTACTTGGCAACATCGCCGAAGTCTCTTTTGGGCCAGAGATACGGCGCGGAGTTGGCGAATTCGATGGTATCGGAGAAGCTGTAGGCGGCATCATCGTTATGCGATATGGTGAAAACGCGCTGGCCGTGATTGAACGAATCAAGGTCAAGATTGAGGAGATAAAGCCGGGGCTACCGCCGGGTGTTGAGATTCGGCCGGTCTATGACCGCTCGGGCCTGATAAATCGCGCGATTGACACCCTCAAAGGGACGCTCCTTGATGAAGGCATAGTCGTTGCCCTTGTGATCTTTATCTTCCTGCTTCATTTTGGGAGCGCCTTGGTCCCGATCATCACTCTCCCGATTGCTGTGGGTCTGGCATTTATTCCGATGTACCTGTTGGGCATCAACTCGAACATCATGAGCCTCGGAGGAATCGCCATAGCGATCGGAGCGATGGTTGACGCCTCAATTGTATTGGTTGAAAACGCGCACAAGAAGCTGGAACGGGCCAAAGCAACCGTCCCGCGCATGGAAGTTATTATCTACGCCGCCAAAGAAGTCGGCCCCGCGATCTTCTATTCACTGTTGATCATCACGATCGCGTTCCTGCCGATTTTCGCGCTGACCGGGCAGGCCGGGCGACTCTTCTCTCCTCTTGCCTGGACCAAAACACTGGCGATGTTTTTTGCCGCGGTGACCGCGGTCACCATCGCTCCCGCGTTGATGGTGACTCTGTTGAGAGGCAAGATCCATTCCGAAGAAAAGCACCCCGTCTCTCGTTTTCTCATAAAGCTCTACAAACCCTTCGTGTTTGTCGCGCTGCGCAATCCAAAGACAACCATCGCTATCGGACTGATGGCCATTCTTTCCGCGCTCCCCATGATACCCAAGATCGGCTCGGAGTTCATGCCCGCGCTGAACGAAGGTGATATACTCTACATGCCGACGACCTTCCCGAATATCTCGGTGGAAGCGGCGAAGCAGTACATGCAATATCAGGATCGCGTCATTAAACAGTTTCCAGAAGTGATCTCCGTCTACGGCAAAGCAGGAAAAGCTGAGACTGCCACCGATCCCGCCCCCCTGAGTATGCTTGAGACCGTCGTTCAATTGAGGCCTCAGGAGGAATGGCGCAAGGTGCCTCAGGAGAGATGGTTCTCGCATGTGATCCCTGAGTTTGCCAAGCCGCCGTTCCGGGCTATTTGGCCGGAGGAACGGCATATCACTTGGAAGGAACTGGTAGCCCAGTTTGATTCGGCTATGCAGATGCCCGGTTGGACCAATGCCTGGACTATGCCGATAAAAACTCGCATTGATATGCTCTCTACCGGCATTCGCACTCCTATCGGTGTCAAAATATTTGGAAGCGACCTGAACGAGATCGAGCGCATCGGTATGGAGCTTGAACAGTCGCTTTCCAAGATAGAGGGAACCCGCTCCGTGTTCTCTGACCGCAACACCGGCGGCTTCTATATTGATATCATTCCCGATCGCGATGCCATCGCTCGCTATGGTCTGACCATACGCGACGTGAACGATGTTATCGAGACCGCCATCGGCGGGATGCCGATTGAAATGACGGTCGAGGGGAGAAACCGATTTTCGGTCAATGTTCGTTATCCGCGGGATCTGCGTGAGAATATTGACAAGTTGAAGCAAGTTCTCGTCCCTCTCCCCCGCGTCTCAACCACGCCTAGGACTCAAATGCCGGGCATGGGTGCGTTGCCGTTTGTCTCGTTTGAATCGCCAGTGCTGGCTTCGTCAGATCCGTTGGTCGACTATGCCGCGTGGCGAAAGGTCGAGTATGCGCAGATGGACAAGATGCAGTCAGGAGGGACAACCGTACCAGGTGGAGCGCCGCTTCCGGGAGGTTATTCTGGCGGCATGTCGGGTCGCTCTTCGATGCGGGCACAGCCGATGACAACGCCAATGCCGCCGTCGTCTGGAGCTTCGACCTTTGTGCTCCCCGAAGGAGCGCCCGCTATTCCGCTCGGACAGATCGCCGAAGTGAAGATAGTCAGCGGTCCCCCGATGATCCGCGATGAGAACGGCATGCTGGTCGGCTACGTCTATGTCGACATGGATCAGTCCAAGCGCGACATCGGCGGTTACGTCAATGAAGCCAAAGAGATCGTCGCTAAGGAAATCACGATTCCCGCCGGTTATCATCTCACTTGGACCGGCCAGTATGAATTGCTCGAGGTCATGGCCAAGCGGATGAAAATCGTTATTCCACTAACCATAATTCTTGTCATCATCCTGCTCTATCTGAATTTCCGCAATTTCACGGAGACGCTCATTGTGCTTTGCTCTGTCCCCTTTGCCTTGGTCGGCTCGATCTGGCTCATGTATTTCCTGGGGTACAACTACTCGACGGCGACACTTGTGGGAATAATAGCGCTAATTGGCTTGGCCACCGAGACCGGTATTGTGATGATCCTCTATCTCGACCAGGCGTATGAACGACGCAAGGCGGCCGGCAAGGTCCGCGACCTGAACGATATCATCTGGGCGCATATGGAAGGCACGGTCATGCGCGTCCGTCCCAAACTAATGACTGTCGGGACCACCATGATCGGTCTGGTGCCGCTGCTATGGGCGGATGGTACCGGTGCGGATGTAATGAAACGGATCGCCGCGCCGATGGTCGGAGGGTTGATCAGTTCGACTTTCCTGACCCTGGAGATCATCCCCGTAGTTTATACCTACTGGCGGCTCTGGCAGATCAAGCGTGAGCAAAAAGCGGAAAGTCAGTCCACCGCCAACTAGAGTTCGACGGTTTGTTCAAGCTTCGGAATGAGCGTGGTCCATCCACGCTCTTCTTGTATATGCTTGGCCATGGCCAGCGACTGTTCCGGCTCGCCGTGCGTAATGAAAGTAGTTTTGGGAGCTCTCTTCACCGGCTCAAGCCAGTGCAATATCTCGTGATAGTCGGCATGTCCCGACAAGCTCGAAATGACCACGATCTCAGCCCGCACATCGATCGGTATCTTATGGATATACACCATTCGCTCGCCATCGAGCAGCTTGCGTCCAAGCGTCCCTTCCGCCATATATCCGACTAGAGCGACAGTGGTCCCCGGATCTGGGAGTCTGTTTATCATATGGTGCATAATACGTCCGCCGGTCAACATGCCGCTCGAAGAAATGATGATCGCCGGTCCTCGCAGATCATTCAGTTTCTTCGAGGAAGCCTTGGTGCGATGCAAATGCACTCGCTTTCCGTTAAGGACAGCGCCGATCTGATCCAGTTTCTCAAGATCAATGGCATGATACTCGTGATATTTCAGGTAGATATCCGTCGCGTCAACAGCCATCGGAGAATCCACATGGATATTGATCGGTGCTATCCGCTTGTGGCGAACCAGATCATCGACCAGATAGATCACCTGTTGAGTCCGTCCAATCGCAAATGCCGGGATAACCAACACTCGTTTTTCCGCAACGATCCTGTCCACTAATTCATCGAACTGAAAATAGGGATCCTCGGCAGGATGCATCCGGCCACCATAGGTCGACTCACAAACCAGATAATCGCACTCCGGCGGCTCTTTCGGATTTTTGACCAAGGGATTGCCGTATCGCCCGACATCACCGGAGAATAGTATGGAAACTTCGCGACCGTTGTCATTCATGATAACTTCGACCGACGCCGCCCCCAACAGATGTCCAACTATATGATAGCGAAACTTAAACTCCGGGCTGAAATCGATCCATTGGCCAAATCCTACGTGCTCGATAAGTTTGAGCGCGTCCTCAGCGTCATTTTCGTCAAATAGCGGTAAGGCCGGGGCATGGTGGGTTTTCTTCTTTTTGTTGCGGTACTCGGCATCTTCGACCTGCAGATCGGCAGTATCAAGCAGCGAGATGCGCGCGATATCGCCTGTCGGTGGAGTGCAGAAGACCGTGCCGTAAAAGCCGTCTTTGACGAATCGCGGAAGGTACCCGATATGGTCGATATGCGCGTGAGTCAGGATGACCGCGCTGACGGTCGATGGATCAAACGGCAGACGGTTCCAGTTGCGGTCGCGAAGTTCATGTGGCCCCTGGAACATACCGCAGTCGATCATGATCCGTTTGCCGTTGACATCGAGGAGATATTTCGAACCGGTGACCGTACCGGCGGCGCCATGGAATGATAGTTGTATCACATTGATCCTTTCGCGATCAGCAATGGCTTGAAATCTGCCAGATACTTCCGCGAAACGCAATTACTGTTTTGCGGGGGATGGAGCCGCGCCGAACCGCTTTTGCAGGACTTGATTGCGGTAGTTGAATATCTCGTTCAGTTTCCGCTTTACGATCAGGTGATAGGCAATTGTCCCAAAGATGCCGTACGGTAGCTTGAATGTAACAACGTCAACATTCTCGACGCCACCATCGACTTGCCGAAAGTGATGTTGATGATGCCAGAGCGCATAAGGCCCGACTCGCTGCTCATCGATAAACATCGCCGGTTCTGTTACGTGCGTTATCTCAGTCACCCAGGTGACGGGAATACGGAATAAGGGGCACACTTTGTAGCGAATGATCATCCCGGGATAGACTTTGGTTGGGAGATCGTCGAGTATTTCAAACCCGAGCCAGTCCGGAGTGATGACCGCAAGATTGCGTGGGTCGGAGAAAAAATCCCAGGCCTGCGGAAGTGATATCGGAAGCGTCTGTCGACGCGTAACTTGATAAGTTGCCATCTGCCGATTTCTAACCGTCAAACTCCCCCTCGGGTTCAAAAGGTATTGACAATAATCAGGCAAACCGTACCCTAATACTGCACAAACGAGCAGTATTAGTAAATAAGGTTGGAAGTAACGGTATGCCTATAGAATCCGCCGGGAATAAGCTGTCACTTGATGAGCTGAAAAATCTCATCACGGAGAAGTGGCCGGAATCATTTTACTCCGGTTCCGACTGGTCATCGCTCCGCTTCACCACCGGTTCGACCGAACTGGATCGCCTCTTTCCTGATGGCGGCATCCCCTATGGCCAGTTGATCGAGATCTCCGGCGATATCTCATCCGGCAAAACCAGCCTGGTCTTTGTGATGTTGTCAGCTATCACCCGCACCGGGACCGCCGCGTATATCGATCTGCAGGGGACCCTTTTCCCCCCCGCCGCCATGACCGGTGGGGTTGATCTCGAGCGGCTGCTTGTTATCCGGCCCGACACGCTCGCCTCGGGACTCCGCGCGACCGAACTGTTATTCCGTCATCGTCTCGCCTGTTGTGTGGTGATAGACCTGGTCGGGCACCGGATCCCTCTCCCCTATACGTTGCTGCATCGACTGCGCTTGCAGACGATCCGTGCTAAAGGGATGGTGATATTCCTGACCGAAAACAACTCATCGCTCATCCCGGCCAGCATTACCTCGCTTCGCCTTGAGATCACCCGGCGCGGTCCGCGGATCATCACCGCGACCGTAACGAGGAGCCGATTTACATTACACGGGGGGACGGCGGAGGTACGGCTGACGTGACGCCGCTTCGGATCGGATGTTGCTCTGTCCCGGATTTCCCCATCGCTCTCTGGCTGCAGGCTGAACCGTCACTCGCCAATGCTCCCCTGGCGATCGCCGAGGAAGATAGCGACTCCTCCGCACTTCTGCTCTGCAATCAGAGAGCGAAAGAGTTCGGGGTCAGCCCGGAACTGACTGTCGCCCAGGCGCACACGCTCTGCCCCGGATTGAAAATAAAAGTGCGGGATAAACAACAGGAAGAAAGCGCCACCCGTAACATAGTCGAGATTCTCCGCACGCTCTCTCCGTTCGTGCAGTCGACCGAGGATGGCCTCTTTTTTCTCAACGGCTCCGGCCTGCGCTTCATTTACGACAGCGAAACCACTTTCGCCCAACAGATCATCGACCGGATGGGTGCCGCTAAACTTCCGGCCTCGGTCGGGATCGCGTCGAACAAGTTCATCGCCCGCATCGCCGCGCAAACAAGCCAACCGGGCAAAAGTCAGATCGTCCCGACCAACGGTGAACGCCAATTCCTCAAGCCATTATCGATCGACCTCTTGCCAATCTCTCCTGAAACCCGCGGTTCGCTGTATGAACTTGGATTACGCACTATCGGCCAGATCAAAGCCTTCCCGATCAACGAACTGATGGAGCGCTTCGCCGCCGATGGGATGCTCCTCTCCCGTTTAGCTAATGGTGATGACCCTGATACATTCCTCCCCGAGATCCCGCCGGAACTTCTGGTCAAACGTCTGCCGCTCAGTTTCCCGCTCTACCATATCGGGTCACTCTGCCTTTATGTCGAACGACTGTTGGAGCGAATGCTCGGACAACTCCAGCAGGCCGGGCGATGTTGCCGGCAGATTGATATCATCTGCCGTCTCGAAAACAGGACCGACCTGACTATCGCGCTCTCGCTTGACCAGCCGAGTGCCACACTTCCGCCGTTCCTGCGTCAGTTGCGGCAACACGGAGAAACGATCGACCTGGCTTCCGGTATCGTTGATATCACTGTCGTTATCCCGGAATGCTCTATCCTGCTGCTTGAGCAATTGAGCTTTCAGCAAAAATCGACCGGCGCGGCATCAGGAGACACGGAGCAGCAACTTGCCCGCTTGACCGAAGAATACCGTTGTTGTCGCTCACAACTCCGCGCGGCACATCTCCCGGAACAGAATTTCCGCTTCCTCCCGGCGACCGACAAATTCAAGCGGGAGATAACTGATCGGGCAATTCCTCAACCCTACGCCGGGCATTCCCTGAGCGGCCTTCGCTTGCTTCAACCGCCGGTCGCGGGAGATCTGATCACCACCGGCGCGCAAGCGATGTTCCTTCGCATCAAACAGAAACTCCACGCCATCGAACGGACTTTCGGCCCCTGGAAACTTTCCGGCGGATGGTGGCAATCCGGCTTTGACCGGCTCTACTACGAGATCCAGACCACCGACCGGAAACTCTATCTCGTTTTTTATGACCGCATCGGCGCGCGCTGGTTCATTCAAGGAGTCTTCGATTGAATGGCCACCGAAGCATATGTCGAACTGCATTGCCATTCTAATTTTTCATTTCTGGATGGCGCCTCCGACCCCGACCAACTGGTGGAACAGGGATGGTATCTGGGCTATCAGGCGATGGCTCTCACCGACCATAACGGCCTGTATGGGATCGTGCAATTTCACAAAGCCGCGCAGGAACGGAATATCATCCCGATCATCGGCGCCGAGATCACGCTGGCAAACAACCATCACCTGACTCTGCTGGTCCGCAACGAAACCGGCTATGCCAATCTCAGCGACCTGTTGAGTCAGGCACAGCTCGCCGGCAAAAAAGGGGATGCCAAGGTCACACCCGAAAACCTCGCCTCACACGCCGAAGGATTGATCGCGCTCTCCGGATGCAGTCAAGGCGAGATCCCCACTCTCCTGCTGGCTGACAAACAGAAACAGGCCGAGTCGGTCGCCGGACAGTTCATCGATATCTTCGGGCGTGAGAATTTCTATCTCGAGATGCAGCATCACAATCTCCCTGTTCAGGATCGCCTCTGCGAACTGCTTGATCTGTTCGGACAGAAAATCGGACTCCCGCTAGTCGCCACCAACAATGTCCATTACGCCAATCTGGATGGCCGGCGTCTTGCCGATGTCCTGACCTGTATCCGGAATCACACCACACTTGACGAAGCTGGTGCGCTGTTATATCCCAACGCCGAACGGTATCTCAAAACCGCTGACCAGATGGTCTACCGTTTCCGGAAATACCCCACGGCGATCGAGAACACCCTCGCTATCGCCGACCGTTGTCGCTTTTCGATGGAGAACCTGCAGACCACGCTGCCTGATTTTCCGGTCCCCGATGGCGAGACCGCGCAAAGTTATCTCCGGAAATTGGTCTATCAGGGCGCTCATCGTCGTTACGGCGAACCAACCGAACCGGTCACCAAACAGCTAGAACATGAACTTCGGATCATCGAAAAACTCGATCTGGCGGGGTACTTTTTGATTGTCTGGGATATCGCCCGCTTCTGTGTCGAGCAACAGATCCTCTGTCAGGGGCGCGGTTCGGCGGCGAATTCAGCTGTTTGCTATTGCCTTGGTATTACAGCAGTTGACCCAATAAAGTTAAAGTTATTGTTTGAGCGCTTCCTCTCCGAGAATCGCAAGGAAGCCCCGGATATTGATATCGATATCGCCAACAACCGCCGCGAGGAAGTCATCCAGTATGTCTACAACAAATATGACCGCCGCCATGCCGCCATGGTCTGCGAGGTGATCACCTATCGCGGACGGTCGGCGGTGCGCGATGTCGGCAAGGCGCTTGGCTTCTCGCTCGAAGAGGTCGACAAACTCGCCAAACTGCTGGATCATTACACCGACCAGACCGAACTGGAAGAACGGGCCGCCGAGGCCCACCTCAATCTGAAGAACCGCCGCGTCCAGTTACTCATCGACCTGACCCGCAAGATCAAACGCTTCCCTCGACACCTCGGTATCCATGTCGGCGGGATGGTGATCACCCGCAAACCGATATCGCAACTCGTTCCAGTCGAAAACGCCACCATGCCGAACCGCTCGGTCATCCAGTGGGATAAAGATGATGCCGCCGATATGCGCCTTATCAAGATCGACCTGCTGGGGCTCGGCATGTTAACGCTTATCGATATCGCGCTCAAGCTGGTGAAAAAGCATCGTGGTATCACCCTCGACCCGGCCCGGATGACTTACGATGACCCTCGCGTCTTTCGCCTCCTTTGCACCGCCGACACGGTCGGGGTCTTTCAGGTTGAGTCGCGAGCGCAGATGAACACTCTTCCGCGTCACAAGCCGACTCGCTTTTATGATCTGGTAGTCGAGGTCGCGCTCATCCGTCCTGGCCCGATTCAGGGGGATATGGTGCACCCGTATCTTCGACGTCGCAACGGCGAAGAAGCGGTCACCTACCCGCATCCTTCGCTCAAGCCTATTCTTGAACGAACACTCGGTATCCCTCTCTTCCAGGAACAGGGGATGCAGGTTGCGGTAGCGGCCGCCGGATTCACTCCTTCCGAGGCGGATGAACTTCGCCGCGCCATGGGACACAAACGCTCCCGTGAAAAGATGCAGGCGATCTCCGAACGACTGATCCACGGCATGATGCGCAATGGCATCGATAAAGATGCCGCCGCCCGCATCTACCAGCAACTGGCGGCCTTCGCTGATTTCGGGTTTGCTGAATCGCACGCCGCCTCATTTGCGCTGCTGGTCTATGTCTCGGCTTATCTCAAGGTCTACTTTCCCCCCGAATTCTATTGCTCGCTCTTTAATGCCCAGCCGATGGGATTCTACTCGACATCAACCATCCTGTATGAGGCAAAACGTCGCGGCGTTGTTATCCTTCCTATCGATGCTTCCAAATCGCTCTGGGGTTGCACTATCGAGGATGGCGCGGTCCGCCTCGGCTTCCGTTACGTCAAAAAACTCGGCCCGGCCGCGCAGGAGAAGATCGAAGCGGCGCTTCGACGTGGGCCCTTCCGCTCCATCCGCGATTTCATCTTCCGGACCGAACTCCCACAGGATGCGCTCGAGCAGTTGGCCATGGTCGGCGCGTTTGCTTGCTTTGGGGTTGAACGACGTGAAGCGCTCTGGGAGACACTTGCCGCCGCGCATCGCTCGGCCGCGGAGTTGACGATCGAAACATCAGACACCGGTAGTACCTTGCTCCCCAGAATGGATGAACTGGAAACTATCGCCGCGGATTTCCGCGGGATGGATCTCTCCACCGGACGTCACCCGATCAGCCTTATCCGCGAGCAGTTGACTCAGCGCGGTGTGATCGCGTCAAAAGATCTCTTCGCCACTTCGAATGGTAAGCTG
>JAYRFH010000321.1:0-14181 GCA_041908405.1 Candidatus Zixiibacteriota bacterium
GACTCCACTTAGAATGGCGTGCGAACGGACAAGACTACCTGCCGAGTGGTCGACAGTGGATTCAACTCAAGCCGCACCGGCGCATCCGAAAACTCCCGGTCAAGCCGGCTGTTATACCGCTTCACATCGCGTACGGCGTCAATCACCGATACAATGCGCGTGACAATGGCGATACCAATGAAGAAATCCGCCGTGCGATATGCCTCACGGCTCCGGTTCTTCAAATGCCGATAGGTCCCCTGGTCGTCCTCTGATTGCCATTGCCAGTGGTTTTCGGGTGAATCGACCAGATAGGGTCGATCCGTGTCAAACACTCGTCCGAGTGTGTTGTATTCGTTGATACTCGAGTAGAATCCGACCAGATCGCGGAAGTCATCACTCTTGTTGTCAAGTTGCGCGCTCGCGTTGGTCTGGGCGAACCGAATATAATCTTCTTCCTTCGCGTGACCATACATCCGATACGACGCGTACCCTATCCAGGTGACTGCGTCGGTCGCGAAGAAGATCCGCGCTTTCCCCCGATTCCCGACATAGTATTCCCCCAATCCCGGTATCAGGGTCGAATAGAGCGCGGCGCGGAAGATCGACTTCTTCCCCTCAGCGCTGACCTTCGATTGATTCTGGGTGCCGTCCTTCTCCTGGCCAAAGTCATCATCCGCCAGCGCCATCTCAACGCGCATGGCCAGGTCAACATTGGAGAACTGCAAATCGTCAGCGCGCAAACGTTCTGCGCCGAAACCACCGACGAGTATCCCGAGCAGTAAGACTATGAGAGTTCGTTGCTTCATCGCCTCAGAACCTCACCGTCGCGGTCAAATAGGGAGTATCGTTCGGAAGGCTGAGTGAACGGACCGATGCTTCCAGCCCTATACTCGAAAACTCACTGTCGCCACCGCCGACCTGCTTGTTATGTCTTTTCGCGCCTATATAAGCTTCAAATCCACTTATCAGGTGATTGACGATCGAGACAATGATCATCCGTTCCGCCTGATCATACTTGTCGTTGGCATCCTTGCGCATCTGAAGATACGCCTCGCGCCGCGCGCTGATCGGCGTATGCGCCTGATCAATGATCGCTAGGTCTGCACTGTCGGTCCATGTCTCCAGAGTATAGCCATTTCGTGTCGCGTCATCCCATCCCCACGCAAACTGGTTGTATTTGCCAGTCATCTCAAAATACTGCCCTGTCTCTGTGTCCGGAAGATGGTGACTAATCTCGACAGCCGTAATGGAATCGTCGTCACGATATTCTCCACCTCGCCCTTGATACGCCGCCTCAAGATAGTCTGCGTACGATACGCGACTCCAATGTGCCCGCTGGAAATTCTCAAAGGATGTCGTTATGTCCTCGTAATCCCCATGCCACTTGAAGTACATCGCCCACGCGGTCACTTCAACGCCCAAAAACACGAACGGCTTGATCCTGCTTCCATTGTAGTACTGCCCCAGCCCCGGAACCAGTAGACTGAGCGCGAATGCCTTCCCAGGAGACTTCCGTCCAGTCGACACTCCTTTTTTCTCCCCCTGGTCCAGGTCGAGCTTGCTTTCATCGGCCCAGGCCATGGTCGAACCATACCGCAATTCAAGACCCGTTTGCTCGAGCGGGGTTAGCGTTACCAGATTGTCAGCCCTCGATGAGGTAAACAGTAACCCCAACGCCACCGACATCATCAGCAGTTTCGTCATGGATATTCTCATCGTATCACCGCCACATCTGTAAACGCTGTTTTGGTCTCGCCGTTAAACTCTACCACTATACGGCACCGGTAGACTCCGGGCGTAACATCGCCGCACTGCCAGACAGACTCGTTCGTCCCGGCGAATGCCGGACCGAGGAACGACGCCACTTCTGTCCCGGAGAGATCGTAAATGGTCATTTCAACTCTCCGGGCATCCTCGCCAAGTTCATAGCGGAAAGTCGTATTGCCGTTGGTAGCTGGATTTGGATAGTTGAAAAACTTCTTCTCGTCGAAAAGCGTCGCCAGCGGGACCGGATCTACCAGTTCATCCACCGGCAAAGCGAATGAACCGCGCGCGTCGTGACCGTACATCGGCCAATAGTTGCGCGTCGAATCGGTCAACACATTCCAGGCATAGAACCAGCCATCCACCCCGACATACCCTAATTTCGCGGTCGAGTCAGAATGGAAAAGAACCGGTGAACCAACTCCCAACTCCCCTCCCGAAAGCGGGAACCCATAGGTCTTACCAATTCCGAACGAATAGATATTCCCGATACCGGTCGGGAAGATCATCTCCGGCACGCCGGTGCGGTTTATCTCCGCATGGATCGGCGCGGCGATCACACTATCCCATGGGAATCGATCATATATCTCGCGCGGGAAGTCGGTCAACAATTGCGCCCGATGGTCAAACGCGTAGAGGCTGTTCCGTCCGCCAATTATCATATCCGGCCATCCATCCAGATCAACATCTCCCGCGACCGGATTGGCGGTAAACGCGAAACCTGTGCTCTTCTCTTCAAGTATCCTTAGAACGGGCTCGGTGCCTGACGTATCGATCGTCGCATAGACGATATTGCCATCCGGTGATGCCGCCAGTATCTCCGGCTGACCATCCCGATCCATGTCGCAGACTACCGGCCCCCAGTTGTAATATCCTGGTAATTCCATCGTCACCGATGGCGTATCCAGCCAGGTCAGCCGCGTCACAGACTCATCACCATGCATCACGACCGCGCGCATCCCCAGGAGGCACATCCCGTGATACTGTTCATCCGTTACTCTGAACGCACTCGTCGCCCCGACCGCACCGGTGAAGCCATACACCATTCCGGAATCAGTCAGCACGAGGAACTGATTGCTGAACGCCATCGCTATTGGCACGCCGGTCACGGTATTTAGGTTACCGGTGAATTCGGCCAAGCCGTTCGGCGGGTCATCATACTGTGTGATGAACGCAACTGTTCCACCAGAGGCCGATGATTGGTACCCTATCCCGATCATCTTCATGGGATCGGCGCCGAATGTCCCAACGACCGGCTGAGTCGTGATATCGCTATTGGCAATAAAATAGGCAGGCATCACATGCTCGCGCCCCGGATAAACTGACGCGAATGAGCTATCGGGATAGCGCGGACAGGCCGCGCAGGTATCAGCCACATCAAGCAGGTAGTTCCCGCCGGATTCAGTCATCACTTGCAGGAACCGCCCCGATGCCACGATCACCTCGGGCGAACCATCGTCATTCAGATCCTTAACAACTGGTGAGATTCCGTACACCGGCCGTCCCACGCGCACCGGGAATCCGGTTGCAAGATTTTCGGTCTCCAGATCAAACAACATCACACTGTCGATATAGGTGACTTCGCGGGCGCCCGATGGCCTGATTGTATCTCGCGTGATCCCGGTAAGATAAATGCGCGTGTTGTTCCCGCTGTTATCAATCGCCGCCGGATTAGTGGTCGGCGTGAACGATCTGTTTCGGTCGTCGCGGAACATATCGTTCTCGCTCCCAAACCCGGAGCGGTAATATCCGCCGAAATTGACCAACCCATCAGCTTCGACAAGCGACAGGAATTTCCGTTCGGGGTTATTCTGTAGATCATTGTCTTCGAAATTGTTTTGCCCGTCCCCATCCCAGTCCAGCCCGGCCACCGCCTCATCAACATGGTAGATCAGCATTCCCGAACCCGGAATAAGGAAATCATACTCACCGGTGAATTGCCGCGCCAGGTTGACCGGCCCCTGGATGACGTTTGTCGCCGAATCAACCAGAGCCGCCGTCTGTAGTCCGTCTGTCTCCTGCAGGCGGTTTTCTATCAGGTAAAACTCATTCTCGGATATTGGAACTCGAGCTATCTTGATCCCCGATGTCGCCACTTCGGCCGCGACCACGCGGATATCCGACCCCTGCCGGAAATCAACCACCGGCACATAGCCAAGGTAGGCCCGCGACCAGGCGTCAGGATAGATCGGTATCGCCCCGAATACCTGACCGGTCTCAAACCCGAAATCGATCCCGGTTGAAAATCCATTGTTATCCATCAGCGAGAAATCACCAAGCTGCGACAGGAAATTGTCCGTGCGATAAACATCCACTAGACCAAGCTGATGACCAAACTCATGCGCAATGACCGCATTCAGAGCCGTTGCGCGATTATCCTGGCTCGATGTCTCCGGCATCAGAAGCGCTGTTCGCACAAAATTCGTCCCGCCGTCAACCGGAATCGAATCCCCGAACTTGATGAATCCGGTGAACAGATCCGAGCAGGTCGGCGGAAAACCGATATCGTTCTGACGATCCGAGCCGGCATGGAAAAGAATTATCGCGTCATACAGCGAGAAATCGATATTAGTATCCCCCAGTAGGTGCAGCGTATCCGCCAGACGGATACAGTCCTCGAAGTAGTCTTCCAGTCCGATGACCACCGAATCACATCGCCCATAATGCGACATCGGATATGGCAGCGTATAGGCGGAGTCGCTCACTTCAGGGAAATTGTGCCAAACTATCTGGACGTGACCATCCGAAACTTGATTCCAGTATCGGTCCAACGCCGTCATGTGGGCATTGAAATATTCTTTGTTGTGTGGTGGAGGATCGATCCAGTGACCAACCTGATTGTAGTAGGCGGCGGAATCTAGTGGATTAGAGAGCGGCCGGGAGAAATCCATTCGTCCGCGACCGGTAGTGTTCGGGTCGTCAGTTGTCTCATACTGAAAATTAAATCGAAGCGCCAGCACATGGATCACCGCCTGCTGTTCCCCCAATGCCGCTTTGGGTAGCGACCACGGCTTGTCGCGCTCGACGCGAAGTTGCTCCGGAGTGTGCATCGGGCCTCCCTCGGGAGTGAGGCACCGATGGTGCACCGTGTTTTCGCCGGTCGCCGGAACCTGTGTTTTGGTTCCTATGAGGACCTTGTCAGCCGATATGCCCGCGGTCGCGAGCAGTATCAGCAGACACCCGGCCAATCCTATTGACCCAACCCACCTCTGTCTCTTCACCAACAAACATCCTTCCAGTTGCGACCTAGAGCATGATGGACAGCGAGAATCGCGTGATATTGGCCAGCGCGACCGATTCACCGCTCGGAATATACGCGACATCGAAGCGGAACCGCTCCAACGCGTGAATCCCGGCGCCGATCGTCCAGACCTTTACGTCACCTTCTTCGTCATACACGTAGCCGAAACGACCCGAGATCAAATCTAGGAAGGTCGCCTCGACACCGCCGTTGAACACCGCTTCCTTCAGCAGCTCATCGGAGAAGCTGTCATTGAGACCGACCATCATCTTATTGTACTCGGCCGCCACGGTCACTTTCGTTTCACGCGCGCGGAGCAGCTTGTACGCCACACCGACCGAAAGATTGCGCGGAAGATCATCCGCCTGGTTGGCGTCGATATAGGTCATCTTCGGACCAATGTTGGTCAGCGCCACACCGACATTCATCCGGTCGGACGCATGATACAGCAAACCGAAGTCCAGCGCAAACCCGTATGAGGTCCCTTTCCCCTTCTCTGCCGCCGCGCCCTGCTCCGCGAGGTGCGACCAGAGGAACTTCGCCGACAAGCCGCCCTTGAGCTTGTTGGTCAACGATGTACCATACGAAGCCTGGAAGGCGAAATCGAACGCGTCAAATGTCCCCAGATCCTCGGCGTTCTCACCTGTGCGGGTGATCGTACCGTAGGAGATGAACGATGACGACAGACCGATCGTCCCGATGCTCTTCACATTGAAGACACCTGAGAAGTAGGTGTAGTAAAGATCGTCTGCCAACTCCGGCAACCACTTCACGTACATGGTTGAGATCTCCGGTCGGCCCGAGGTTCCGGTCACCATCCGTGCATCGCTGGCCGCCCACATCTGCGAGTTGACCATCGAAACGCGGCGCGACGGCTCAGAGCCGAGTCCACGGAAATCACTGCGGCGCCATTCACCTTTCGCGTATTCCAAAAGACCTTCTTCGGTCCCGACATAGACGATATCATCAAACCAGTCGACCGAGGTCACCGGTGAGGCCGCCGCGTTCTTGAAATGGCGGATCGCTCGGCCCGGCGGGATGATCCCCTCTGGCAGGTCATTGACATCTTTCAGGGCCGCTTCATACGCTTCCTGAGTTGTCCCCTTGATATCCTTGCGCAACGCGGCTACCTGGGCAACCGATGTGATCGTGTCAGCCGGCGTCCACTCACGGTATCCCGGCATCTGCCAGCCGTCGCTTGTCAAGAACATCACACCGTAATTCGAGCCGATCCAGATCGTCTGCCCTGGAATACCGCCGGTAAGCGACGTGATCTCGCCTTTCAGGGTTGCGACATACGGAACCCTGATAACCTTCCCCGGCTCCAATGTTTCCATCCCTTCCGTCCCGGCATTGGCCGCTCTAAACTTGTCCAGATACGCGTTCAGATCTTTCTTGGTCCCGTAGATGGAATACTTCGCCGCGATCTTCTCCGGCGTATCATCGATCACCACGGTATACGGGAAGGAATTTGACCAGACATTACCATCAAAGTGGTACAGGTCTCCGCCCACGACCGCGAACAGCTCATTCCCCGAACCCGCGCCAATAGCGGCCACGTGACCCGCGGGAGCCGCGCTTGCGGTATCATATGGCTCTATAGTCAACGTATTGAAACGAGCCAATCCGGCGGTGGTCCCGACAACCACCGCGCCATTCACTGATTTGAGCGCCGTGATCGTATCCGACGGCAATCCGCCTTCGGTCGTAAAGGTCTGCCAATTTTTCAAGTTGTAACGTACCAAACCCTCAGTCGTACCGATTATCAGGATATTATCCTGCGCCGCCAGCACAGTCGGCTCGCCATTCAGCTTTGCGTTGAAGGGGAACGTCACCTCTTCCGGAATGAACCGATTCCGTGAACGCTCCACTGAGAACTGGATCCGTTCGGTCTCGCGCGAAGTTAGCGCGCTGTCCTTTGTGGCATCCTGGAAGATCGACTTGGCTTCCGCGAAGCGATCCCAATTTATCCGCACCAATGACCACATCTCAACCAGCGAATCGAGCGACTGCTGCAATCCCGCACGGTCGGCGTAATCGGAAGGTACCATCGCCAACACCTGGTCGCGGAACGCAACAAGAGCGTCCTTCCCCATCCGATTGTTGGAGACGGCAACTTTATCCACCAATGCCGGCAGTTCATCCGGATTAGTGATATTGTAATAGCGGGTGGTCAACTGCGCGATCGTCTGGTCGGTCCGAGTCGACTGCGTTTCGCCGCTGGTCCACTTCCCGTCTTTCGCGCGCATCAGACCCTTGGCGGTCAAGGCCCACATTTCGTAATCATCCATGCTGTTTCCCTTGCCGGTCTTCAGCACGGTCAAACTACGGATCGGGCGATACTCCGCCGGGATCTTGGTTTCGAGTGAACTTCCGGACAGCGGGTAGGCCCCTAGCCCGGCTGGATTGTAGTGCGTGGCCGTCGCGTCATCCGCGATCGCGACAAAGGCCTCACCCATGCCTGCGGCGCGGGCGCCCGGTGCGATCCGAAGGAACAGCACCGCCGCGTTCGAGATATCCGCATAGCTGCTGGATACCATCCCGATCGTCAGGAGGAACATCGCCAACAGACAACTCAGTGTTTTCTTCATTACGTCAGACTCCAGTACTATTAGTTAATCACGACTATTTTCCCAAACGATTCGACTGCGTCGCCGCCATTTGACGGCACCGCGCTTACCTTGTATATGTACACCCCGGTCGCGACGCGATCCCCCGCGACATCCCGTCCATCCCACGTCAACCGGAAATGGTCATTCGGATAGGTCGACGCCAGCAGACTGCCGCCGCTGTAACTCCGGATCTTGCGACCAGCCACCGTGAATATCTCCAGCGACATCTGGTCGACATCGTCCGTTAATTCAAAATAGAAGGTCGTCTGCTCCTGCATGGGATTGGGATAATTCAACAGGTCCTGAATCGCCAGTCGTCCCGGACTTGAGACGGTCGCGCTGAATTGCGCCGTCGACGAATTGTTGGCGTTATCCCAGGCCTTTATTTTGAAAGTATGCTCGCCCTGACTCAGCGACCCGAGCGGATAGGCCAGCCGACCGCTCCGATAGGACCCCTGGTCATAGGCAAAAGCATCTGATAACTGTATCGGCTGATCGGCCCGTTCATCCACTAGCAAAGATATCCCATGTCCAAGTCCCCCAGCGACATTGATGCCGGAGCTGTCCTCCAGAACCACCACCAGCGTATCCTGCAGCCAGACGTAATCTCCGTCTTGGAAATCGGGTCGGCCGCTGATACTGAAACTTATCGATGGCCCAACCGAGTCGGTCGAAACCGCTACCTGAACGCTGACCGGTATCGAATCCGCCAGACCGACCGCGTCAATCGTATCAAGCACCGCGTAGGCAAGCACTTTCGCCCCCTGACCTCCAAAACTTATATCGAGAGGTGAGATAAAGTTCGCCTCGAATTGACCATTCACTATCGCCGCGCTTCCTCTAAAAAGCGTCGGCCCGGTCATCTTGTAGTTCACTTCCTGAGTCACCTGACCAGAGCTGTTGACCAGTCGATACGTTTTATCACGATCGGAATCGTAGACGGTCACGATCAATTCGCCATCCGATAACACCGGCTGCCCGAGTTTGTCCACTACACGCCCGGCGATCCGACTGCCGCCGAGGGCCATCAGGCTGTCCGGCGTTTCAGAGAACTCGATCCGGAGTCGCGGCATCCCCAATTTGAGGAATGGGTCACCGAACAGGACATACGCCCGGTCGTTGTCCTCCGGACGCGGGATTGTATCGTTCCCGTATTGGCGAAGCATTTTCCCGGCAAATAGCGCCTGGCAAATGGTCAGCGAATCATCGTACATCAGCAGATCGAACACTTCGCGGTTGAACGCCGCGTTATCAGATGAAAACACCAGCCGCGTCGCGGAGATCACGCCGATCGCGCCACCCGACGGCATGGTCAGGAAATCTTCACCCATCGCCTGCCGACCCGGATCATCAAAGAACCCGATCGCGCACGACGCCGTGAAAATCAGCGGTAAACGATCTATGTCGCGAAGCCTCGGCAGGTCGCCGGTCCGCGTAAAAACATGCTCATGTGCCCAAACATCCGGATTACCATGCCCTACATAGTTTACCACCAGCGAACCTTTGTTGATCGCGTCAACTATCGCTTCGTTGGCCGCCGGTTTGTCGCCGTTGACGAACGGATAATCCCACAAGTAGATCTTGTTCCGCATGAAGTGCGCCGGCAAATGCGCTCTCTGTAATTCTTCCGTTTGAGTCGCGTGAAAGGTCTCGGTATTGAACTGCCCGTACTCATCATCGGCGACCAACGTAACATTGGTCCGCCACGGTCCGTAATCACTGCTCGATTCATACGCCTTTATCTTGGCGACGATATTCGCGATCTCCGCCCGGCTCCTGACCGGCCAGCGCGCGGACATCATATCAAATCCACGATCACCCAACAGATAACTCCGGTCGCCATCCAGAATGCCGTAGGCGCCGAAATAGACGTAGTTATCATCGCCATACGATGACCCCAGCGAACCACCCTCAAGCGGATTGATGTAGCTCGGGACGTAGTTCGGCACTCCTGAGCCAAGGCGATTCAGCCAATCGTAGTTCGCGTCTCCTACCAACAACACCGCCGAGGGCGCGGGAGATGGATAGTTCTCATAGGCAAACTTCAGGAAATCTCGGATCGCTGTCGGGTCGGGCATACCCCAGGAGAAATTGTCGTAGATAGCGTCAAGCGCCGCGACTTTGATACTGATACCTTCTGCCTGACGGTACGCTACATACTCGTCGAGTCCCGATATCAACGTCTGCGGTGCTACTATGATCATATCTGTCTGCGTGCCGCTTCCGCGCATGGCCACAGGTGTTACCCGCTGGATGCTCGCGGGAGAAACGGCTGAGGTTGTGGTCGCGCCGTAGAATCGGTTGACTCCCGGATTTTCCATAGTCGCTTCAAACGACAACAGCCCGCCGCTTCGCTGATTTCCCGTCAGGAAGATCGGATGCTGCGGGTCGGCTATATCCAAAAGCCACGGCGCCACCGCGAAATTGTCCTGTATCTGCACCAACCCGCGGCCGGCAAATCCTTCACAGACCAGATCGATCTGATTGTTGATCGGGACCAGTCGGCTCAGGTAACTGATCTCTATGAGATCAAAGTATGGCGCGACCAGACTTGAGATCGGCGTCAGCGTTATATCAATGTCATTCAGCCCGTCGATAAGAGATCGCGTGCCGAACCGGCAGTAGCTCGATGTCCGTATGGGGTTCAGACCTGCCACGTTATTCACATTGACCGACATATACGAACTGGTTCCAGAGACGCCGGTCTTCCCCTGTAGATACAGCATCGCCGAATCTCCCGCCACGATACCGGGTGTTGCCGCAAACAGACTCAGATTTCGCTGGTCGGACCAGTACCAATTGTAATAGTCGCTGACATGATTGCTGGCATCTTCGGACAACAGATTGTCCATTTCGACATGCGTCCGTCGACGGACTGTTGTGATCGTCGTGTCCTGCGTTCCTGTCGGAGCCGCGGACACCGAGGTCATACGGACTGGCGCGGAGCTGAATCCACCTGCCGCCACGGTCAGCCAGTATACATTCTGCGTAGCGTATACATTGTTCACCCAGACGGTCGGCTCGCCCGCTTCGTAGACAAACCGATTGGGCGCCTCTCCGAAAAAGTAGAGTGCGTCAGCACTCCCGAACAAACCATCGCCACCATCATCAACACGTATTGCCAATTCGGTGAACTCCGGACGCGGTTCTTCATTCCGCATATCCACCGGGAGTCCGCCGCCGTTAAAAACTCTGAGTGAATCGGACCGGAGGTTGGTCAGCGAGATCCCGGCTGTCGCCAACTGCGCGCCGGTGATCCGGTACAATCCTGTCTGCGTTACCCCCATTTTCAACCAGGTTGTCGAAAGCTCAAACGGATTTTCTTCAGCCGCTAATTTCCCCGCCGCCACCCGTGCGTCCTTGCGCCAGTTGACACCTTGATCAAAATTGACTGTCGACCGCGCAAAGATGCGATCGAAGATCGGGTCTGACACACCAGCGCCGGTATTCTTATCTCCGCCATCAAAAGCCACTGTTATCGCGACTGAAGTGTAGTAACCATCACCGATCACGGGCGCGATCTGGAGCGCCATCAATTGACGACCGCGCACCATGCGCGGCTTGGCTAGAGACACTAGTGGAAGATTCGCGGAGACTTCAGAGATCAACTCGGACGATCCCTTCAGCCCTGAACCGCTGGCCGATACCAGACGCGCCGTCGAGCCGATCGGCATTAATATCTGGGAGGTCGTCACGTACCCGACTGAACTGTCGGGATAGATAATGCGAGTTAGCGCCGAAAGGTCGGTGATCGATCTGACAAAACTGACTTCACTGGAACTTGAACTGAGAACCGTCGTGGAGGATTGACCGGCATAAACGGACGTGCAACACAGTAAGAGGCAGGCATAAAAAAACGACTGCCACAAAGAGGTGTGGTTTCCTGACCGCAACCCGGTCAGGGCGTTCCGAAAGTTCATAGCACTGGCTAACTGCCGATTCAACAATCGCTATCCTGGCTGAAACGGTTAATTCTAGTCGTTAGCTACGTGCTATAAGCTTTCTCCTCTTTTTGTACAGACGTTACGCGACTTAAGCCGCCTAAAACTAATAACTTCCACCAGAAAAGTCAACATCTCCCCCTCTCCCACCACTCAGGTTGTCGCAAAATCCCGGCCAATAAACCACCCACCCCCTACATTATCACGGGACTTTATTGATTATCAATAAGTTAGAAAACAGGATGACTCAAACCTGCTTTACTCTGCGAGACCCGGTTACTCCCCCCGTCTTCAACTATCCTGAACTTCTCTTCACAGACGAATCGCAACACCCGCCCGTCTATCCCTAATAGCGCCGAAGGTCCTCCCCGAGTTCCCAACTTTGTTTTTCAGTATCGTCCCGCGCCCCGGACAAGTCGGTTCGGTACCGGGCGGCATCCCCTGACGGCAGAAAGACCGCGCTGTAATTCTTGTAGAACTGATTGCGAAACGCGTCCAGCAACTGCATCGTGGTCCGATCCAGTTGCCCATCGCGCGTTATCTCTTCCATTCCAAGATCAAGGATATCTTCATATGCGCCAAAAATCGGCCGCTGCGATTCGTTTGAACGCTCCACCACTTGACGCATCTCGCTAGCCGGTATTTCCGTCCCACGTTCCTGATTCCCCCTCTGCCAGTCATCCGCCATCCGTTCCCCATACCGGAAATACGCCGCCGATACCGAATCGACGAGCGTCTTCAGTATCTCCGCTTTCTGCACCGGGCCAGCCCTACGAATTCGCTCCGCATAATCTGCCCGTATCTCCTTCGCCCGCGTATCCGAAACCTCCGTCAGCCGCTGCTGATCTTCCGGCCCCGTCTGGATCGTCACCCCGCATCCTGCCAGCGATGCCAGGAGTGTCGCTGACGCAAGCAGTGTCGCCAACAATTGCAGCGAAGTTCCTCTACACATGCGCCGGTTTCATCTGCATCGCTTCAAGTTCACATGTAAAATGTCTCAGCAACGCCGGCTCGCGCGTTATCCGGTACCCCGGTATCTGATTCTTCTGCGCGACTATCCGCTCCGCTACCTCCGCGACATAATCCAACTGCGAGTTCGTGAAGACCCGGCGCGGCACCGCCATCCTCACTAGTTCTTTGGTTGCGCTGTACTTCTTGCCGGTCGCCGGATCCACTCCGCCAAACATCAGCGAACCGATCTCCACCGTTCTTACCGCCCCCTCAATGAAAAACGCGATGGCCAGACCCTGCCCGGGAAACTGGTCAACAGGTACCTGCGGCAGTAATCTTCCGGCATCGACAAAGACCGCGTGTCCGCCGGTTGGCTCGATTATGGGCATTCCCGCTTCCTTGATCTTCTCACCAAAGTAATGCACCTGCCCTATCCGATAGTCGAGATAGTCGTACTCCAGCACTTCTTCCAGCCCGACCGCGAGCACATCCAGATCACGCCCGGCCAATCCGCCATAGGTCGGGAATCCCTCGATCACCACCATCAACTCGCATATCTTCGCGTAGAGTCCTTCATCGTTTATCGCGATCAACCCGCCGATATTCGCCAGTCCATCCTTTTTGGCAGACATCAACGCGCCATCGCAGCAATCGAACATCTCATGCGCGATCTCACGTATCGATTTATCGTGATACCCTGCCTCATCCCGCTTTATGAAATAGCAGTTCTCCGCAAACCGCGCGGCATCAAAATAGAACTTCAATCCATGTCGCCGACAGATCTCCGCCGTCTCATGAATATTCGCCATCGAGACCGGTTGTCCGCCCGATGAATTATTGGTCACCGTCAGCATCACCGCCGCGATCGCCTGAGTCCCTTTCTCGCGGATAAACTCCTCAAGCTTCATCGTGTCGATATTCCCCTTGAACGGGATCGGCTCATTCGAGGATGACTCTTTGCACGGCAAGTCTATTGGTATGCCGCCTTTGTGCATCACATTGGCGCGCGTGGTGTCAAAATGCGTGTTGTTAATGACATACTGCCCCGGTTTCAGCATCGAACTGAACATCAGGTTTTCCGCCACTCTCCCCTGGTGGACTGGGATCGCGAACTTCTTCCGGAATAACTGCCGGACGCGATTCTCAAACCGACGGTACGACTGCGCGCAGGCATAAGATTCATCCCCCATCATCAGCGCCGCCCACTGGGCGTTGGACATCGCCCCGGTCCCTGAATCGGTCAGCAGGTCGATATAGATATCCGATGCGTCTATCTTGAATAAATTGAATTTGGCCCGACGGATCCGATCAAGCCGATCTTCACGGCTCATCAGACGGATCGGCTCTACGGCTTTGATCCGGTATGGTTCAGCGGGCTGTCGACGAATGGTCATGGCTGTCACTCCTTGCGTTCTCTTTTGGTTTTACGTCTTATCACACCAAATGGAAGCAACGACTAAACGACCGCCTTGACCCTCCTCCGGTGATACCTGAGGTCCAGGTGGGTGGGAACTGCCACTATTACAAAAGGGCTCATTACACTGATCTCAACTTGAAGACCGGAACCACATGCCCGGTCACAATACCGGCATTGTTCTTGATCTCCGGGTTATTATACCGCATAAGGTGCGCAAAGTCATCCACGTTTTGCACTATACCGAGCTGACGCAGTACTTCCAGGCAGATCACC
>JAYRFH010000322.1:0-7108 GCA_041908405.1 Candidatus Zixiibacteriota bacterium
AAAAGTAGTTGTCTACTCGAACGTCGCCAAACATCGAGTCAACTTTGGGGACGATCCTGGCCATGGGTGGTTTGTGTTCCTGCGCGAATACGGCAGTCGTAAGAAGTGTGAACAGCGCCGCGGTCAACAGCAGTTGGAAGGTACGATTCTCTCTCATATTCTCTATCCTTGCCCGGAAAATTATTCTCCAATGATCTTGATGAGTGCGCGTTTGCGACGGCGGCCATCGAACTCCCCATAAAAGATCTGCTCCCATGGACCGAAATCCAATTTCCCCTTGGTGATGGCGACCACCACTTCGCGTCCCATGATCTGACGTTTCATATGAGCGTCGGCGTTATCCTCGCCGGTATCGTTGTGGCGATAACCGCTCACCGGTTCATGAGGGGCCAGTTTCTCCAGCCACTTGTCATAATCCTGGTGAAGTCCGGACTCGTCGTCGTTTATGAATACCGACGCGGTGATATGCATGGCGTTTACCAGCACGAGCCCCTCGGTCACGCCGCTCTCCTTTATCGCCTCCTGCACCTCATGAGTGATATTGACGAATCCGCGCCGCGACGGTACGGTAAACCAGAGTTCTTTACGATGACTTTTCATCACGCGTGCTCCCATTGTACAGCGGATAAGTGTGCTCGATACGATAGCTGGCGCCACTGGATGAAAGTACGCTCGAATAGAGATGGAACGCATCCACCCAGAAGGGCCCCGATTGAAAGAGATTATTGGCCACGATATACTCGCCGAGTTTGTTCGGATGAGTGCCGCGAAGTCGCGCGATCGCGACATGCGGGTGGAACTTCCGCTGGTCTCGTGGAACGCCCGAACGGTTCAGCGCCGAGTCGATCTTGTGCTGAAGAAGTTCGAGCGCCTCAGAATGCTCTATCCCCACCCAAAGGGTATCCGGCCGACGACGCGGCGGGAAATGTCCGACACCGCTGAGAGTCAGTTCGAACGGGTGCATATCTATTGAATCAAGGGCGCCGATCACATCGTCAAAGACTCCGCCGTCAACCTCGCCTATAAACCGAAGTGTCAGATGGAGTTGTTCGGGCTCGAGCCAGCGCGCCCCGGGGAGACCACAGCTTATCCTGACCAGATGGTCCGCGACTTCAACAGGCAGATCCAGACCGACAAACAGGCGGTACATAGCAGATAATACGTCCTTTGCAGGCGGTAAGATACATACTTAACCGGACAAGTCAACTTATCGAACGAGGTACGGGAGGGCCGGAAAGGTCTGGTATGATTGCCGACTATCGCGTATATTATTCACAGATACTCCGGACCTACTGATTTGATTGCCCGGGAGGCCTTTCGTGAAAAAGCGGCTCATCATTGCAGGACTGCTGACTTTGCTTTTCTGTATGGCGGTATCGGCTAGTGCTACTGGACTAAAGATCCCGCAATTCGGCCTCTATATCCCGTCGACAGGTGGGATGCTGGCGATCCCGATCGTCGTCGACAGTTTTCCCGGACAGGTAGGGGGCTTCCACCTCTGCGTCGCTGAGCGAGGGTACGATTTCACCGTGCTCAATGTAGAGCCGGGCGAATTCATGACGACCTGCGGTTGGGAATATCTAAATTGGCGACGAGTGTCAGTCCCCCAGGAGTTGATCACCTGGCCTTTTTCGCAACGGGGGCATCTTCCAACATCACTCATTGAGATCACTGGGTATGCCTCGGTAACCGCCGATTACCAGGCGAGCTGCTATGACAACGGCCCACGAATGGAGTTGGTCCGCTTGCATGTTGCCATAGCCGCACCAAGTTGGGAAGGACAGGTGAACCCTGAGTGCATGGCCCGATCACTGTCTTTCTTCTGGAGGGACTGCTTCGATAACGTTCTTTACAACAGGAATCTGGACACGGTCTTCTCCGCGAGCGGATTATTTTCGCCGTTTTTCGGGTATTCGCCATCGGATTCGGCCAATATCCCGTTCCCTGGTTTCGGAGCTCCCGATGCCACATGTTCATCCGTCACACCTGCTTTTAACGCAGTCAATGGTTCTTACGACCTCGTCTGCACCGATAGCGTGAACCCATGGATCGGTGATATCAACTGCGATGGTTATGCCTATACTATCGCTGATGTGATCGCATATACCCGGTATTTCCTCTGGGGGATCGGTACGTTGTTTTGTGGTGAGTCGTCAATTGCTGGATCAGACATCAATCATGACGGGCTGACTTTGACAGTCGCGGATCTGGTACAGCTCATTCGCATCACCGTCGGCGATGGGTTCTACCTCGACCCAATTTGGGTGTCGACCGAATTCATGAAACCAGTCGCGTTCGAAAAGACTGCCGTGATCAGTGTCGCAGACAAGCTTTCAGGAAGTACCTGCGCAATCAGTTCTAATGCTGACATCGCTGCCTGCTACCTACGGTTGATCCCCACCGACGATCATCCGCTCAGCGTATCCTCATTCGGCAAACTGGCTCCCGTAGCAATGATCGGCTCCATCGGCGACACCATCACACTGCTCTGGATCAACCAATCCGGCGAAGCGGTCTTTAGTGCCGGGAACCATACACTCTTTAGCGCGGACCACCCGAATTTCCGGATCGTACATTCCGAGATCGTCGACATGGACGCCCGCCCGATGGCGGTAACAATATCTCAATCGCTCCCGACCGAGTTCCGTCTCGAGCAAAATATCCCGAATCCCTTCAACCCGACCACGGTGATCGGATATTCGTTGACGTCGGCGGCGCAAGTGACTCTGGATGTCTACAACGTCAATGGACAGCGGATCGTCAGGCTAATCAATTCGCATCAGGAGGCCGGTTACCACGCGGCCGAATGGAACGCCGTTGACCAAGCCGGAAACGCGGTCGCCAGCGGCATCTACTTCTATCGCCTTGAGACGAATGGAAACGTCGCGACCAAAAAGATGCTCCTCCTCAAGTAACTCGTACAAACATACGAATTCTCACACCCGGTTTTGAGCTGTTACACAGTTTCAGAACTGGGTGCGACATTTCTTTGGACCCACACCTCAATACGCTTCACGGCATACGAGAAGGGAGCGACGTATGTCGAAATGGGTATCGTTTCTCATGCTGTCGGCACTGCTGGTCAGTTTGACTCTGGCAGTGGCCGATGACCTCACAACCGGAACTAAGCTGTTGATTCCCCTCCGATTCAATACTCCAATGGGTCCCCGACGCTAAGTCAGTCTGCGACAACAGGCAAGAAATCGCCGCCGAAATTCGTACGGAACAACTTCCGCAGAATTCCCAAACTTTCACCATTCGTCCACTTTTGATGTATTATCTTTAGAACAGCGATTGGATTGCTATGCACGAATTAAGTATAGCCGGCAACATTGTGGAGGCGGTTGAGCGCGAGATGACCGCGCGCGGCATCGACCGCGTGGCCACCATTGCGCTCCGTATCGGGCGAATGACCGATGTCGACGCCGAGGCGCTTCGCTTTGGCTTTGAAGTGATCAACAAAGAGACACGCTTGGATGGAACCAAGCTTGCTATCGAGCATCTGCCGATCGTCGCCCGCTGCACCGTATGCGCCACGGAATTTGAGATCCCTGAAATGATCTTCGTCTGTCCCTCCTGCCGTTCGACATCGGTTGACCTTGTACAGGGAACCGAACTGGATATAGCGTACATTGAAGTCCCCGATGAAAACACCGTTTCTGAAAGTAACACCTGACCATGACTGACAAAGTCTTAATAGAGAAGAAAGTTCTCTCCGAAAACGACAAGCTCGCCATGGCGCTGCGTAAGAAACTGACCGCGCACCGTGTCCTCTGCCTGAACCTGGTCAGTTCACCCGGCTCGGGAAAAACAAGCTTGCTCGAAAAGACTATTGGCGCGCTCAATTCCGAACTTCGCCTCGCGCTTATTGCCGGCGATGTCCAGACCGAGAACGATGCCAACCGCTTGCAGAAAGCGGGAGGAAAGATCGTCTACCCGATCGTCACTGGCGGAAGTTGCCATCTCGACGCCCGTATGGTGACTGCGATCACCGACCAGATCGCGCTGGAGGATCTGGACATCCTTTTCGTGGAAAATGTCGGAAACCTGGTTTGCCCCTCAAGCTATGACCTGGGCGAGGACATGAAGGTGGTGCTGATAAGTACGACCGAAGGGGACGACAAGCCGCTTAAATACCCCGGCATGTTTCGAAGGTCATCCGTGATGGTCATCAACAAGGTCGACCTGCTTGGAAGCTCGGAGTTCGACATGGAAAATGTCAGGAAGCATGCGCTTTCTATCAACGGCCAGCTTACGATATTCGAGACTTCCTGCCGCACCGGTAAGGGGCTGGATACCTGGTTTGATTGGCTCCGGCAACAAGTGAAACGCAAGAAGTCGACGTAACGCCTATGGACAAGAGCACGGAAACCGAAACGTCTGCCTCTTTACGGCTACGACTCCTGGTCAACGGAGTGGTGCAGGGGGTTGGATTTCGCCCGTTTGTCTACCGGATAGCGACAGAATTGATGTTGACCGGATCGGTACAGAATGGCCCGCGCGGTGTCACTATTGAGATCGAAGGTCAACCCCAGGCGATCAATACATTTCAGCACAGGTTAAGGGCCGAACAGCCGCCGCAGGCCCGCATTGACTCGATCGAAACTTCGCATATTGCACCTACCGGCGGGCGGCTGTTTCAGATCATCCATAGCGCGCATGATGGGAGCGCCGCGACCCTGATCCCGCCGGACATCGCAACCTGCGATGATTGCCTCCGCGAAGTGTTTGATGCCAATGACCGCCGGTTTCGCTATCCCTTCATCAATTGCACTAACTGCGGCCCGCGCTATACTATAGTTCGTTCAGTTCCTTATGACCGGCCGTTCACATCGATGGCGTCCTTCACGATGTGTCCTGCGTGTCAACGCGAATACGATAACCCCGCCGATCGACGGTTCCATGCGCAACCAAACGCGTGCCCTGTCTGCGGGCCGCAAGTGACCTTGTGTGGAGTTGACGGTTCGCCAGTTCAAGGCGATCCGATAGCGAAGACCGTCGCTCTGTTGAAGGAAGGGAAGATTGTCGCTATCCGCGGGGTTGGCGGTTTTCATCTGGCAGTCGACGCGACCAATGAGTCGGCGGTCGTGAGACTTCGGCAACGCAAGGGAAGAGCCGAAAAGCCGTTGGCTCTGATGGCTCCCGATCTTGCCACGGTTGAGACCTATTGCGCAATCTCGGATAAAGAGCGTAAACTGCTCTTGTCGCCGCAACGACCGATCGTGCTGCTTGGCCGCAAAGATGCAGGCGATCTTGCGCCATCTGTCGCACCCGACCAGAGATTTCTCGGCTTCATGTTGCCCTACACGCCGCTCCACCACCTCGTTCTTCGCGGCAATTTCAAGGCGCTGGTGATGACCTCTGGCAACCTATCTGAAGAGCCTATCGCTATCGGCAACGAAGAGGCGATGCATCGACTCCGCGAGATCGCCGATTACTTTCTGATTCACGACAGAGAGATACTTCAGAGATGCGATGACTCGATTGCAAGAGTTCAGGCCGACGAGCCGCGCATTATCCGTCGCTCGCGTGGGTATGTGCCTCTTCCAATCTCGCTCCCACAACCCACGTCATTGCCGATCCTGGCCGTCGGCGGAGAGCTTAAGAATACCATCGCGTTATCCCGGGGCCGGGAAGTATTCCTGTCGCAACATATCGGCGACCTTGATAACCCATCGGCGCTTGGTTTTTTTGAGGAGAGCATCGCTCATCTCGAACAAACACTGGAAGTGATGCCCGAAGTGATCGCCTATGATCTGCATCCGGAGTATCTCTCCACTCAGTGGGCCAACCGACAGAAACTCCCCTCGATATCGGTTCAGCATCACCATGCCCATCTCGTTTCGGTACTGGCAGAGAATGGTTATGCAGGGAAGGCGATAGGTATCATACTCGACGGAACCGGTTTCGGTACGGACGGCACGATATGGGGAGGCGAACTTCTCTATGGAGATGCCGCGGAGTATACCCGTTCGGCCTGGCTCGAACCAGTCCCCATGCCCGGCGGCGCGCTGGCGATCAAACACCCCTGGCGTATGGCGGTCGGGTATCTCTACCGTGCCTACGGCGATTCACTGCTTGACCTGAATCTACCGCTCATAGAGCGACATCGGTCAGAACTGCCGCTGTTGATCCAGATGATGCAGAAGAAAATCAACTCACCATTGACCTCAAGTTGCGGAAGGCTATTTGATGCTGTCGCGGCCATTCTTGGATTCGATAGGGATGTTGCGTACGAGGCCCAGGCCGCAATCGAACTGGAAATGCTTTGCGATCAGGAAGCAGTGAGGAAATCAAACGGCTTTGCCGCTGTTACACCGATCACGGTCGCAGGTGGCGTGATAGAAACTCGCTCTCTTATCACCCATATAATTGAAGCGGTGATGAACGGGGTGCCTCGTGAAAGGATCTCCGCCGATTTCCATCGATCGACCATCGAACTCTGGGTGCAGGCCGCGATTCGCGAACGTCAACGTACGGGATTCAGTACCGTGGCCCTGAGTGGTGGTGTCTATCAGAACAATCTTATCCTCGAGAACATGGTGAGTCGGTTGACTGAAGAGAAGTTCGCGATTTTGCCCCACAGGCAGGTCCCCACCAACGATGGAGGAATTGCGCTTGGACAGATCGCAGTCGCCGATGCATATTTCAGTCGACAGAGGAGTTAGTGTACGATGTGTTTGGCCATTCCCGGAAAAGTGATCTCGTTGTTCGAAGAGAATGGATTGACTATGGGTAAGGTCGAATTCGGCGGGACCATTATCACGGCCTGTCTGGCCTATGTACCGGAGGTCAAGACAGGAGAGTACGTCATTGTCCATGCCGGGTTTGCCCTGAATGTCATTGACGAACAGGAAGCGGAGCGGACCTTCGCATTGCTTAGAGAGATCGGCGAAAACGAGGCGGCTGGATGAAGTATCTTGCGGAGTATCGCGACCCTCAACTCGCGCACCGTCTGCTTGACGAGATCCGCGCCACGGTCACCCGGCCCTGGGTCATCATGGAGATCTGCGGTGGACAGACCCACGCTATCGTACGCAACGGCATCGATACGCTGCTTCCTTCCGATATTACTCTCGTCCATGGCCCCGGCTGCCCGGTCTGTGTA
>JAYRFH010000323.1:0-7570 GCA_041908405.1 Candidatus Zixiibacteriota bacterium
GTGGATCTCTTTGGCTAACTGACTAATGCTCATATGTAACTACCCTCTCATCAGAGTGGCTATTGCCGAAACATCAACAATGTCGTCCACCGAACAACCGCGAGAGAGATCATTGGCGGGCTTATCCAAACCCTGAATGATCGGCCCGGTCGCGGTCGCGCCGGCGAGACGCTGGGTCAATTTCTATCCAATATTACCTGCATCGAGATCGGGGAAAATAAGGCAGTTGGCGTCGCCAGCAATGGCAGAGCCGGGAGCTTTCGACTTGGCGACTTCGGGAATGATGGCGGCATCAAGTTGGAACTCGCCATCAACCTTGAGATTGGGATAGTCGCGTTTTAGGATCGCCAGAGCGGCCAACACTTTGTCGACATCGTCATGCTTGGCGGAGCCTTTGGTCGAGAATGAGAGCATGGCCACACGCGGTTCTTCGCCGACGAGGTTGCGCATCGTCTCAGCGGTCGAGACAGCGATCGAGGCAAGCTGCTCGGCGGTTGGATTCGGGACAACCGCGCAATCGCCGAACATGAAAACCTTGTTCTCGACATTGCGGAACTTCGGCAGTGTCATAATAAACGAGCTCGAGACTGTTGTAATGCCCGGCTTGAGACCAACACAATGGATGGCGGCGCGGAGGACATCGCCAGTCGTATTGACTGAACCGGCGACGGATGCATCGGCCATGTCGTGACGAACCAGCATGGCGCCGTAGTATAGCGGAGTGGTCATCGCCTTCTTGGCGTCATCTTCGGTCATCTTCCCTTTACGAATCGCGACCAATTCTTTGACAAATTCGGCGTACATCTTGCCGAGCGGAGGATTGATGATCTCAACTCCGTTCAAGCTGACCCCATGTTCTTTGGCAAGACCTTCAATTACCTTTTCGTCGCCGAGCAGGGTGACTTTGCAGATTCCCTGTTCGATGATCTTCTGGGTCGCCTTGATGACTCGGGGTTCGGTTCCCTCAGGAAGCACTACGCGACGGTTTTTGGCCTTCGCTTTCTCTTTTATCTGCGCAACAACGCTCATCTCTATCTCCCGCCGCCCGGATGCGGCTTGAATATTACGAAACGATCTGGTCTTTCAATTCTGGGTCGGACAAATAGGCGGCGATGAAGGGGTCGATATCGCCATCCATCACTGCCTGTATATTCGATGTCTCATGCGAGGTTCGGTGGTCTTTCACCAGGTTATAGGGGTGGAAGACATAGGAACGGATCTGTGAACCCCACTCGATCTTCTTTTTCGATTTCTCGAACTTTTCCATCTTCTTGGCCTCTTCTTCGCGCTTGAGTTGATAGAGGCGCGCGCGGAGGACCATGAAGGCGGCTTCCTTGTTTTTGTGCTGGCTCCGTTCGGTCTGACAGGTAACCACGATCCCTGACGGATTGTGGGTTATACGAATGGCCGACGACGTTTTATTCACATGCTGGCCACCTGCTCCCGATGAACGGTAAGTGTCGATGCGAATATCCTCATCTTTTATCTCGATATCCACCGCGTCTTCGATGACCGGATACACATGCACTGAGACAAAGGAGGTATGACGCCGGGCGTTGGCATCGAAGGGGGAAATGCGAACCAAGCGGTGGACGCCGGATTCGGCCTTCAGAAAACCGTAAACGTACTCGCCCTTGACTTCCAGGGTGACGGATTTCAGTCCGGCCTCTTCGCCGGGCTGATAGTCGATCAGTTCGGAGGTGTAGCCTTTTCGTTCCACCCAGCGGCCATACATGCGGAAAAGCATCTCGGCCCAATCCTGGGACTCGGTGCCGCCAGCGCCGGGGTGGATGGTCAGAATGGCGTCGCGATGGTCATCGGGCCCTGAGAGCAGGGTCTTAAACTCAAACGCGTCAACCTCGTCGATAAGCTTGGTAATCGACTGCTCAAGGTCTCCGGCATCAGGCGAACCTTCGCTGACCATTTCGCTGAATTCGCGCAGGTCATTGAGTTCCGCGATCAATTTGGAGTGGGAGTCCAGCCACCGCTTGTGCATGGAGATCTCTTTGAGGACTCCCTGGGCGGTCTGGTTGTCGTTCCAGAAGTTGGGCTGGGTAGTTTTTTCTTCTAGTTCGACGATCCGCTTTTTGCGGCCGTCGAGGTCAAAGATACCTCGCAAGCTTGTCCAGGCGGGACAGTAAATCCGGCAACTTTGTCTTAAACTCAGCGATCATACGTCTTCAAAACCCTTCCACCTTGAGAAAGAAAGCACAAATATAGTCAGTTTTATGGTTATCGTCAAACAGAATCGGACACTTTTGTAACGTCAAGATACCCCTATTTTGTCCCTGAGACAATACCGGCGCGGCGAGTTTAGGGTTGACAGGTTTGGTCTCTATTGTATTTTCGCACAATGGCTATTCGTATTGAGACAGTTATAGTTGGGCCGTTTGAAGTCAACTGCTATGTCGTCTGGGATGAAACTAGCAAAGATGGCGTGATCATTGATCCCGGCGCGGATGCCGCGGACATAATCCGAACCATTCAACGGTCCGGCTGTAACCCTCGGGGAATTCTTCTGACTCACGGGCACGGAGACCATATTGCCGCGGTCGAGGCAGTTAAGTCCCAGTATGCCATCCCATTGTACTGCGGGGATGGAGAAGAGAAACTGCTGGCCAGTCCATCGGCCAATGTCTCGGCCCTGATCGGAATGCCAATCGTCAGCCCGCCGCCGGACGGCAAACTGAAGGATGAAGAGCATGTGGCTTTGGGGAGCCTTCAATTCCTGGTGCTATCGACCCCGGGACACACACCAGCCGGAGTCTGTTATTTGCACGAAAAGGAGGGACTGCTCTTCTGCGGCGACACTCTTTTCGCGGGTTCAGTCGGAAGGACCGATTTGCCGGGAGGCTCGATGGATCGCCTTATTGCGTCGATTCGCACGAAAATCCTGACACTTCCTGACCAAGTGATTTGTTATCCAGGACATGGGCCGCGCACGACCGTTGGGGCCGAGCGGCACAATAACCCGTTTCTGAATGGAGATATCTACGCGTGAAGAGAAACATTGAACCGCTGCATATAGACGGACTGTCTGATTTCCATGTCCATTGCGACTATTCGATCGATGCTTCGGGGACGATCGAAGAATACTGCGAAGCCGCGCTTGAGCGGGAGCTGGCTGAAATCTGCTTCACGACGCACTTCGACTCAAATCCCAAGTCGGACGGGTTTGCGAACTATATCCGTATCAAAGGGGAGAAGAAACCCGCGTCTCCCGAAAACCTTGCCCCCTATGTAAACGATGTTCAGGCGGCGCAGGAGAAGTATTATCCGCTCGGTTTGTCGGTGAAACTGGGGCTTGAATTTGGGTGGTATCATGGCTGCGAGGAGAAAGTACAGCGGATCAAAGAGTGGTACGATCTTGACTACCTGATGGTCGGTGTACACGAGATCAAGGATATCTGTTTTTGCGCGGCATCCACGTTTGAGCAATGCTTCTCGAAACTCCGCATGGAAGAGGCGGTTGAGGACTATTATAGACAGGTTTGCGAAGCGGCGCGATCCGGACTTTTTGCGACAATCGCGCATCTGGATTACTACCGCAAATACGGTGAGCAGTTTTATGGCGCGGAGATACATCGAGCCCACTTGCCTTACATGGAGGAAGTTTTCGCGGCGCTGAAAGAGAGTGGGACAGCACTTGAAATCAATACAGCGGCACGGCGCAAAGGGCTGGACAGTTACTTCCCGTCCATGGAGTTGATCAACAGCGCCAAACGTGCGGGCGTGGAAATTCTCTATCTTGGTTCGGATGCCCACGCACCAGAGCAGGTCGGGTATGACTTTGAGACCGCGGCGCATCTTATCCCCCAGCAAATAGGTGGTTGCGACGACTGATCCCAGGTCTGGCAGGGTGAAGGGAGCGACACGGCTGACTCGATCGTTTTTCGCGCGACCGACCCTTGAAGTCTGCCGCGACATACTCGGGAAACATCTGGTTTATCGCACACCGCAGGGAAGAGCGGCTGGAAGGATTGGCGAAGTCGAGGCGTATATCGGCGAAGATGATCCCGCTTGTCATGCCGCGCCGGGGAAGACAGGACGCTCCATCTATCTCTACGCCAAGCCCGGTATCGCGTATATTTACCTGATATATGGATATTATTGTTGCCTGAATTTCGTGACGGAGCGTGATGGGTTTCCGGCAGCCGTGCTGATCAGAGGAGTGGAGCCAACAGAAGGGATTGACCTGATGCGAGCCACTACTCCGGGTAACCTGCCTGACTACAAACTGGCCTCTGGGCCAGGACGGCTCTGCCGAGCGTTCGGGCTATCGGTCAAGCAGAATGGATGGGATGTGGCGCATCGGGATTCAATACTGTACCTTGAAGACCGCCACGAGAAGCCGGTCAAGGCGGAGAGATCCCCGCGAATCGGCATAACCAAGGGAACGGACAAGCTCTGGCGGTTCTTCGACCCGAATTCAAAGGCTGTATCGGGATCAAGATGACAACGTATAAGGGGAGAGATTGACAAGAAAGACGACACGGAATGTTTGGACCTGATTTCTTACAAAAGCTCGCGATAGGACTACCCATCCTTCTGCTTTCATTGACAGTGCATGAGTTTTTCCATGCCTGGACGGCCAAGAAATTCGGCGACGACACTGCCGAGCGGATGGGACGGCTCACCTTGAATCCGATTGCCCATATCGACCTGATCGGATTGCTGGTGATGATCGCTTCACAGTTCAGATTTGGATGGGCGAAGCCGGTACCGGTAAACCCGATGAATCTACGGAATCCGCGAGTCGCGGATATCTGGATAAGCGCGGCCGGACCAATCTCCAACTTCGGATTGGCTCTAATTGCAGGAATCCTTTTTCGTGTTATGGCTGCCGGATCGGCGGGATTTCAGAACCTTCCCGACGCCGTGCCGATGATGCTTTCGTATGCGGTCTGGATCAATGTCAGTCTGGCGTTTTTCAATCTGATCCCGCTTTTTCCGTTGGATGGCTCGCACATCCTTAGAAATCTATTGCCGCCACGCTACGACGAAGTGATGGATCGATTCGAATCGGTTGCGCCATTCGTTCTTCTAGGATTGGTGATGTTTGGCATGGTGTGGGTGATAATCGGGCCAGCGGTAACGTTTGTCGCACCGATCTTCTTGGGGGCATAGTACGGGCAACTCAAAACACCATACGGTTGTCGCGTTCATACTACTGGTCATGGCTATGGTCATGGTGGGGATCGCGTGCTCAAAGCCGCCCCGCACGCAGGACGAGTTAAGTCAATCCGGGAAAGCGAAGGCGTTTCTCTTTGACGCAGAACTTCGTCGAGCGGGGAAGCCGACCTCGTTTCGCCTGGAGATATTTCATACCGATAGCGTCATGGCGCTATCGGGGCGTGGATATCTTGGCAAAGGGGCGTTGCGTGGGCGAGCGACCGCAGACTCTCTCATCTGCTATTTCCCATCTACCAATGAGTATGTGCAGGAACCAGTGCTGAACCTGATGCACGCGTTGGAGTGCCAGGTTGCGCCGCAGGGGATCAATATAGTGGAACTGCTCGACAGGATGCCGGATTCGGCCGCACTGGATTCAACTATCGAGGTAGTAGCGAACTACCAGGAGCCCAATCGGCCACGGTTCATTATCTATATTGAGAATTGTCCCTGGCAGATGGAACTTGCCTACCGGTCAGAAGGTATCGGCCAGTGGCGACTTGACGAGTTCTTCTTTTTCGACGGCAAGGAGACCCGCCTTAAAGCGACCTGCCGCGAGTTCAAAGCTGCTGTCACACTCAAGCCGGACCGATTTCAGGTTAAGCTCCCCACTGACGCACAGCGAATTACCCCCTGATCTGACTTCGCTTTTCCCCTCGTTGACAAACCGCTCGTAATTGGCGATGTTGCTGGATTAAACCGACTTACCTGAGGCATTGGTGAATCTTTATCGGCGCACATTTTCGGTCCTGGTCCCGTATTGGCGGCAACTAACGGTTGCATCGCTCTCCGCGGCACTCAATGCGCTCTTGTCGGGTCTCCTCATTTGGATGGTCGGACCGCTCCTCAACACACTTTTCAAAGTGGGTGGCATTGGAGACGTGTCGACTGGATCGGCTGACGCTTCAACGGATCCTTTGGGCGAGATGGCCAAAGGGTTCGATTCGATCAAGGAAGTCATGAAAGCATGGGTGGACAGCCTCGTCCAGGCGGAGTCGGCCTCGCAAATGCTCTTCAACTTCTGCGTTTTGATAATGGTCGTCGTCATCTTGAAGAACCTCTTTCTTTATCTTCAGGGTTTTTACATGGCCTATGTCCAACAGGCAGTGGTGCGCAAGTTCAGGAACAGCCTTTTCGAGAAGTATCTTCGCCTATCACTTGACTATTTTCAAGCCCGACGGACGGGCCATATCATGTCACGAGTCACGAACGACGTCGTGGTGTTGAATGAGTCGATCGATCTGGGCTTCAATCGACTGGTTACTGATTCGCTCTTTACGCTGATGTTGCTCAGCTTTCTGGTGATACTGAGCTGGAAGTTGACCTTGCTCGCGATGGTGGTACTTCCAGTTATATTCGGATTCATCTGGTTTATTGGAAGGAAACTTCGCAAGTACTCAGAACGATCCCAGGAACGGATGGCTGATGTAACCTCGGTGCTTGAGGAGTCAGTCAACAACGCCCGGATAGTCAAAGCCTTCTCCATGGAGAAGTTCGAGCAGGCGAAGTTTTTCTCGGCGACGCAGAACTACTTCAAGGCGTTGCTTCGGATGACGCGAATCAGGCATCTGGCATCGCCGATCAACGACACGCTGGCAACCACTGCGGGTGTGATAATCCTTCTGTACGCGGGTTCGCGGATCGTGGCGGGGAGCGGGGAGTTGAGCGCGGCCGACTTTATGACGTATATCCTCGCGATGTTCTCGCTCATCAAGCCGGTCAAAGATCTCAGTCAGATCCATATCAAGTTGCAGGAGGGGATGGCGGCGGCGGAACGGGTATTTGAAGTGATCGACACGGAAGAGAGGATCACGGAACCCGCACATCCGAAGCGGATAGAGACGTTCCAGGATGCTATTCGATATGAGAGGGTTAGTTTCAGCTACAATCCGGGAGAGCCGGTACTTCGAGAGGTCTCTTTCGAAGTCAAACGCGGGGAGATAGTGGCGGTCGTTGGTCCGTCAGGGGCGGGGAAGTCAACCCTGTTTGACCTGCTTCCCCGGTTCTATGATCCGCAACAGGGGAAAATTACGATCGATGGTGTTGATATACGCGAACTGTCGCTGTCATCCTTGAGAGGTTTGCTGGGGATAGTCACGCAGGAGACATTCCTGTTCAATGACTCAATCATAAATAATATCGCCTACGGGATGCAAGGAGTGGCAAAGGAATCTGTGAGCGAGGCGGCGAAAGCGGCCAACGCCCATGATTTCATTATGCAATTCGAACATGGCTACGATACGCAGGTGGGGAACCGCGGTGTCATGCTGTCCGGAGGACAGCGCCAGCGGCTGGCGATCGCTCGGGCATTGCTCAAAAATCCGCAGATATTGATTTTCGATGAAGCAACCTCATCTCTGGATACCGAGTCAGAGATGCTGGTGCAGCAGGCGATCGA
>JAYRFH010000324.1:0-11237 GCA_041908405.1 Candidatus Zixiibacteriota bacterium
CGGCATTTCCAATCCGAGTTCATTGTCATCCTGCACGACGGCACCAACCTCAAAATGAGCCGCTCCTATCGCGACAACCTCTCCGGCTTCCTCGGCGAAAAGGATTGACCACTTCTCTCCACAATTGACGTTTCACCGCATCCTTTTCTCGCTTCACTGCATTCGCCTCACTCAAGAATTGATCTTCCCGTAGTTTGGGACTAAACGAATTCACTCGTCTGGACCCATCCATAGGAGGAGACCAATGCACCGAAGATCATGTCATGCGAAAATCGCTCGAACCAACAGCGTGCCGCTCCTGGCCGCGCTCCTGATTCTTGCGTTCACTGCGAGCCGGACTGATGCGACATCCTATTTCACCCCTGTTACCACCGGCCCAGTCGTCACCGATGGCGGCGATAGTCGTTCCGTCAACTTCATTGACTGTGACAACGATGGCAACCTTGACCTGCTCATCACCAATGGCCCCTCGGCCGGTCAGGTCGCGTTCCTCTATAAGGGAAACGGCGATGGCACCTTCACGCGCATGATGACCCCGTCTATCGGAACCGTTCTCTCGGCCGCCGATGGCGCCACCTTTGGCGATTACGATAACGACGGCGACGAGGACTGCTATGTCGCCACCTGGTGGGCACAACTCAACCTTTTCCATATCAACAACGGCGATGGTACTTTCACGCAGGAATCATTCACCGAGATCACAACCGACAATGACTACTCCGAGGCCGCCACCTGGGTCGATTACGACGCCGACGGTTACCTCGACTTGCAAGTCTGCAACAGCGCCGGCGACCTACGCAACCAGCTCTATCACAATAATGGTGACGGCACCTTCACCCGGGTTTTCCTCGGCGCAATCACCAATGATGCGTTCAACTCGCGGGTCGGTGCCTGGGCAGACTTTGACAACGATGGCGACCAGGATTGCTATATTGCCAATGAAACCAACGACAAAAACAATCTCTATCGCAATGATGGCGGCTCATTCACCAAATTGACCACCGGCCCGCATGTCAATGACCCCATGCAGTCATTCAGCGCCAGTTGGGGTGACTACGACAACGATGGCGATCTCGATCTTGTCGTCGCCAACAATGTCGGCCAGACAAACATGTTATATCGCAACGACGCCGGGACCTTCGTCCGTGTCCTCACCAGCCCCATCTCCACCAATGCCGGCGCATCCGTCTCATCCGCGTGGGGAGATATCGACAATGACGGCGACCTCGATCTCTTTATCACGCGAGCTTTCGGGGTATCGGACGACGTCAACCTGCTCTACATCAACAACGGCGACGGGACCTTCACGCAGGAATTCGATGACAGCACCGCCACCGAGACCGGTTGGACCTATGGCTGCGCCTTTGGCGACGTTGATAAGGATGGCGACCTTGATCTCGCCCTCGCCCGTTGCCAAAGTGCGAATGAGAACAATTCCCTTTATCTCAACAACGGCAACAGCAACCACTGGCTGATAGTTGATCTCCAGGCGCTCTACAGCAACCGTTCGGCCATCGGTGCTCGCGTAAAGGTCAAAGCCACCATCAACGGCAATCCTGTATGGCAGATGCGCGAAGTCTCCTCTCAACCCGGTTACTGTAACCAGAGCCAGATGGACCCGCACTTCGGTCTTGGCGACGCCACGGTGATCGACTCCCTGGTCATCTCCTGGCCAAGTGGCTTGGTGACCGTTTTAGAAAACGTCGCGCCTGACCAATATCTCGCCGTCACTGAATGCCCCAATGTCGATCCAGATGGCGACGGCCTGATCTGTGTGGACAACTGTCCGACCACGTTTAACCCCGGTCAGGAGGATGCTGATGGCGACGGTGTCGGCGATGCCTGTGACAACTGCACGGCGTTGGCTAACTCCGGACAGGAAGATGCCGACGGCGACGGGCGCGGCGATCTCTGCGATAACTGCCCGAACGCCTCGAACCCCGGCCAGCAGGACGCCAACAATGACGGCATCGGCGATGCCTGCTGCTGCGCCGGTACTACCGGTAATGTCAATTTGGTTGGTAATGTCGACTTGAGCGACCTTGCCACTTTGATAACTTATATGACAGTCGGTGGCGTAACCCTTCCCTGCCCGATGGAGGCCAATGTCAACGCCCTCGGCGGTATCGACCTGAGCGACCTGGCGAGGCTTATTACGTACCTGATTGCCGGACCGATCTCACTTCCCTCATGCCCATGAAAACCCGATTCTTGTTCCAGGGCCGACAGCTCTTCTGTCGGCCCGTTATTTTCCCCAAAATTTCTTTGCACAGGCGAAAGCCCGTATTCGTCACTGTCTATGAGGGAGTGGCTCCACTCCGTCTTCACGAAAAATCTCCAAAAAAATGTAAGCACTTACGTATTTTTTTGGCTTTTCCTGAAACATTTCCCCCGCCATCTCCCGTATATCCACCAGACGGCCGGAGGTCGATCTGGGTTTGGGATGGGTCGGTCGACCGGAAGTCTACATATTCACAGCCTTTCCAAATATGCGGTGTGTGAGGGTCCAATTAGGGAGACTCGGTTAGCGTACCCCGGGTCTCCCCACCGCAGTCTCTCAAGGAACTCCCCTACAACTGGCCGCACATTCCCATCGCCTCACTGCATCCCTTTTTGTGGCCAAGTGCTTTCTCCTCTTATTGGAGTAAGGTCGGGGCGGAACAAACTGCTCCGGTTTTCGTCACTCTTCATCGTCACGGATGAGATCGCATAGCTTTGAACCGAATTTCGCAACAGCTCGTGGAGGGCACTTCCAATGACCTGCGCTAAACAACTCCTGACCCTGATGACCCTTCTGGTGATTGCCATTATCAGCCCGGCCGTCGCCACCGTTCTCCATGTCCCCGCGGACCATGCCTCGATCCAACCTGCGATCGATGCCTCTTCCAACGGCGACACTATCCTCGTCTCGCCGGGGCACTACTTCGCGAATATCAACTTCAGGACCAAAGATATCGTGCTCGCCAGCCAATATCTCTTGTCCGATGATCCGCAGGATATCTGGAACACCGTCCTTGATGGCAGCGCACCGGCCTTCCCCGATACCGGTTCGGTCATCATCATCGCCGGTCTGCAGGATAGTAGCACCGCGGTGATCGGATTCACCATTACCGGCGGCACCGGTACGAAATGGCGCGATGTCTCTGATAACCTGGTCTATCGTGAAGGCGGCGGCATTCTCATCGAAGGCTCCAGCCCCCGCATCAAGAATAACCTGATCATCAACAACCGGTCCATTCTACGAGGTTCGGGGGTGACATCCTGTGGCGGTGGCGGAATGCGCGTCGGTTTCAATTCGCTCAATCGCGCGGAAATCGAAGGAAACGTTTTTGCCTTTAATCAGGGGCATTACGGCGGCGCGCTGGTCTCTTTCCATGCTCCGGTCATTTTCCGCAACAATGTCGTTTGGCGCAACTCCGGTGGCACCGATTTTGGCGGTGCCGGACTCTGGATCTGGAACAACGGCTCCATCGGCACCACAGTCGTCGAAAACAATACCATCATCGCCAACAGCACGACCAACACTGGCGGTGGGCTGTCGGTCAACAACTCAGAGATCGACCTTCACAATAACATTATTCGTGGAAACACCGGCACTCCCGCGCAACTCTGGATAAGCGGCCCGCAAGCTACTACTGTCTGGTACAATAATATTCAGGGTGGATATGCCGGCACTGGTAATGTCGACGAAATACCGACCTTTGCGGACAGCAATTTCTTCCTTCTCCCCGGCTCACCGGGAATCGACTCAGGCGACCCCGACCCATACTACAACGACCACGAGGATATGGGCAATCCCGGCAACGCGCTTTGGCCCGCATTGGGAACCCTGCTCAACGACAAAGGTGCCTACGGCGGGCTCGGTGGTGCCATACTGCCGAAATACACTTCCCCATACACTAACATGATCACCGACTCGCTCGATTTCGGTACGGTCTCGGCCGGAAGTTTCAGCCTCCCATGGATATTTGTCGGCAAGGACGGCTTTGGACCAATTCGAATCGACTCCCTCCGTTTGGGGCATACGCCGAACACAGAACTTTACAATCTTTCCGGATTACCTATGACTTTTCCGGAAAAACCGTATGTGGATTCGATCCAGCTCTTGTGGAATCCCTCCGCCGACGGCACTCTGCTTGATACCGCCCGCATCTACCACAATGACTCTACCGTCGCCAATCCGATCCTCACGATCTTGACAGGCAAAGTGACCTGTTGCACTGGCGTGACCGGCAATATCGACCAGGTAGGAAATGTGGACATCTCCGACCTGAGCATCCTCATCTCATATATGGTTTCGATGCCGCGACCTGAACTACCCTGCCCTTCCGAAGGGAATATCAACGCGGCCGGTCCTATCGACCTGACCGACCTTTCGATGCTTATCAGTTACCTGGTCTCCCCACCTGGCACAGTGACTCTCCCCTCCTGTCCGTGACGCAGGTCTCACTGCGCTATCTGGGTGGAAACAGAAACGGACGCTGTGAGTCACAGCGTCCGTTGTCATTCCTGGTATGATGATCTGACTTATGCCAGCTTGAATTGCTCCACCATGGTCCGCAGTGACTCAGCCTGCTGCGATAGCTGCGCCGCAGCAGCCGAGGATTGCTCCGCGCCCGTCGCCGTCTCTTTCGTCACGGATGAAATATCCCCGATATTTCGCGATATCTCTTCCGCTGCGCTCGACTGCTCATTCGCCGCCAACGCGATCTGCTGGATCATCCCCATCACCTGGTGCGTCATATTGACGATCTCCTGCAGGTTCTCACCCGCGCGGTTCGCCAATTCCCGCCCCTTATCCACATCCTGAATACCGACTTTGACTGCCTCGACTGCTTCCACCGTCTCGTCCTGAATTGACCGGACCATCTGCACGATTTCGCCAGTCGCTTTGCCGGTCCGTTCGGCCAACTTGCGCACTTCATCCGCCACGACCGCGAACCCGCGACCTTGCTCTCCGGCGCGCGCCGCCTCGATCGCGGCATTTAATGCCAGCAAGTTCGTCTGGTCGGCAATGTCATTGATCACATTGACTATCTGGCCTATCTGCTGCGATGACTGCGACAACTTCGAAATCGTTTTCGCCGACTCACGCACCACCGCCTCTATCTTCTCCATCCCGCGGATCGTATCATCGACCAACCGACCGCCCGAGCCGGCAGTCTCGCTGGCTGTCTTCGAGGCTGTCGTCGCTACCTGCACGTTTTCCGCGCTGGCCATGATCGTATGACTGATCTCCTCGATCGACGATGACACTTCCTGTATCTGTTGCGCCTGCTCCTTGGCCCCCTTCAACATATGGGTCGCCGACGCGCTGATCTGGGTCGCCGCCGAAACCATCTCCGTCGCGCTTAATCGCAATTGTCCGACCATTTTCGTCAAACTGCCGATCATCGACTGGAACGAAATACTGAGCACATCCTTCTCAGATTTCGGCACCACTTTGACTGTCAGGTCATTGGCCGCGATCCGTTCGGCCGCTCCGGCCAGATCCTTGATATATGAACGGAGATTGCGGAACGCGCCGTACAGCTTCCCTATCTCATCCTGCGACTCGTAATCGATCTTTTGATTGATATCGCCGACGGCGATCCCGTTCGCGGCTTCCGCGAGTTGGACGATCGGTCGGGAGATCATCCGCTGGAAGAATACCACGATACCTATAGAGAGCGTCACGATCGCCAGCGCGATCAGGAACGATACTCCCGCGAACCACCGCAGACGCTCCGTCAGCGCGGAAAGGTCCGATTGGATCACTAGGAACCCTATCGGCTTCCCTTTCGCCTGGATCGTCTTGGTGATGTAGAGATACTCATCGTCGAAGCGGGAACCATCGACCAAACCTTCAACCTTCACCTGTGGAAGAGTCGCCTTTTCGCGTACATATTCGGCGAATGCCCCGCCGGATAGCAGCACTATCTGCGCCGACGTGATATCCTGATCCGAGGCCAGCGATCCCAGGATCTCTTTCCCCGCCTCCTGATCCTCGAAACTGACCGCCGCTGAACTGTTGTTTGCCAGTACCGTCGCCAGTACCGACAGGTTGTCAACCATCCCCTCGCGGAAAGTCGAACGATCGTTGAAAACGAAGACCGTGCTGGCCACCAGCAACGCGCTGATGCTGGTCAGCATGATCATGAATGTGAGTTTAGCCCTGATCGAATAGTCGCGGAGTCGTCGCATATCCTCTGCCTCTGATTTGCTGAGGAAAGAGAAGAAGATCTAGATCACCGTCGCCAGTTTGAGCAACTGCGCTCCGATCTTCAATCCCGCCTCTTTGACGGTCATCGTGTTTACTTCGAATTTCACTTTAGAGCCCCCGTCTGATTCCTCTGATATATTTACCATCACCCCGAACTGGGCGAACTTGGCGCAATTACTGACTGTCAAGACCGGCTGTCCCGCCGCCGCCTTCATGACTTTGGCCAATTCGGCTTTGTCGCAAGAGCCGATAAACACCATCTGGCAGCCCGCCAGCGGATCTCCTGCCGCGACCGTTTTGACCGTAACTTTGGTTCCCTCGCCTGTCTTCTTCGCCGCGGCATCCTTGAGCGCCGCGATCACCGGCGAATCCCCGACACAAGCTATCACCACCGCCCCGGAACCGTCCGTCCCTTTGCCCGCCGGCCACTCCACAAAGTCGATCAACTTGACGATAAAGTCAGCTTTGTCAGACGCTTCTGCCGCTGTCCCAAGTTGCGCCATCGGCCCTGCCAGCAACGCAATTACTATTGCCCAGACTAAACTCACACGACCTCGCATGTACTTCCCCTTTTCAGACGAGCGTGCCTGGTCGGTGCCATTGCCCGTCTGGCTCAAGTCATTCCAAAGCATCAACGACGCTTTCTTGTAGAGTATCGGGGAGATACATCCATTCCTTAGCCACCCGCGCCAGATTCCAGAGGAAAAACAGGGGGAATGTTGACGAAATGGACTGTTCAGGAAATGCACAACCGGACGATACAAAAGATTGCGTCTCATGGGCTGACTCCCTTATCTATAAGTTCTTGATATCCGCATAACCGGCCAGCGGCCTCGCCCGCTTGCCGCAACAGAACGAGCCCGATATGAGTGACCTGACCATAGATCGACGACTGCACCATTACTTCCCCCTTGGTATACCCATTTCGCGGCAGACTGTCGAACGGCTTCATCTGCACGCGCTGATCGCCTCCGGTCCCGAAAAGACCCAGCCGCCTCCCGCTGCGCTCCGTCTCATTTCTGCCAAATTCAACGATCAGCTCCTCAACTTTCCATCGGGCACCCGCGCCATCCGCCCCGGCGACTTTATCACGGCCGCCATTATCACCGACATCCTTCGCTATGTCCTGCTCCTCTACTGCCAGGACCAGCATCCGAAGATCCTCCAGCGCGGACTCGACCATGCTCGTTCCAAGGGAAGCAGCGAACTCGTCGAACTGCCGCCGCCCAAATTTGTCCAACTCTATCCGCCGCCGGCGGTCTTATCCGGCAGCCAGAATGAAAGCGAATACCTGGGCACAACAAGCGAACTCTTGGACCATCGCGAACTCTCGGTCAGCGAGATGATCCTTCTTGAGCTTGCCATGGAGAACCCGGCGTTTGTGCCGTTCCGTCCGCTTTACGACGACCAGCCACTTCGCCAGCAGACTCCATACATGCCGCTCATCACGCGGCTCGAGGAATTCTTTTCCTCTCAGCCGACCGTCGACCCGGTTGGCCTCGCCCTATTCGATTGTCTACGCGCCCCTATGCTGGCATCGCCCGATTCACTGGAGGGCCAGCTAGAGTTTATACGTACATACTGGTCCAGGTTCTTGCCGATTGACCTCATGGACCGCCTCCTTCTTGCTTCGGACATCCTCCACGAACAGGCTGCCTTCCGCCTCCCTCCGTCCGGCGGACCCGTTCCGGTCCTCGAGTTCTGGGGCCAGGAATATCGTGACCGCTATGGCTATCCAGAGCCGGCCCGCTTTAGCCCCGATGCCGACTGGATGTCCAATGTCGTCATGATAGCCAAGTCAACCTATGTCTGGCTCGATCAACTCTCCAAACGCTACGGCCGCGACATTCACCTGCTCTCGGACATTCCCGATGAAGAACTCGACCGCCTCGCTCGCTATGGCTTCACCGCGCTCTGGCTCATCGGAGTCTGGGAACGTTCGCCCGCCTCACAGCAGATCAAACGAATTATGGGAAATCCTGAGGCCGTTTCCTCAGCCTATTCTCTGTATGATTACACGATTGCCGCCGACTTGGGAGGCGATCCTGCCTATGACCAACTTCGTGAGCGGGCCTGGCAGCGCGGCATCCGCCTCGCCTCCGATATGGTCCCGAACCATATGGGGATATACTCTCGATGGAGTATAGAACATCCCGATTGGTTCATGCAACTGAATTATCCCCCCTTCCCCGCCTACCGTTACACCGGCGCCAATCTCTCATGGGATCCGCGTGTGACCATTCAGATCGAAGATGGCTACTGGAATCACACCGATGCCGCCGTCGTCTACAAGCGTACCGACAACTGGACCGGCGACACGCGCTACATCTATCATGGCAACGACGGCACCAGTATGCCTTGGAACGATACCGCCCAACTCAACTTCATGATCCCCGAGGTCCGCGAGGCGGTTATCCAGACTATTCTTCACGTCGCCCGGCATTTCCCGATCATTCGCTTCGATGCCGCGATGACGCTCGCCAAGAAACATTACCAGCGCCTCTGGTTCCCGCAACCCGGCGATGGTGGCGCTATCCCTTCCCGCGCCGAGCATGGCATGACGCGCGACGCTTTCGATGCCGCCTTCCCCGAAGAGTTCTGGCGCGAGGTTGTCGACCGTGTCGCCGCCGAGGTCCCCGATACACTCCTCCTCGCCGAGGCGTTCTGGCTGATGGAGGGGTATTTTGTCCGCACGCTCGGCATGCACCGCGTCTACAACTCCGCGTTCATGAATATGCTCAAGATGGAAGAGAACGCGAACTATCGGCAGACTATCAAAAATGTGCTGACCTTCAGCCCCGAGGTTCTCAAGCGCTTCGTCAATTTCATGAATAACCCCGACGAACGCACCGCTGTCGAGCAGTTCGGTCGTGGCGACAAATATTACGGCGTGGCGATGCTGATGGTCACCATGCCCGGACTCCCCATGTTCGGCCACGGACAGATAGAAGGGTTCACCGAAAAGTACGGGATGGAATACCGCCGCGCCTACTGGGATGAGCAGGTCGACGAAGAGATGGTCCGCCGACACCAGCAGCAGATCTTTCCGCTCATGCATAAACGCTATCTCTTCAGCGGCGCGAACAACTATGCCCTCTTTGATTTCATTCACGCCGATGGCTGGGTCGACGAAAATGTCTTCGCTTTCACCAACCGTGCTTTTGGTGAACGCGCGCTGGTCTTCTACAACAACGCCTATTCCACGACCAATGGTCGCATCCATACCTCAACGGAGATAAATGTCGGCCAGGGCGAAGAGACCCACCTCGTCAGGAAATCGCTGGCCGAGGCGCTCGAACTCAGTACTGACGGCAGCCACTACTACATCTTCCGCGACCATGCCTCCGGTCTTGAATTTCTCCGCAATGGACGACGGCTCGCGACTGATGGTTTCTGGGCCTCACTGCATGCGTACCAATTCCACGTCTTTCTTGACTGGCGCGAAGTGCACGACTCCGATGGTACTTGGGCGGAATTGGAACGCCGACTCAATGGCGGCGGAGTCGCTAACATCGATGAAGCCCACTATGAGATGAAATTGGAACCGATCCTCGCTCCAATTGAAGCGGTCCTGGAATCTTCTCTAAAACTGATCAAAACCGAAGATTACGACTCGGCGCTGGAAGAAGTCGACCTCAGTCTGCACAAAGCCATCGCCACGCTCGATACATTCTTCCAGAGTGGCTCCGATCCGCGGACTATCGGACGACTTATCCAAAGTAAACTTGAGTGGGTTGCCCCACCCGATGACGACCTCGCCGATGAGATAACCACGGTCGAACTCGAGCCGGACTCCGAGGCCCCCGCGTCTGATGAGATAACCAATGTCTCCGACGAGGCGCTTGTCTGCTGGTCGGTTCTCCACCATCTGCTGACTATCGGCGTCCCCGAAAATCGCCACGGCGCGGTCGCTCTGCAACGGATGAACGAATGGCGTATCGTCCCGGCTATCACCCGCGTTCTCGAAAAGTTTTCCAATGACCCTCGCGCTTCGCGAGACAACGCGCTTTTGGTCTGGATGCTCATCGCCTTCCCCGAACTTCTTCAGCCGACCGAACGAAAACCGTTGGGGCACACCCTGCACAAGCTGTTTGACACCGATGCCGCTTCCGAGTTCCTCCGTATCAATCGTTGGCAGGAAGCTCACTGGTTCAATCGCGAGCAATTCGACAAACTGCTCTCCACCTTCCTCATCGCCACTATCGCCCGCCTCCGGGATCATGACCCGGAACCGGTCGACCTGATGGCCCATGCCGGTACCGCGGCCAGTGACCTGACAACATGGGCCGACCGACTCGGTTACCAGGTCGAGGCATTCCTCGAAGAGTACCTCCCTTCCCAGACGAGGTCCCGCCCACCGCGGTAGAAAGTGCTTTCCAAAGTTGACCACCTGATATACCATTGACTGCTGTGACCAGAACTCATCCCGTCACAGCAGTTTCAGTATCAGGAGGTTGCTACAGATGGCTCGTTCAGCCGGAATTTTCTTCTTCCTCGTCGCACTACTGGCGGTCACCGTTACCGCCGACACGCTGACCACCGATTCAGCCAAGACCGATAAGAAAGACGCGAAATGGGATGTCTCCAACATCGGTCTTCCCTACGACACCATCGCGTTCACGGCCAATGAAGGTGCCTGGATATCTGTTGATGTCCACCCCAACGGCAGACTGCTGGTCTTTGACCTGCTCGGCGATATCTACACCATGCCGATCGAAGGTGGTCAGGCGACCTGTGTCGCCAGTGGCCCTGCCTACGAGATACAGCCGCGCTTCAGTCCCGATGGAACCCGCATCTCTTTCACCTCCGACCGCGGCGGCGCGGACAACATTTGGGTGACGGATATCGACGGCAAAAATCCTGTCCAGATAACAAAAGAGGATTTCCGCCTGCTCAACAATGCGAGCTGGCACCCGAGCGGAAAGTACATCGTCGCGCGCAAACACTTCACGGGTTACCGCTCTATGGGCGCCGGCGAAATGTGGCAGTACATGGTCCCCGAAGGCGGCGGTGGCATTCAATTAACGAAGAAGAA
>JAYRFH010000325.1:0-11366 GCA_041908405.1 Candidatus Zixiibacteriota bacterium
TATCAAAGACCACATCGCGAAGTATCTTGGCCGTCAGCTTCACTACTTTGTCGCCGTTGTGATACCCGTAGTAATCGTTGTAGGCTTTGAAATTGTCCAGATCGGCGTAGCAGAGCGCGAAGGTCGTCCGCATATCCAGATGGTGCCGTATCTCCCGCTCGATTATCGCTGTCCCCGGCAACTGGGTCGACGGATTTACCGCGATATCTCGGCGGCTCCGCTCTATCACACGCCGAATGCGCACTTCGACCAGGCGGTCTATCCACTCCCCATGAATGAACTCTTCCGCGCCATTCTCAAAGGCCGCCACCACCGAGTTGACCTCGGGGTCGGGATGAAACAGGATCACCGGCACGATTGACAAAAAGACATTCTGCTTGATCGAGTGGACCAATTGGACTTCTTCGAAAAAGTCCCCCTTCCCTCCGATAAATATCGCGGCTAACTGAAAATGTCGGGAGATCTCCGTCAGCGTGTCAAAATGGGTGAAGTAGTGGAATGATACCTGACTCCCCTTGAAAAACTGCTGAAGATGAAAATCCAGGCTCAGGCCGGTCTGCCGAACGGCAAAATGATAGACCTGCCTACTTTTTGGCTCCCGTGGTTCGGGAACCAGCCAGTTCTCGAGGGTGATATTTTCTGTGTTCGGCGATGATGTAGTCACGGTCCAGCCTGGTATAAATCTCTGTCGTAGATATATCGGCATGTCCCAGCATTTCTTGCACTACCCGAAGGTCCGCGCCGCCTTCAATTAGATGTGTCGCAAAGGAATGCCGGAAAGTATGAGGGGTCACCTGCTTCACTATCCCGGCCTTCTTGACCATCTGCTTGATGATCTTCCATAACCCCACTCGGGAGACCAGTTTCCCGTATCGGCTTAGAATAATAGTCCTTGGCCGGCTGACCCCCTTGCCAGCCTCTGAGGCGCCCAGATAGGCCAAAACCGCCTCTTTGGCATAATCCCCCAAGGGCACCAGCCGCTGTTTACTCCCCTTCCCCATTACTCGGACAAACCCGGCTTCGAACTCGACATCCTCGATATGTAGACTCTGCAGTTCAGATAACCTCAGCCCACAACCATACAGAAGTTCGATTATTGCCCGGTCGCGTTTCCCCGACTCAGTTGAAACATCGATTGCGTTGATGATACTCTCTATTTCCCGCGGCGAAAGGTAGTCCGGATGATACCTTGCGATCTTTGGCGCGCTGTACACTTGCGCCGGATTCTCGCTGACCATATTCCGTTCACGCAGATAATCAAAGAACTGCTTGAGCGATGATATCTTTCGCGCCAGCGTCGCCGGTCGCGACCCTTTCGCATTCAGTTTGCTGAAATATCCGGTGATCGAGGCCGAGGTCACCGCCTTCGGATCGGTGGTCTTTGTCTCCTTGCCAAATCCGATCAGATCCCGACGGTACGCCATCAGCGTATTGGCGGCAACACCGCGCTCGAGCCGCAGATACTGCAGAAAATCGTTGATCGCTATCTCAAACATGTCGGCTCACTGTCCATGTGCTATCGCAATGCACCCGGGAACCTCAAACCCTGCTTCCATCAGTACATGACGGGCCTCCGTGACGGTCGCGCCTGACGTAACGACATCGTCAACCAGTATCACCCGTTCTCCGGGGTCAGCATCGGCCATCGCTTCGAACACGCTTCTCACGTTGGCCGGCCTGTCATGTTCCGACAATCGCGCCTGCTCCCGCCGATGTTTCTTCCTCACAATAAAATCATCCGCCACCGGCAACTGCAGTCTCTCCCCGATCCGGTCAGCCAATAGCTCTGCCTGATTGTATCCACGGGTCATCCGTCGCATCGGATGAAGCGGTATCGGCACCAGGTAGGTCGGTTCGAGCGCGAATATCCGCTCTGCAAACTGCTCACACAATGCGTCCACCGCGAAATCACACGCCCCGGTCAGGGACCGGAACTTGAATGAGATGATTATCTCTTTGAGCGGGTCTATATAATTGCCGTATGGAAAAAGCAGCCACGCATCGCGACCGCAGTCCGGGCAATCCGGTCGGTCAAACAATTGACGCTTGCAGTTAAGGCAGAATGGTTCGGTATATCGGTCGATCCCCGAAAGACATCGATCACATACTGAGATCGGCGAATCAGTCTGACCGCCGCACCCCAGGCAAAGCACCGGGAACACCAGATCCACTACCGGCCCGATCAACTTGTTCTGGATGATGTGCGGAGTCATACGGGAAAGAAATGATAATCCCCTTCCCGATTCAATGCAAAAATAGAGCGCTTAGCGAGGTGTGATCAGCCGCCGAGTTCCTGGAGAAACGCCTGCGCTGACTGTGCCGCCGGACCATTCGGCTCATACTCAAGATACCGCTTGAAATAGAACTTGGCCGAGTCGGCATTCCCGATATCGTGATGCACTATCCCCATATTAAAATTGGCGATCCCGTGGCGTGGGTTCGCCATCAGCACCTTGCCGAACTCTTCCACCGACCGCTGCGGAAGCCCCATCCCGTGCAACACCGCGCCGTAGTCAACCCGCACATTCGGGTCCGATGAATCTATCGCCAACGCGCGCTTGTAAATCTCGGCCGCGATAGCAAACTGCTGTGTATTCCGCGACTGGCTCCCCAGATCATGATAATGATACGCCATCTGGATCAATGACTGATAGTCCTTCGGGAGTGAGTCCAACATCGCCATGGAGAGATTCTCATCGGCGTGCGGATCGATATTCTGCATCCCTTGCGACTGCTGCTGTGTTTGCTGTTGCTGTTGCGGACGTTGCGGTGTTTCCGGCTTCTCGGCCATAAGAAAGTACCCGACTGCTACCACTGCCAGAACACCAACCACGATCAGCAGATCACGCATACTGCTTTTGGGTGCCTCTTTCTTACCTCCCGGCTTGGAGACACCGGTGCCAACCGGCGTACCACATTCGGAGCAAAACTTCGCTCCGCCGACCACTTTCGCGCCACACTGAGGACAGAATTTATCAGACATCAGAAACCATTCCTTCCAGTTAACTTGGCTCCCAATATAGGTATGGGACCACCGAAAGCAATCTATTTTGGACCTTTCGAGACCAAAAACCGGCTGACAAACCGTCCCTCCGCGCCTATATTCGGCGAACTATGTTTGGCGTGTATAAGGAGATGTATGTCAATGAAGGCTAACCGCCTATGGATTTTCGCTCCCATGCTGGCCTCGATCGTTCTGGCCGCAGGAACAGAATCTTATAGAATCACCCCACAGTCGATCCAGACTCACATAGAGATCCTGGCTTCCGACTCACTCGAGGGCCGCGAGGTCGGCGAACCGGGCGAATGGAAAGCCGCCCAATATATCGCCGCGCAATTCAAAGCGGCCGGCCTTGAGCCAAAAGGGACCGATGGTTACCTCCAGCCGTTTGAATTCGTTAAGCGAATCAGCCAGGGACCAAAGAACAGCTTGTTGGTCAACAAAGCTCAACTCAAAATAACCGAAGAATGGACGCCCGTCTCCAACTCAGCCAGCAAGCCGTTTGCGTTCGATGTCATCGTTCCGGTCGGCTTCGGTATTGTAACTGAAGACAGCGTGTACAACGACTATGCCGGTCTGAATGTCGAAGGCAAAGCCGTCCTCATCAAACGGTTCGCCCCACCGGATTCCGTCAATCCACACATTGATTTCAGCAAATATAGCAGTCTCACTGATAAGATCCTAACTGCCATAAACCGCAAAGCTGCGGCTATCTTCTTCATCACTCCCTCTGGTGAAGATGACTCTCTCCGCTCTATGGGAATGACTCACGTCACCCCGAAAGATATACCGATCGTGCATATTCGGCATGCCGCCCTCAGGCGCCTCGGCCAGACATTAGATGAACCAAAGCTCACCGGTATCACCGGCGAGGTCGAACTAACCCCGATCAAGGACACTGGCTACAATGTCCTGGGATACCTCCCGGCCACTAGCGACACGACTGTCGTAATCGGCGCGCATTTTGATCATCTTGGTTGGGGAACTGAAGCGTCTCGGTATACTGAGAAAGAAAAGAAGATTCACTACGGTGCTGATGACAACGCTTCCGGTACCGCCGGGCTTCTTGAGTTGGCGAACTATTTCGCGTCACACAAAGACCAACTGCACTATTCGATTCTCTTCTCCGCCTATTCCGGCGAAGAAGCGGGTATCCTTGGTTCCTCGTACTACGCCAAAAACGCGACAGTCGACCTGGCCAAAACCCGCATGATGCTCAATATGGATATGATCGGCCGCCTGAAAGAACAGGAGAACGGCCTGGCGGTCTTCGGCACCGGCACCTGCACCGAGTTCGCCAACTACTTCAAAGACCTGAAGCGAGACAGCCTCAAAATGGCGTTCCGCGAGCCTGGAACCGGCCCCTCCGACCACACCGCATTCTATAATAACAGCATCCCGGTCCTGCATTTCTTCACCGGCGCCCATGTCGATTATCACAAGCCAAGTGACACGCCCGACAAGATCGACCAGGAAGGTATCTTCAAGGTCGTCTCCCTCGTCTCCGACATCGCCTGGCACTTTGATTCACTGACTACGCCCCTCACTTTCCAGAAGACCAAAGATCCCGACGAAGGGCGTCAGCGCGCCGCATTCAAAGTGACCCTCGGCATCATGCCGGATTATATCGCGCAGGTAAAAGGTGTGAAAGTCGATGGCGTCTCCCCTGACCGCCCGGCCGAACGCGCCGGGATACTCAAAGGCGATGTCATCATCCGCCTCGGCACGTTGGTCATCGATGATATGTCCGCCTACATGAACGCTCTCACCAAGTTCAGCAAAGGCGACTGTACGACGGTCATTGTCGAGCGAGGACAAGACACGCTCAGCCTCCCCATAGTCTTCAAATAGACTGGATCAGTTCTCGAGATAGGCAAGCGTGCTCTTCATCCAAAGAGCACGCTTTTTTCATGGAGCCTCACTGTTTGAGAATTAACTCGATCGTTTTCGGATCATCCTGCAGGAGTCCCGGCTTGACCAACCGCGGCACCAGCTCTTTCCAGATAGGCTCCGCCTTAAACACAGATTTGAATATTGGAAGCGCCTTTTCGACCCGTCCATTCTGGACAAGCGTCATCGCTTCCCAAAAGAGAATCTCGTTGTTACCTGGAGCAAGATTCGCGGCCTCAGCATAGGCAATTTCAGCCTCATCTACTTTCCCCTCCGTCACCAATTCATCCCCTCGGTCAACGAACCGATACGCCTTGTTTAAGTCGAGAAGTCTCCGAAGCTCCTTCAGCGGCTCCGGACTATCATCCACTCGCAAATCAATGACTCTGTCTTTCCATACCTGCCCGGTTGGCTTCCCGGTTACTACCAAGATTGCTGCCGACTGCATTCCTCGTATATCTCCGCCCTCACGTTGCGCTGCTTCCAGCGCCGCCATCATCCGCTCGGCCAAAGGACCGCTTGTCGTCTCAAACGCTTTCGCCATGGCGTCCCACACCGTGTTTTTGAGCATTAAGTTGGCCTGGCAGGAATATCCTTTCCCCATTCTGTGCCCTGCTGCGTCGATACAACTCGGCCCGGTATACGCCGCGACTCGACCATACCGATCGATCATCGCCACCTGCCGCGCCTGATTGGTCGAATCACTCGCCAACAATCCCTCAAGCGCTTTGGGTGCTGGCTTGCCGTTTCGCATCATGGCCAGACCAAGCGGGCCGTACGAAAAATCAACAAATGACTGCGTAGCCACCGCGCCAACTCCCGCTTCCGCCCAGATGACATCCGCTACCCTGAAGTAATGCGACTGTACCGCCGCGCCAAACTCACCTGTCGCGCTATCCCAGGCGACTATCGAGTACGTCGCCACCAACGGATCATTGGTTCCCGCCATTGCGACCCCTGACAATAATAGCAGGCAACCGACCAAGACCATCCCTCGATATCTCATCGCTATCTCCTTTTCCATCATATATTTAAACTTGCGTCGCCGATTTCTGTCGATTACCTAAACTCCAGCACCCAAAAACTCGTAGCAGCGATTGAATATCTTCGCGAACCGCGAGTATTCGGAGTAAACAAGCATGGAACGTGTTGATAACGACACCACATTGGTTATGAGTATCAGATCCGGAGACAAAAAAGCGCTCGCCGCGTTGGTCGAGAAACATAAAAAGATGGCCTTCCGGACTGCGCTCGGCATGGTCGGTAACCGCGAGGATGCCTACGATATCTCGCAGGAGGCCTTCCTCCGCGTCTATCGCTCGGCGGATACCTACGACCAGAAACAGCCTTTCCTCCCCTGGTTCCATGCGATCATCGCCAACCTGAGCAAGACCTGGCTGAAACGCCGGCAAATCGCCGCCAAGCGATCACAGCCGATCGAGGACACGGAGTATCTGGTCTCCGACGCCTCCTCGCCCGAAGACCAGGTCATCGAGGCGGAAACTCTCCAGAGACTTCGCGCGGCGTTGTTGCGACTCGATTTCGACGATCGGGAGATCATCACGCTGCAGCACTTTCGCGGGATGTCCTACGATGAGATCGCCTCAACTCTTGGGATACCCCGCGGAACAGTCATGTCCCGCCTCTACTACGCCAGGAAGAAACTGGCCAACCTCATGAGGCAGACCGATGGATGAACGGTGGCACAAACTTCTGGCGGGCTACCTCGATGACGAACTGTCCGAGGCGGAACGCGCGGAATTCGAACAGGAACTCCAGCGTAATCCCGAATTGCGGGATGAACTGGGACAATTCACCAAACTGAAGAGGGTGACCGACTCTGTGAAGTACGCTGACTTGCCTGATGCAGTCTGGGAGACCTATTGGTCATCCCTCTACAAGAAAACCGAGCGCGGCCTCGGCTGGATTCTCTTTTCCGCCAGCGCCGCGATCCTCGCCTGTTACGGCGTGATCCAGATGCTCTCGACACTGTACGCCGATGCGCGAATTTCCTGGATCGTCAAGATCGGCGTGACCGGCCTCCTCTGTGGCCTGATCGTCCTGACCATCTCCGTCATTCGCGAACGCATCTTCGCCTACAAAAACGACCGCTACCGGGAGGTAATTAAGTGATAGTTGTGACCACTAACGAAATTCCGGGGAAACGTGTCGTCAAAGTGATCGGTCTGGCCAAGGGAAACACCGTCCGGGCACGCCATGTCGGACAGGATATTCTCGCCTTCCTGAAAAATTTGGTCGGAGGTGAGGTTAACAATTATACCAAGTTGTTGGCCGAATCGCGCGAACAGGCGCTCGATAGAATGGTTGCCGATGCCGAATCAATGGGCGCAAACGGCATTATCATGGCTCGCTTCCAGACCTCCATGATCATGGCCGGCACTGCCGAACTTTTGGTCTACGGTACTGCGGTCGTGCTCGAAGACATCCGCTGACATTCTTCTACTTGCGTTCAATCTCCGGAGCCGTTATCTCCTCTCATGCAGATGACGGCTCCTTTGCGTAACTATCTCAGGCCACCGCGCTGGTTGGTCCTTCTCGGAACCTCCTACCTTTTTGGTTTGGCGATATTCCTCGCCTACCGCGTGGCGATGTTCTTAATCTTCAGCGAGCGCGCCAATCATCCATCGATCGGCGAACTGTCGCAGGTTTTCCTTGTCGGCCTCCGCTTCGACACTGTCGTCATCCTCCTTGCGCTGCTCCTTCCGATGGTAGTTCTTCCCTGGCTCGATCTGCGACAAGCCATCGTACGGCGATCTCTGCATATTTTCCTGACCACCATCTATTCACTGATGGCGTTTGTACTGCTCGCCGATATCAGGTATTTCTCTCACTTTGACTCCCACCTTAATTTTCAAGCCCTGCAATATGTCGCTACAGGCGGAAAGACAACCTGGCATGTGACCGTCACCGACCCGCTCTTTTGGCCCTCTATCGCCGCATGGATCATTCTCACGGTCGGCTGTTTTCTCTTCTTTCGCTTCCTCCTGAAGAAGACGGAGTCACTGCCACCACGAATCTCGTGGCCCTCTCAGATTGCCTGGTTCCTCCTCGCCTTTGCGCTGGCTTTTCTCGGTATTCGCGGACGAACCGGCCTTTCCCCGATCGATTGGGGTGTCGCCTACATCAGCGACAACGAGTTTGTCAATCAACTCGGTCTGAACGGCATCTACACGCTGGGCAAAGCATTCAAAGAAGAAGGCCACGACCCTCGGCTGGTGTATACGCCTGAACGTTTCCGCTTCCCATTTGTCCCGACAGAGCATGCGCTTGATACTGTCCAGACCATGCTCGCTGCTCCAAATGAACGGTGGCTGGAGCCTGACGAATCACTTCTTCGTGAAGTGATCGCGCCTGAGAAATTCGGCTCTCGTCCAAATATCGTGCTGGTCTTGATGGAGAGCTGGACCGGTCGCTACACCGGCGCGCTCGGCTCCGACCTCAATCTCACCCCGCGCTTCGACAGCCTGGCCGCGCACGGTATTCTTTTCGACCAGTTCTACGCCACCGGCTCCCGCACCAAGTACGGCCTCGCGGGAACCTTGTGTAGTTTCCCTTCGCTTCCGGGAAGATCCATCCTTGATCGCTATCAGGCTGAGCACCCGTTTATCACGCTCCCTGAGATTCTTCAAGCACGAGAATACACTACTCTGTTCACTTATGGCGGCGACTTAGTATTCGACAATATGGAAGGTTTTTTCAAGACCCATGGCGTTCAGCATTTCATGGGGGAGAATCAGTTCGGGCGCGAGTATATCTTCGCCAAATGGGGTATCCCCGACCATATCACCTTCGACCGCTTGGTCCATGTGGCGGACAGTCTCCCCAGACCGTTCCAGATCACTCACCTGACTCTTTCCAATCATGAGCCGTTCGACCTGCCGGATTCATCGGTTCAAGTCTATCCTGATGACTCCGAAGAATCTCGTGTCCGCAATGCTCATCACTATGCCGATTGGGCGCTGGGAAGATTTATCGATTCCATGAAGACTCTCCCACTCTTTGACTCAACCATCTTTATTTTTGTCAGCGATCACAACAAGCTGGTCCCCGCCGCGCCCACACCTCATCCTTTGCAGTTCCGTGTCCCATGCCTCATCTATTCCCCCGCGCTTCTGGGGACAGAAGGAAAACGAGTCTCGGTGGTCGGGGGGCAAGTCGACATCATTCCGACAGTGATGGGTATTCTCGGTGGGAGTTACACTCATGCCAGTTGGGGGCGCGACCTGCTTAACTTGCCGGAGGATGACCCCGGCTTTGTGTCGGTAAACATCCTGAACAAAATGGGCTTTATCGAGGGTGACCGCTACTATACCTCTTGGGTCGGTCTCCCCCCTTCGTTCTACCGTACCAGCGACCTCTACTCACTGACCAACTACGCGGTTGACTATCGCCAACATGATCTGGTAGGCTTCGCCCGCTTACAGCGCCGCATGCAGATCTACATGCAACTGGCCGACCAGCTCTCAACTCCCATAAAATAGAAAAGGCGCTCATACGAGCGCCTTTCTTTGAAGTCACGGCAAAACTCAGAGCTTCACTTCGCCCGTCGCCGCCTCCACAGCCGCGATTATCGACCCATCGCGCACCATTTCGGTCACGATCTCGATATCCGGGTAAAGCGGACGGTCATCTACCAGCTTGGTCAGCTTGGCGCGGATTACCTTGTACGCCGCCTCAGTCCCCTTGCCGCCTTTTAGCGGACGACGGAAATCAAGCGCCTGCGCCGCGGACATCAACTGGATCGCCAGGCATATCTCCGTATTGCGGATGCACTCGGTCAGTTTCATCGCGGTGACTGAGCCCATGCAGACGTGGTCCTCCTGATCCGCCGAAACCGACACGTTATCCACCACCGCCGGATGTGCCAGCATCTTGTTCTCAGAGATTAGCGCCGCCTGTGAATACTGCGCCACCATCAGACCGGAGTTGAGTCCTTTCCCTTCCACCAGGAAATCTGGAAGTCCCGACAAAACCGGATTCATCATACGGTTCGTATGGCGTTCCGCCAGATCCGCAAACTCCGCGATCGCGATCGCCAGAAAATCCTGCGCCATCGCCACCGGCTGGCCATGGAAATTCCCGGCCGCCAGGTATTCATCCTCGGCCGCGAAAAAGAGCGGATTATCACTCACACCATTGATCTCATCAAGGTGCTCCTTGGTGCAGTAAGCCAGAGCATCAATTGAAGGACCCAGAATCTGAGGAATACAGCGGAGTGAATACGCATCTTGTACCTTGCCGACATTCCCTGGAATGGTTTCCGAACCGGCGATAAGGCGGCGGATGTTTTCTGCTACCACTTGTTGTCCGCGATGATTGCGGATCTTATGCACGCGGGCATCAAAACAGCCCACCGATGATGATACCACATCGACCGTCATCGCCGCCGCGATAATGGCATTCTTCGCAACTTTGATCGCGTCATAGATCGCCAGCGCGCCAACACCTGTGAAGGCCTGTGTACCGTTGATTATCCCCAGCCCCTCTTTGAAACTGAGCACGACCGGCGCAATCCCCGCCGCCTTCATCGCTTCACCACCCGGCATCATCTTGCCGTTATAAAACGCGCGCCCCTCACCCATGACAACCTCGGCGATCATTGAGAGAGGTGACAGGTCGCCCGATGTCCCCAGTGACCCCTTCTGATAGACCACCGGATGAACCCCTTTATTGAGCATGGCGATCAATGTCTCGACAATGAGTGGACGCACGCCGGAAAATCCTTTTGACAGGCAGTTCACCCGAAGTAGCATCGCCGCGCGAACATCCTCTTCAGGAATGATCTTCCCGACCGCCGCGGCGTGGGAATAGACGATTCGCTTCTGCAGTTCCATCCCCTGCTCGGGGGATATCTGGATACGGGCAAACTCACCGATCCCGGTAGTCACGCCATAGACCGCGACTCCGGCGGCCACTTTCTTCTCGATCACCTTGCGACTTGCTTCGATCGCCTTGACCGCTTCCGGCGCAAGCTTGACCGTCGCGCGATTCCGACTTACTTCGTGCACCTGATCGATCGTCAGGTCTGCACCACTGATGACAACTTCTTTCGCAGCCATTGGCTACTCCATATTGAAATGTTGATTGGTCTCAGAAACAGCGTGCGCAATTGCGCAAGGGGAACGGGGACTATTCGTCCTGGAGGCCCGAACCGGCCAAAGCGTTGTAGTAGAAAGCATACGAGAGCACCGCTTTGGTATGGGCGGCGGGAAGGCGACGAGGCGTTAGTTCAATGATCATAACATAACCTCCGCCCTTAAGATACTCCTCAAAAAGTGTTTGTCAACTCTCCGTGGGCCGGTATACTAAACCAATGACTCTGCCGGAATTACACCGCCAGCTCTTTGGCGACCGCGCGCTGGTCGCTTTCGACACCGAGACCACCGGCCTCTGGGCCCTCTCCAATCGCCTGGTTGAGATCGGGGCCGTTCGGTTTAGGCTGGGCGAAGAACCA
>JAYRFH010000326.1:0-11685 GCA_041908405.1 Candidatus Zixiibacteriota bacterium
TCGACATGCCCGGCCAGGTTGACCGAGTTTGCCATGATGACATTATTGCCGACAATGCAGTCATGCGCGATGTGCGCGTAGGCCATGATGAAGCAATTCTGGCCGACCACTGTCTGCATATGATATTTGGTGCCGCGATTGATCGTCGCGAACTCACGCACGACCGTGTTGTCGCCGATGATCGCTTTGGTCACTTCGCCGCCGAATTTGAGATCCTGCGGGTTGGTCCCGATCACCGCGCCATGGGAGATCTTCACGTTCTTGCCGAGCATGGTTCCGGACGCGAGGAGTACCGACGAACCGACAACGGCGCCGGAGTCGATAGTGACATTGTCTTCGATCACGGCGTACGGCCCGACGGTTACATCGTCGGCCAGTTGTGCTTTGGGGGAAATGATCGCGGAGCTGTGAATTTTGGTCATCGGTCAATCACCATTGCCATAAAGTCGGCCTCGGTCACCAGTGTGTCTCCAACATAGGCATGTCCGCTCATCTTGCAGGTATTGCGTCGGAACGTCAGCATGTCGAGTTCGAAACGAAGTTGGTCACCCGGAGTCACCGGCCGGCGGAATTTAGCGTTATCTATGGACATGAAATAAACGAGTTTGGTCTGAGGATTCTCAATGGCGTTCAACAGTAGTATCCCTCCCGCCTGGGCCATCGCATCAAGAATGAGTACACCCGGCATGATCGGATGACCAGGGAAGTGTCCCTGGAAGAACGGCTCATTGATGGTCACGTTTTTGATCGCCACGACCCGTTTGTCCGGCTCGAGATCGAGAACTCGATCGATGAGCAGGAACGGGTATCGATGCGGCATGATCTTGAGGATAGATTGGATATCGAAAAAGACACCATTGGATGGATATCGCGAGGCTATCTGTTTTTTCTTGTACAGCTCGCGCATTTTGCGAGCAAGTGCCACATTCGCTTTATGTCCTGACCGCGCCGCCAGAACGTGACCTTTGAAGGGCACACCGATCAGGAAGAGATCGCCGAGCAGATCCAGCGTTTTGTGTCGAACAGGCTCGTTGTAGAATCGAAGCGGGACATCGTTGATAATGCCGGTCTTCCCGACAAACGCCTTTTCCTGCAGATTCAGCGCCTTCTGAATGCGGTCAACCTCGACCTGCCCGAGATCTGAGTCATAGATCACGACAGCGTTATCCAGACCGCCACCCTTTATCAGCCCGTGGGCCTTAAGCTGCTCAACCTCGGAGAGGAAACAAAATGTCCGCGCGGGCGCGAATTCCTCGACAAATTCCTGTTCGAGATTCTGTAAGGTCGTGTACTGTGTACCCAACGCGGGGTTGCGGTAATCTATCAAGAACGTGATCCGCAGGTCATCTGATGGCGCTACCACCAAGTCGACACCGCGATCTTTTTCGCTGTACGACATGGGTCCGTCAATCTCCAGGTAATACTTGTCGGCATCCTGACTCACAATGCCGGCCTCGAGCAACTTGTCGACATACGGTTTGGCCGAACCATCACCTATCGGAGGTTCGTTATTGTCCAACTCGACGATCATGTTATCGATCTGGAGTCCGGCGAATGCCGCAAGGACATGCTCGACCGTGTGAACACGTGCCTCCCCCTGTTGCAGGGTCGTCCCACGCGAGATATCGACCACGTGGTCAATATCCGCGATAACGGACGGCTTGCCGGGAATATCGGTCCGGACAAAGACAATTCCGTGATTCGGCGGAGCCGGACGGAAGGTCATGGTACACGGATTGCCGGTATGCAACCCTATGCCGGACAAGGAGATTGGCGATTTAACGGTGCGCTGTTTATCAAACATACTGTCGGTCGTTCAACGAGTTGCGAGAGTATACGCTAGCGCACAAGGCGGTTCAAGTACTTTTTGATGGATTACTGAATAGCCAATTCCCAGTTGACAGAATGGCCGGTGGACAACGAAATTGCGGTTGATATCCTCGCGTTAACGTTGCCGGGAGTTCGTATGCGCAGTCGCCTCTTTTTCGTCTTCGTTTTAGCTATCATTATCGTTCTGTCAGAATCAAGTTCCATTTTGGCCCAACCTGCTTGGTGGTACCCGGAGCGCGGATCCGCGCTGACCCTTGAGATACAGAAACCCCATTACAATTCTGAGTGGGATCCGAATAGAAGCATTCTGAACACGGTTGGATTCATTGGAGGCAGACACTACGTCAGCGACAACCTGATCCTGTTCTGGGAAGTACCATTCGTCAATCTGGATGTTCGCGAAGAGAATCGCCCCTATTACTGGGAGTGTTCCTACAATCAATGCTATTACTGGTTTGAGGAGGATCAGCTGACGATCGGCAATCCTGTTATCGGTCTGGAACAGCCATTTGGCAACGGCGGCTTTTTCGCAAGCGCGGATTTCAGGTTTCCGTTGGCGAGTGAAGATCAGTGGCCGGCCAATGCACTCGGCATCTCCACCGCTTTCGACCGGTTCGAAGCCTTTCTGCCGAAAGTATACACTACTGGAGTCGACTTTGGCTGGCGTGAGCCCAATCTGACAAGTCCGCTTGACGCGCGAATCACGATTGGGACAAGCGCCCTCAGATCCACCGAGGGAGGGGATGATCTATATATAGACTACTCAGTATTTCTGGGATTTACCTCCGGGAAGGTATCGTGCGGGAGTTTTAATGGCGGGAGAATCTTGCTCACGCAAAACGACCTGGACTTTTCGGAACGCCTAGTCTCCTACGCCGGTCTGGTCGCTCGACTCAAACTGGGGGCATTTGAACCGGGAGTGCAGTGGCGCATCAATATAGATGAAGATCTCAGGCAGGGGATCGACTACGCTTTTGGGTTTAATCTCGCCGTCTCGTTCGGCGTGCCATCGGACTATTCTGGAGATTCCTGGAAATAGCAGAGAGTGGACAACTCTCAGAGAACCTGACCTTCGACAAAGTCATCTGAAGCGGCGGTGATGGTCACGGGGATCAGCCGCTTCCCCCCGTCGAGCGAAATCGGCAACTTCACCTTGATGAAATTATCCGCGACGCCAAATAATTGGTCATCATTCGGACGTTTGTGTTCGGCAATGACCTCGAGTCGCTCACCGATCTGACGTCCATGCGCGCGGGCGCGGTTTCGCTCTGAAATCTCTGAGAGGATCGCGTTCCGCTCTTTGATGACTTCCGGTGCGATTTTATCGGACATGCCGGAGGCGATAGTACCGGGGCGGTCCGAATAGCTGAAGACATGCAGATAGTCGATAAGGTCTGCCTCAGCCAAACGTCTGGTCTGCGCGAAATCAGCGTCCGTTTCACCGGGGAACCCTACTATAACATCGGCGCCAACAATCGTGTTCGGCTGCGCCTCTTTGACCGCGGTCACGCGCTTGATGTAGGTGTTCTGGTCGTACGGGCGTTGCATTAGCTTGAGAATGCGCGAAGAGCCAGACTGCAAAGGGATATGCATGTGGCGACAGATGCGGCCCGACGATTCACGATAGACATCGACGAGATCATCCCGGACTGTCTGCGGTTCTATCGAGGACAACCGAATACGTTTGACCTCTGTGCGGTCGAGAATCATGCGGCAGAGCGCGGCAAGGTTTCTTGCCTGCGGTTCGACCTGACGATTTTTGTAGTGCCCCAAATGCACGCCGGTCAGGACAATCTCATTGTAGCCGGAGCTTACGAGTGAGTTGATCTCCCCAATAATATCATTCACCGGGCGGTTGCGAAGTCGTCCGCGGACAGTAGGGATAATACAGAACGAGCACCATTGGTTGCAGCCATCGGAGACTTTGAGCCAGGCGCGGTTGTGACCGTAGAAATCGGAGATATGCGTCGAGCAGGAGCGATCCGGCTCGCGGTCGAACAGGTCAGGGAGTTGCGACGGCAAGATGGACGCGATCTTCTCCTTCTCCTGATTTTTTATCAGGACATGGACTCCCGTGATACCGCCAATGGTTTCAGGAGAGTTGTCGACATAGCAGCCGGCGACCACAACTTTGCCCGCGGGATTCTCCCGCGCCGCTTTCTTGACCATCTGGCGACAGTCGGAGTCGGCGCGGTGAGTGACCGTGCAGGTGTTGATGATCGTCAAATCAGCCTTCTCCCCCGGTTCGGCTCGACGGAAGCCGAACGGATATAATTCAGCCGCCATCTTTTCGGTCTCATACTGATTGAGCCTACATCCGAGGGTCTGGAGGGCGATCGTTTTCTGCTGCTGGTCTGCCATAGCGGCCGGAATATAGCACAAAATGGACGACGGCGGGAGGGGATTTTGAGGGGTGGTTCCGTCACGCTGTTGAGGGCCAATTGGCAAATGTAGTGTTAACTTCCTGCCTGATAAATCGTCTAATAGGACAACTGGTACGTTATCGCCAAACATGAGGCTATAATATGCGTTCGATTCTCTTCACTCTCCTGATGTTCACCATTGCCGGACTGGCGGCCGCCCAGCAAGTTCCGGATTCGGCGTTCAGGCCGAATATCCTCTCCCCCGCCTATCCCCCGGACCTTGGGCCGGTGGTGATGATCGATGAAGCCCATCACAATTTCCACACGGCAGGAGGACGATACTATCCATTCGCGAATCTCCTGCGATCGGATGGGTATCAAATACTTCCTTTGGCCTGTGCTTTCACCGCGGATTCACTGGCACGTGGGTCGATCCTGGTGATAGCCAACGCGCTCAATGAGCGCAATGTGGAGGATTGGTCGCTCCCGACGCCATCAGCGTTTTCTCCGGACGAAATTGCGGCGGTTAAAAACTGGGTGAAGAATGGCGGTTCACTGCTGCTGATTGCCGACCATATGCCGTTTCCAGGATGCGCCGAGGATCTGGCGCGCGAGTTCGGATTCACGCTCAACAACGGATTTGCCACCAAAGCAGATGCGCCGGGCGGGAACGATTACTTCCGAAGTGCAGATGGAACATTGACCGATCACCCTATCACCAATGGCAAATCCAAACATGAACAGGTTGATTCCGTGGTCACCTTTACAGGCGAGGCATTCACCGGAGATTCATCAATTGTCGGACTGCTGATCTTTGGGGAGAATATGGCCTCATATATGCCGCAGGTAGCCTGGCAATTTAATGACAGCACGCCCAAAGTTGATATCAAAGGCTGGTATCAGGCGGCGGTGCGGGAGTTTGGCAAAGGACGGGTGACTGTGGTCGGCGAAGCGGCCATGTTCACCGCTCAACTGGCCGGCCCAGAGCGCCGCCAGGTTGGAATGAGCCAGCCGGAAGCGGCCCAGAATCCACAATTCCTGCTGAATATGATTCACTGGTTGAGCCGCATATTGTAGATTGTCCGAGTCTTTATTCAACTCAGCAGGGAAAAATTGTCATGGCCAAATCATCGTCGAACTGGAAGAAAGGGCGCGGGAAACTCGGCCCGCTCGACCCGCTCATCGGGACCTGGACCGCTACCGGCGACAGCCCAATGGGGAAAGTGCAGTGCACCCGGACATTCACCTCAATCCTCAACGGGACCTATGTCCAGCTTGAGGCGGAATGGAAATTCGGCAAAGGAGCCTACCTCGAACATGCGATCTATGGGCCGGGCGCTGATGGATCACTCTCCTTCTGGTCTTTCACATCCGACGGCAAACGCTCGGAAGGGAAACTGGCGGACGGCACTGATGTCCATCCCGAGGCGGTCTGCTTTGAGGCTGAAATGCCTGCCGGGTTGGCGCGGATGATCTACTGGCCGAACGAAGACGGAACGGTTAGCTGGGCGGTAGAATCAAAGAATAAGAAGGGGTGGAAGCGGTTTACGGAACATAAGTACGGCAAGAAGTGATCAGCCCATTCACGCGCAACTGACAGTTGTAGTCTATTCAAGCACAAAAAAACCCGGCCTTCAAAAGACCGGGTTCTCTATCTGCAAACCTCTTGGCTTACATTTCGTTCTCTTCGGATGAGGCCGGAGCTTCGGCTGAGGTTTCGGCCGGTTCCGGAGCAACCTCCGCGCGCAGTTCTTCCGGCATGGCATCAGCCATAGCGCTAGAGTTCTGCGTCGGATGCGCCGCGAGGTATTCCTCGAACTCCGCACGGTCGCGCTTCTTGAAATACGCGACGGCAGAGAGGATCACCTTGTGCTGGTTCCGGTCGAATTCGATAACCTGCAGCGGCACCTGCTCGCCCTCTTTGAAGACGCCGGTCGGGTCGGTCAGATCCTTGGCGGCCAACTGGGCGGCCGGGACAAACCCTTCGACATCATCGCCGAGGTCAACCACCACACCGCGATCGAGCACTTTCGTGATCGTGCCGAGGCACTCGGAGCCGATCGCGAACCGCTTGGCCAGTTCGGGCCACGGATCATCAAGCAGTTGCTTGAAGCCGAGCGAAATGCGACGGTTCTCGTGGTCTATCTTCAGCACCTTCACGTCGACCTTGTCACCCTTCTTCATTACTTCGGACGGGTGCTGGATGCGCTTGGTCCAGGACATATCGGAGATATGCACCAGGCCATCAATCCCTTCTTCCAGTTCGACGAACGCGCCAAAGGCGGTCAGGTTGCGGACTTTGCCGGAGACCACTTTGCCGATCGGATACTTGTATTCGATCGTCAGCCACGGATCCGGTTCCATCTGCTTGATACCGAGCGAGATCTTTTCGTTCTCTTTGTCCACGGAAAGCACGATCGCGTCAACCTTGTCTCCAACATTCATGATCTTGGAGGGGTGCTTGATATGCTGGGTCCAGGACATCTCGGAAATATGAATGAGACCTTCGATACCCTTTTCGAGCTCGACGAACGCACCGTAATCGGTAATGGAAACGACCTTGCCGGTCACCTTCTTACCAAGCGGGTACTTCTCTTCGATATTCTCCCACGGGTACGGGGTCATTTGCTTCAGGCCAAGAGAAATACGGGATGTTTTCTCATCGAAATCCAGGATCTTGACATCGATCTTGTCTCCCAGGGAGACCATCTCGCTGGGGTGACGGATGCGACCCCACGACATATCGGTGATATGCAGCAGGCCATCCACACCGCCGAGATCGATAAAGACGCCGAAATCGGTGATATTCTTGACATACCCCTGACGGACCTGACCGACCTGCACTTCGTTGAGCAGGGTCGAGCGCATTTTCTCGCGCTCTTCTTCAAGCACCACGCGACGCGAGACGACGATATTGCGGCGGCTCTTGTTCAGCTTGATGATCTTGACATCGATGGTCTGGTTGATCAGGGCGTCAAAGTCCGGCACCTGGCGCAGAGATATCTGCGAGCCGGGCAGGAAGGCGTCGACTCCCATGATATCGACCACCACGCCACCTTTAATGCGGCGGGCGATACGACCCGGGATGGTCTCGCCGGAGTCGTGTACCTCGCGGATGCGATCCCAGACGCGCATGAAGTCGGCTTTCTGTTTAGAAAGCAGCAACTGGCCGTTCTGGTCTTCGATCTGTTCGAGATAGACGTCGATCGGGTCGCCGACCTTGATATTCAGCGGGATGCTGAACTCGTTGATCGGGATGATCCCTTCGGATTTGAAACCAACGTCGACAATGACGTCGTTAAGAGTGACCCCGAGGATACGGCCGCGGACGATCTCGCCTTCTTTGATGTCTTTGATGGTCGAGTCATACATTTCGACCATGGCATCGTAGTCAGCTTTGTCGTAAACGACACCGGAAACGTCGGTCACCTTAATGGCGGCGACTTCCTGGGGTTCGGCAGGCATCACCGGGCCGGAACGGGTCGACGCTTTTTCCGCCACACGCTGGCGGCGGGCTGTCGTTACGCGTTCTGCAAGATCCGTTTCCTGCGTGATCGCGGTTGTGATCACGGTGACTTCGGAATCCCGCTTGGTGATTTTGGTTTTGGTTTTGGTTGTTTTGCGTGCGGCCGTAGCTTTGCGTTTGCTCGTCTTGGCCTCAGCGGGTTTGATGGTACGTTTGGCAACTGCCATGAAACTAAAAGAACCTCCTTACATTCACTCCGCCGGTTTTGATTTTTTCCTTACGGAAAACCAGCGAAACGTCCTCCTTCTACACTATGATCATCAAAGCGTTAGGAAGTAGCCTTCATATATAACAGGATATCGGGATATTTCAAGCGGATTTTTGCCCGAATCGGCTGGATCACCGGCGATTATTCGCTTCCAAAGTACTGGCCTTGAGTGCGGCAATGCGGACCATCACAGCCGCCGCAATCTGTTGGTAGCCATCATCTTTCTCGGAAAAGGACATCACCCAGCCTGCCGAAAACGGCTCACCGTACTTGATTGCCATCCTGTCCCGTCCCCAGAAGCAATCCTTGAGCTTGTTTGACCCGTGGACGTAGCCCGGGACTATCATGCACCCCGCCTTAACCGCGAGCAGGCCGACCCCCGGCTTGGGGTCGAGAAAACCGTCTGTTTTTGACCTTGTCCCTTCGGGAAAAATGGTCAGGCCGTAGCCGCTGGCGATGACGTCCAGCGACATCTGCAGCGCCTGGCGATCCACTGCCCCGCGTTTCACCGGAAGCGCGTTGGTCTGCCGAATGATCCATCCAAATATCTTGTTCTTAAACAGCTCCTGCTTGGCAAAAAAGTAAACTTGGCGGGGCGCCCAGGAGCCTACCAGCAGAGGATCGTAATAGGAAATATGATTGGTGGCGAGAATAAATCCCCCCGACTCAGGGAAATGTTCCTGACCGGAAACTCTGATGCGAAAGACCAGCTTGCTGATGATCCGGGTGACTGACCAACCCAGATAATACAGGATCTTCATTTTGCCTTGGCGTTGGACTTGAGCAGCGCGACTATCCGGTCCACCTGTTCCTCGATGGTCAGGATAGTGGTATCTATCACATACGCGTCATCGGCCTTGCGAAGCGGAGAGTGCTGACGCCCGGAATCGAAATTGTCGCGACGGCGCAGGTCATTTTCCTGCTCCTCGAGGCTGGTTTCGACCCCCATTTTCAGCAGGTCGAGCATACGGCGCTGCGCGCGGCACTCCAGTGAGGCATCCAAGTAGATCTTCAGGTGAGCGTCGGGAAAAACAACGGTCGTGGTATCACGTCCTTCTGCGACGATATTCCCAAGCTTCCCAAGCTCCTGCTGTTTGGCGACCATCGCTTCGCGGACTCCGCGATGAGCGGAAACCTCCGAGACATGGCGGTTGATCTCGGGAGTGCGGATCCTTTCGGTCAGATCCTCTTCGTTGACGAATATTCGATTAACATCGGCGTGAGTCTCAAAGCGGATATGCATTTCATCGGCGAGTCGTTTCAGAAGGAGGCCATCGGACGGGAGAATACGTCGCCGCAAAGCGAGCACTGTCAGGGCGCGATACATGGCGCCAGTATCGAGATAGTTATAATGCAGACGCGCGGCCAGAAGCCGGGCGGTGGTCGACTTGCCGGACCCGGCAGGTCCGTCGAGGGCTATCACACAATTTTGCGGATGCGAGTTGTTCTTCGTTGTCATGGGGCGAAATCTATGCTTCCCGATTGGTCAGGTCAAGTAGCGGTCACGCTCATTCTATGAAATGTAGAGGGAAATTTCCTTGCATCCATTCAACCCAATCCAATCCACTACCTCGGTCATTCTGCCGGAGGTGTATCAAACCACTTGAGGTGCATGTCAATATAGGTACTATCTGAACGGATCGCGTCCAGCGCGGTATTGATCTGCGCGAGGAGCGAATCATTCCCCTTGCGGATCGCGATCCCATACTGCTCGCGGCTCAGGATATCCCCCACTGTCTTCGCCGAAGTATGCGAGCGGATGTATGCCTGGGTAGTCGGATAATCATTCAGGACGGCATCAAGATTCCCGTTCGCCATGTCAATAAATGCCGCGCCAATATTGTCATACGAAAAGACCTGTAGCCCCTCGGTTCGCTGGGCCATCAGTTCGCCGGTCGTACCCAATTGCACACCGACGCGTTTGCCGGGAAGGTCCGCAATACCTGTAATCGTATTGTTATCCAACAGTACGGCGACCACCTGGCCCGCGGTGTAATATGGCTTGGAGAAATTCACGACCGCCGCGCGTTCCGGCGTAATGGTAATAGACGAGATGGCGACATCGTACTTCTCCCCCTGCAATCCGGGGATCATTCCGTCAAATGGCGTAATGATAAACTCGGTGGTCCAACCATTGCGACGGGCGACTTCGGTGATCAGGTCGATATCAAACCCCTCCGGCTGACCGGTCTCCGTATTGACCGTCTCAAACGGCGGGTAGGTGGCGTCGGTGCCGACCCTGAGCACCCGGCCCGATTTCTGAACCGAATTCTCCGAGCCGCCGCACGCGGCGAATAGTGCAAGTAGGATACCAAGCGCAAAGATGTGTCGTGTCATGATAGATTGATACTCCTGATAACCGGAATCAAAGAAAGTCGGGCGGAGAACGCAACCACTTTATGCGGGTCAAAAAAACGAGAGCCGATCCGCGCTTGCCTTCACGAATCGGCTCCGTACTGGAGGAAGAAAAAGTGAATCAATAGTAATCGATATTCAGCGAACTGAGCCGGTCATCCAGATCGACCTGTATCTTGTTGCTCAACGTATCAAATCCTTCGGAGATGAATGATCCATTGCGACGGACCAGGTTGAAACGCGAAAGATAGGTCTCATCTTCCACGCCGGTTACCTTGAGTCCGGCATTTTCCGGAACGCGCAGGCGAAGTTCCGAATTCTCGCCTTCCACTGTCACGGCGACATCCGGCTCGGTCGTGCCTATCTTGAGATAGACAGCCCCATCATTTACCTGCACCTTCACTTTTTTCACCGGCGTCGTAGCGAGATTGAGGTGGACATCGGATTCATCGCCGCTGCACTCGAGGGTAAGCGGAAGCGAGTTGGAGAAGGAAACGAACCAGTCATTGGAATCATCGGTCTCGATCCGGACCATCCCGCCGAGCCACCGTTTGGTCTTGCCGATCAGTTTCAGGACACCTTCTTCACCTTCGGTGGTAAAGGATATCTCCGGCTTCACGGTGAACTCACGGAACTGACCGTCGAAAAGCTGGTCGCTGGCATCGCGAACGGTCAGGTTCCCCTGTCCCAGATCGATCACAGCGTGCAAGGAATTGACTTTGCCTTCGTTCGGGATACTGTAGCTCGTTTCCGAGAAGAAGCTGTCGTCGGTACCACCACGGCTGCCGGAGAGGACTATCCACAATCCGCCGGCGAAGATAAGTACGGTGGTGGCGTACGCGACATACTGGGCTTTAGTTTTGGTGAATATCTTCTCCAGACCGATGGCGATCAGGAGGATCGGGAAATAGAGCACCAGATCCGCCCAGAAGTTGTTATTGATGGCATCCAGGTTCTGCAAGAGCAGGATCACGCCCAACAGAACCAGGAGCATACCCCATCTAAACCGTGCTGGCGTCATGCCGAGAATCCTCCATTCTGTTCCGTCTGCGGCGCCTGTTTCGGGGCGGATTCGCGCTTGGTGTGCCCTTTGTAGAGCACCAGCAGTAATCCGACCGCTATCAAGGTCACCGGCCAGAACTTCTCCCAGACATCTTCGATATCAAACCAGTAGACATTTTCGTGGATGAAGAAGATCACACCGAGCGCGATCAACAAGATACCCGGCAACAAGCGGCTCCAGGGGGAATAGTCGCGCTGGATCGGTGCACCTGCGGGATCAGCGATCGGTTCATCGAGGGGCATTCCGGCCGGACGTTTCCTGACCGAGATCCAGAGGATCAGATAGGCCAACAGCCCGAAGCCGGAGGCAAAGGTGAGAAGCACAAAGAGAATGCGGACGA
>JAYRFH010000327.1:0-17145 GCA_041908405.1 Candidatus Zixiibacteriota bacterium
GAGAGAGGACGGAGAAAGACGATGAAACTCAAACTGGCGCACAAGCTATTGCTTGCGATGTGCGGATCACTGCTTATCGCCGCAGCCGCTATCACCGTGGTGAACACCTGGAAATCTTCCGGGGTTATTACTGAGATCGCCAAAGCCGACATGAACCATCTGGCCATGACGGCAGTCGAAATGTGCCGGATGCAAAACGAGCAGAGCACCAACCAGGTGAAGTTCAATTTCGAGGTGGCGCGCTCATTGTTCCGGGAGTACACCAATGGCACTGTTCGTATGGACGGCGACCGACTGGTGGTCGGAGGCGGACGGAATAGCCGCGCCTTGAACGGCGACACAGTCTTTGTGGACAGGGTAAAGTCTCAGACCGGCGCAACCTGCACGATATTTATGCGTGAGGGGGACAAGGCGAAACGTGTGGCTACCAACGTTCGCAAGGAAGATGGTAGCCGCGCGGTTGGTACCTATCTATCCGACCAAGTGTACGAGAGAGTAGTCTCCCGCGGGGAGACCTATTACGGACGCGCGTTTGTTGTGACGTCCTGGTTCGTTACGGCGTATGAGCCACTCAAAGACGCCAATAACAAGGTCATTGGGGTGCTATATGTGGGCGTTCCGGAACGGACCCCGCAACTTCGCACCGCCATGCTGTCGCAAAAGGTCGGCAAGACCGGGTATATTTACGCCATCAACAGTGCCGGCGTGCTGCAAGTCCATCCGGCGAAAGAAGGAGCGGACCTCAGCAACTACGATTTCATCAAGGAGATGATGGATAAGGGGCCGAAGTTGAAAGATGGCGAGATCGGCTGGATAACCTATCCTTGGGTCAACAAGGAGCTAGGAGAGACCGAGCCGCGCGACAAGATCGTGTCGTATGCGTACTTCAAGGACTGGGACTGGGTCATCGGGGTCGGAAGTTATCTCGATGAATTCACCGCTCCGGTGGTGTCCATGCGCAACACCAGCATCGTCATCGGCGCCATCGCGCTATTGTTAGGGATGGTCGTGGCGTTTGGGTTCGCGCGGTCCATCACCAAACCGGTCTATCAGTTGGTGGCCGCCGCGAAGAGTATGGCTCAGGGCGACGTGAACACCAATGTGCGCGTGACCAGTACCGATGAGATCGGCGAATTGCAGCAGTCCGTGCATGAAGCGGTCGATTACATGAGAACAGTTTCTGAGGCTGCCAAACGGATCGCGGCGAATGATCTGACGGTTCGGGTAGAGCCTCGTTCGGCAAACGATGTCCTGGGTCATTCCTTCAAGACGATGATCCACAACTTGAGCGGCATGATCCGCCAGTTGTCGGATAACGCTCGTGAACTGGTGACGGCGGCGACCGAGATCGCATCATCGTCCGAGGCGATGGCGAGCGGCGCGAAAAAGCAGTCGAGCCAAGTGCACCAGGTGTCGGCGGCAGTCGAAGAGATGAGCGCCACGATCCTTGAGTCTTCACGCAACGCGGGAGATGCCGCCACTACCGCCAAGGGAGCGGCGACCACTGCGGGTTCCGGCGGGCAGATAGTGAGCGACACCATCCACGGGATGCAGAAGATCGCTGATGTCGTACGCGAGTCGTCGGAATCGATCGCCAAACTGGCGAAATCAGCGGATCAGATCGGGGAGATCATCTCCGTGATCGATGATATAGCGGACCAGACCAACCTGCTGGCGTTGAATGCCGCTATCGAAGCGGCCCGCGCGGGCGAACAGGGACGTGGATTCGCGGTAGTGGCTGATGAAGTACGCAAGCTGGCTGAACGAACCGGCAAGGCGACTGGCGAGATCGCTTCCATGATCAAAGGGATCCAGCATGAGACCGAGGAAGCGGTGGAGACGATGGAAGCCGGTGTCCAGCAGGTCGATCGTGGCAAGATGCTGGCGGACAAAGCCGGCAGCAGCTTGAACGAGATCGTGACCATGGCCCAGCGGGTGACTGAGATGATCGGTCAGATCGCGGCGGCTTCGGAACAGCAGTCGACAGCGGCTGAAGAGATCTCCAAGAGCATCGAACAGATCAATACAGTGACCAAGGAGACGGCGTCGGGCGCGGAAGAATCCGCGGCGGCGGCAGAGGAATTGAACCGTCAGGCTGAAGGTCTTCAGCAGATGGTGTCAAAGTTCCAGCTTTAATAGATTCGTTATGTGGTGGAGTGGATCGAGGCAGGCGCAAGCCTGCCTCTTTCATTTCAGAGAGGGTCTTAGACCTTCAACTCGGGAATATGCTCAAATTGCCTAAGCGAGTCCGGGTTGACGAGCGCTTCTCGGTTGGTGACCGGCTCGTTATGGATAATACGGGTCACGGCGACTTCGACCTTTTTCGCATTGAGGGTGCGAGGGACCTCGTGGATCGGCAGGATCACTGCCGGGACATGGCGCGGCGTATTGTGACGGCGGATCGCTTCGCGAATCCGCTTCTTGAGGTCATCATCCAGTATGAATCCGTCTTGAAGGACTACAAACAGGATGATGCGAATATCATTGTGCCAGCGTTGGCCGATCACGAGACTGTCTTTGATCTCAGGCATCGCCTCGACCGGATTGTATATCTCGGCCGTGCCGATCCGCACGCCGCCGGGATTGAGAGTGGCATCCGACCGACCGAACACAACCACCCCGCCGCGCTCAGTGATCTTGATATAGTCGCCATGGCGCCAGACACCGGGGTACGTGTCGAAGTAGGCAGCGCGATACTTGGAGCCATCCGGGTCGTTCCAGAATGACACCGGCATTGAAGGGAAGGGTGCGGTACAGACAAGCTCGCCGGTTTGGTTGACAACCGGTCGCGCGTTATTGTCGAAGGCCTCGACTTTCATTCCGAGACCACGGCACTGGATCTCCTCCGAGTAGACGGGAAGGAGCGGATTGCCAAGCATGAAGCAGGAGATAATATCGGTGCCGCCGGAGATCGACGAAAGTTGCAGGTCTTGTTTGATATCTCGATAAACATACGCGAAGTTTTCCGCGGTCAGAGGAGAGCCAGTCGAGAGGATAGTCCGGAGTTTTGGCAGACCTTCGCCACTTATCGGACGAATCCCGGCGTGCTGACAGGTCGAAAGAAACTTGGGGCTAGTGCCGAAGATCGTGATCCCCTCGCGCCGAGCCAACTCCCAGAGGACGTTAACCGACGGATGCGCCGGTGAACCGTCATAGAGAACAATCGTCGCGCCGATCATGAGTGAACTGACCAGCCAGTTCCACATCATCCAGCCACAGGTGGTGAAATAGAAGATGGTATCCTCGCGATGCAGGTCGGTGTGTAACGCAAGTTCTTTGAAATGCTGGAGGAGCGTTCCGCCGGCGCCATGGACGATACATTTCGGTTTTCCAGTGGTGCCGGATGAGTACATGATATAGACTGGGTGGTCAAACGGGAGTTGTTCAAATTTCAGCTCGGTGGTGTCGTTGTTGAGCAGATCATTCCAGCTTGAGATACGTGAGTCTGTGCCAGCTAAACCATCACCAATGTTGTTGACCACAAATGCCCGTTTGATCGCGGGGATCTGTTCGACCAAATGCGTAATCACGTCGACGCAGGAATGCTGTTTCCCCAGATAGACGTAGCCATCAGCGGCGATCAGCACTTTGGGTTCGATCTGGCTGAGCCGGTCGAGCGCTCCCTGAAGGCCGAAATCGGGCGAGCAGGAGGACCAGATCGCCCCAAGTGACGTTGTCGCCAGCATGGCAATGACTGCTTCGGCTTGATTGGGAATATACGCGGCCACGCGATCGCCCTGCCTGACCCCGGCACGACGGAGTCCTTCGGCGCAGGCCGCGACTTTCAGATATAACTCCGCATACGAAATGCGCGCGACAAGCCGGTCCTCGCGATAACTTATGATGGCTGGGCGATCATCACGATGCCGTAGGAGATTTTCGGCGAAGTTCAGTCGGGCGCGATCAAACCATCGAGCGCCGGGCATGCGGTTGTTATCCAGAACTTTGGCTGGTGGATTCGAGTGGGTAAACTCTCCGTACTCCCAGATAGTCGCCCAGAATTGCTCGATATTATCGATCGACCACTGATACAATTGTTCGTACGAATCGAAAGTCAGGCCATGGCGTTGGCTGAGCCAAACCATGTACGCCGCCATACGGGACGCGGCGGCACGATCCGGCGATGGGGTCCAGAGTGGAAGAGGTGCATCCGGGCTCGTGTACGGCATACGTGACCAAGGAATCTATTGAGGTTTCGATTGACTCTTCCGCACAGAATCGGCGTAGAGCGCGGCTTTCCAGGCGAAATCGGTATCGTTGGCCCGGTCGAGGGCCAGCTTGGCAGTGCGCTCCATGAGAGTAGTCGCGGCCGTTGGGTCCGAAGATAGGCGGCTGAGCGCAGCCTGGAAGATAGCCTGATAATCACCGGATTGATGAAGCAGGTCCAATTGGTCATCGGTCAGTTCAACCGGAGTTGTGGCAGAGACAAAGGCAATGACTGATTCATGGGACGGAATGCTCTCACAGTTGCCGAGCTGACCGAGATTGTTGCCGGTGAAAACCGATGATTGTCGGATGAACTCAGGCAACTGGTCGAAGCCGATGCCGCGAGTCTCAAGCGGTTTTTTCACCGCGAAAATCGCTGTTCCGGAAGCCCGCGTGTAGAAGTCGGCCGAGTTGCGGCCCACGAGGTCGATCGCGTTGGGGTGGATGACGCCATTCACCAGTATTCGTTCGGCAATATGGTACCTGACCACTTCGCAGATGACCAGATTGCCAGAGCCATTGCTCTCGCCCAGGTGAATGATCTGTTTGACCACGCACTCCATTTGAAAAGGGGATTCGGCGACGCGAAATGGTTTGACGATCTCAGACGGGATCGGGGTCAGACCAGACTTGAGGAACTCATCTACTCCTGTCGGGTATTCGGTCGAGGCGAGGCTGACCTGCTGAACCATGTCGTAGGTCACCGCCTGGATAACGCACTCGCCAGTCGCGGCGAGGTTGTTATAGGTATCTTTTACCGAACCATCGCGTTGACGACGCGAGGGGGAGATACAGACGGTCGGCGGGTTGCCGCCGAACGCGTTGAAGAATGAGAATGGAGAAAGATTCCGCGCGCCCTCGGACGAGAGCGTGGAGACCAGAGCAATAGGACGCGGAGCGATCCCGCCCTGCAGGTATGCGAAGTTCTCGCGAACTGTTATCTCACGTGGATTCAGGTGGCGGATGCCGTCGCTGGTCCGCGACGGAATATCAGTGCGCACAGGGTGGGTCATCGCGCCGGCTCGACAACTCTTTTCTTTTCAAGAATTGAGTAATGCTGGGGAGCGGCAACGATGCGGTTGGTTAACCGCCCAAGCATATCGATCTCAAGTTCGATAGTATCGCCGGCTTTCAGCCAGACAGGAGAGTAGCTGCTCCCCTTCGCTTTTGCCTCCAGCGTACGCGTACCATTAAGCTCCAGATAGCAACCGGTGCCAACTGTCCCTGAGCCGATCACATCGCCGGGATAGATATCGACACCATACGACGCGCGTTCGATGATCTCGGCGAAGGTCCAGTTCATGTCCTTAAGATTGCCATCGGATATCTGCTCGCCGTTATGCCATGCGCGCATGCGAAGATCCCAGGAAGAGCCGTTGGGACCATGCACACGTCGACTCTCCAGTTCATCGGGAGTGACCATCCACGGGCCAAGGGCGGTTGCGAAGTCCTTCCCTTTAGCGGGGCCGAGGCTCAATTTCATTTCGTCCATCTGGAGGACGCGCGCGGAGAGATCATTCATGATGACAAATCCGGCAATATAATCATCTGCTTTGGATGCCGGGATATTGCGACCCTGTTTACCGATGACGATCGCACATTCCAGTTCGAAATCGAGTTGCTGCAGATGGTCGGCCTCGACGACGCAATCGCCGGGGCCGATCACGCCAAGATGATTGGTGAAGTAAAAAACCGGGAATTGGTCGAACTCTGGTATCATCTCAACGCCACGATTGCGGCGCGCGGTCGCAACATGCTGACGGAAGGCGTAGCCGTCGCGACACGAGGTCGGACGCGGAACTGGCGAGAGAAGAGTGACTCCCTCCGGAGCGATAACGCCCTTGCGCTCGTTGACGAACCCCGCCTCGATCTGTCGTGCGACGTCCATGGCGGCGCTTCCTGCGTGCAGTATTCCCCCCATAGTAGACGGGAGTATCTGGGCGTGCAGTTTGGCCGAGCCGACGAGGTCAACAATATGATTATCAACTACGAGGCCGATCCGTTCGGGATCGGCCTGGGTACTGTATGATACAAATTTCATGTTATCCTTCCACGTGGGACGCGAATTCAGGCGCGGACTTCATCAACGCGTGATAGACCTCGTCGATGACATGCACCGCGAAATTGGTCTCGTCATCGGTACCGGTGTTGATACGGATGCCGTTCGGAATGCCAAACGAGCGGACATTACGCACGATGAGGCCGCGGTCAAGACAGGCGAGGTTGAAGTCGAGCGCAAACTGTTCAGAGGGCATAAGCAATAAGATGAAATTGGCGTCAGAGTGAACCTGCCGGATGCCGATCTCCGCGAAAGCCTTAACCATTCGCTGCATGTTGCGACGGTTGGTCTCAAGCGTCATTTTCAGGAATTCGGTATCATCAAGCGCGGCGATCGCTGCCTGCTGCGCGAGATAGTTCGGCTCAAACGGTAGTTTGACCTTGTACATCTCCCGGATCAGATACTCCGGGCCGTAGGCGAAACCTATTCGCACGCCGGCCAGGCCGTAGTCTTTGGAGAATGTTCTCATCACCAGCAGGTTATCGTACCGATAGGTGAGGCCGTTCGGATAGTCCGGATTCACCTGGGCATAGCTGAAGTATGCCTCGTCCAGAATGACGAGAATATCTTTCGGCACATGCGATATGAATCGCTCGAACTCATCGGAGCCGAAACTGGTGCCTGTCGGATTGTTCGGATTGGCGAGGTAGATCAGTTTCGTTTTCGGGTTGATGCGCTTCAAGAGTTCGTCGAGGTCATACGCGTAGTCATTGAGCGGGGCGAGATTCAGTTTGCGGTGATGCTTGTTCACGTTGACATAGATGCCAATGAAAGTCCCCTGCGAGGTCAGCACTTCATCGCTGTCCTCGGTAAAGGATTTGACCGCGTACGAGAGGAGAGCGTCAACTCCCGACCCGGTGATGATCTGCGACGCGTTGATACCGTAATGGTCGGCGATCTTGTGGATCAGGCTGTAGGCTCCCGGATCGACATAGCGATGCAGGTCATGTAGTGATCGCTGCATGGCCGAAATTGCTTTGGGGGAGGGGCCGTACGGATTTTCGTTGGAGGCCAACTTGACGATACGCGAGAGCTTCTTCTCGCGCGCCAGCTCGTCGATGGGTTTCCCCGCTACGTACGGTTGCAGTTCGCGGATAAACCGTGGGATCTCTATCATCGCTTCAGTTCCAATCTGACAAAACGTTCAGTCGAGGGCCACTACTTGGCCAGCCATGAGCGAGAGTAGTTCGGGTCAATCGTATCGCGCACGTAGGTCGTAGGGCGCAACGGCTCGAAAGTATCAACCATCACCGCATACTCGCTCGTTTCGTGTGCGCCGAGCGATGCCTCGGTCTTACCCGGCTGCGGTCCGTGGGGCATGCCCGATGGATGCAGGGTGAAAGAACCTTCTTCGATCCCGGCGCGGGACATAAAGTCTCCCTCAACATAATACAAAACCTCGTCACTGTCACAGTTGGAATGCCAGTACGGGACGGGGATCGCCTGGGGATCAAAGTCGAACGGTCGGGGGCAGAAATTACACAACACAAAATGTCCGGTATTGAACGCGAGGTGGATCGGCGGCGGGAGATGCAGTCGTCCTACCTTAGGGTTATAGTCTTTGATATTAAAGGCATACGGGTAGTGGAAGCCATCCCAGCCGACCACATCGAAGGGGTGGTGTTGAAGAGTATATTCGAAGAACCGCTGTCCGCCCTGAACGACCAGACGGAACTCGCCTTTCTCGTCCTTTGGCTCCATGTACTCAGGGATCTTGAAATCGCGCTCCTGGTACGGGGCGGCCTCTTCAAGCTGACCATAGGGATTCCTGTAATGTTTCGGAATATCAAACGGAGTGTCAGATTCTACGATCAGCAGTTTGTTTTTGCTCAGGTCGCCGAATTTGAACTGATACGGGATCCCTTTGGGGATGATAAGTTGATCGCCCGGCTCAAGTTGGATCTTGCCATATTCAGATAGGAACGTCGGGCGGCCGTAGTGCACAAAGATATATTCGTTGGCGTACGCGTTTTTGAAAAAGTCATCGGTCTCACGATTCGGAGTCGCCGTGGAGATGATGCAGTGACGGTTCTCCATGAACTTCATACGGGAGGTGATAAAGTCGCCATCCTTGGTCTTGCGGTTGCTGAAGCAGTGATAAAAATTGAGCGGCGCTTCGGGCCAGTCGACATGTTCGGCTCCGGGTAATTCCTTCACTGTGTAGATCGAGTTCGGCATGTTGATATGATATTTGTTCGAGTAGACGCCGGAAAAGCCGAGGGTCGAGTAAAGCTCTTCGCGATAGAGGGACTTACCATCCGGTTTATAGAACTGGATGTGGCGTTTCCGCGGGATCTGGCCAAGCTTATGATAAAACGGCATGAATGATTCTCCTTAGCAGGCCGGCATGCTCGGCTGATATTCGCGGTCAAGATTGCCACGAAGTTTCTGGTCTAGTTCGATCGACTCAAACAACGACTGGAAATTCCCTTTGCCGAATCCCTGTGACCCGCCTCGGCGCTGAATGAACTCGAAGAAAAACGTCGGGCGGTCGCCGATCGGCTTGGTGAAGAGCTGCAATAGATACCCGTGCTCCTCTTTGTCGCATAGGATGCCGTGCTTCTGCAGGTCATCGATCGACTCTTCGATATCCAGGTCCTTGCGGCTTCTCAGCATGTCGTAATATGTATCTGGCACGGTGAGAAACTCCACGCCATTCGCGCGGAGTGCGGCAATGGTATCGACGATCTTCTCAGTGCGGATAGCGATATGCTGGACACCAGAACCGTGGTAGGTCTGTATGAACTCTTCGATCTGGGACTTCTTGAGTCCTTCGAATGGCTCGTTGATCGGGTTCTTTATCTTGTTGTCCTGACTCCGCACAACCTTGGAGAGGAGCGCGGAATACTTGGTGCCGATATCGCCGGCCTTGAAATCGACGAACGTCTCAAACCCCATGGTCTGGTTGAAATAGTCCGCCCAGAGGTTCATTTCGTTTTCGCGGACATTGCCGACGATATGGTCGACCCCCTGTATACCGGTCTCGCGCGTCTGGATTTCGATCTTCATCGGCGGTTTGCAGTAGCCCGGCTTGAGCGTCTGCGAATAGTGGTCGCGATTGACATAGACCAGCTCGGTGTCATCGTAAAGACGGATAGCTGCTTCGGTCACATAGCCGTTGTGGTCCTCGATCTTGTGCGGGCGAGCGACCATCACCGCTCCATGCTGGGTGGCATATTTGAAGGCGGCCTCGACATCGTCAACCTCGATCGACCAGCGCTTCACGCCATCACCATGTTTCTGGACAAAGCCAAAGACTTCGTAGTTGTTCGGATCGATTGCCGAAGTGACCACGAACTTCAGATTGTTTTTGGTGAGGAAGTAAGAGACGCGGTCGCGGACGCCGGTTTCGGGACCGGCATAGGCGGTGATATTGAGATTGAGCGCGCTGGCGAACCAGAACGCGGTGGTTTTGGCCGAGCCGACATAAAACTCGATATAGTCGTAGCCTCTGATACCTGCTAATCCTGACATGAACAGAACCCTTTATGCTAAGAAACTCATTTTGGTCACCGTAGCCCGGAGCCGGGGTCAACGCGGGGGAGAAACCCTGCCTAGTATAGAGGCGGGGTTGGCTAAAGGCAAGGGGTTTATCGGGTAAGGTGGGCCCGCACTGTCCCCGTTGCCCGGTCGCCGGATCGTCTGACGTCGGGTGGGCTGTCTGACAACAAGAACGACCAGCCACTGGAGATTGTTCCACCGGGAAACACGGTATCTCGTTCGGCGACAAAAACTAAACCTTGTTGGGTCGATAATTGTACGATATATTGGGCCCGTTAACACCATGTTCGGCCTGGGCAGCCGCGGCGGAGCGACTCATGTATCTCCTCCTGACTTCCCACCCCGGACTATCCACGCGTTCAGGAGCAGAGCTATGCAGAATGTCGATCAGTCACCGGCGCCGACTGAGTGGTCAACCAACCCGCAGGTTGCGTCGCTCCCCAATCACCTTCGGCAGTTCTATGTCAGCCAGAACTGGGAGAAATATTCCCCGATCGACCACGCGGTCTGGCGGTTTATCATGCGCCAGGCGGTACATATCCTCAAGGAGAACGCGCATCGGATCTATTTCGAAGGACTCCTGAATACCGGCATCAACCTCGACGCCATTCCGCGCATTGAGGATATGAACGACATCCTCGGAAAGATCGGCTGGGGAGCGGTGGCGGTAGATGGATTCATTCCGCCGGCGGCGTTCATGGAATACCAGGCGCACCGTGTGCTGGTGATCGCCTGCGATATGCGCCAGATCAATCATATCGAATATACTCCCGCGCCGGATATTGTCCATGAGGCGGCCGGCCACGCGCCGATCATTGTCGATGGCGAGTACGCCGACTATCTCCAGCGATTTGGGGTGGTTGGAGCGAAGGCGATGTCCTCACGCAAGGATTTCGAGCTTTACCAGGCGATCCGACACCTTTCAATTCTCAAAGAAGCGCCGAATGTCGACCCTAAAGAGGTTGAAGAGGCACAGAAACTGGTGGAGTACCGTCAGGCGAACCTGGGGGAGCCATCGGAAATGGCGCGCTTGAGTCGATTGCACTGGTGGACGGTGGAGTACGGCCTGATCGGCGATCTGGAAAAAGCCAAGATATACGGCGCGGGACTGCTCTCGTCGATCGGTGAAGCGGTCAGTTGTCTCGATGACGGCGTGAAGAAGATACCGTATTCATTGGCGGCGGCGGATGTCGCGTTTGATATCACCACCAAACAGCCGCAACTGTTTGTTACCCCGGATTTCGCTCATCTCAATCGAGTGTTGGATGAGTTTGTCGCGACTATGGCCTGGACGGTCGGTGGGACCGATGGTTTGGCCAAGGCGATCGAATGCAATAGCGTCGCGACCGCGGTTTATTCGTCAGGATTACAGGTGTCGGGAGTTTTTGAGGAGATGTTGGTAGGTGAGGGAAAGCAACCGGCGTATATCCGCGCGCAGGGGCCATCGGCCCTCGCGGTTGAGGACCATCAGTTAGATGGTCATGGAAAAGATTATCATGCCGATGGATTTGGCTCACCAGTCGGAAAGCTTAGAGAGATTTCCACGCCGCTGGAGGAGATGTCGGATGGCGAACTGGCCGCGAACGGTATCAAGCTTCATGCAGAATGCACATTGTCCTTCGCGAGTGGAATAGTGGTCAAGGGGCGGCTGGAAAAGATCGTCCGTCGCGACGGCAAACTGATCCTGCTCTGCTTTGATGACTGCACCGTGACTCTGGGAAGCCGTGTACTCTTCCGTTCGGAGTGGGGGCGTTACGATATGGCGGTCGGGGAGAAGATCGTTTCGGTTTTCAATGGCGCGGCGGACAAAGATGCGTACGAGCAGGTGGCGCTGGTGCCGAAAGAGCGGACTATCAAAGTCCAGCCGGATCAGAAGACCCGCAAGCTGTACAATATCTATCAGCATATTCGTGATATTCGCGACGAGAAGTCCAGTCCGGAACTGCTGCCGGAGTTATGGAAGATCCTGCTGGAGGAACATCGCGAGGACTGGCTGGCTTCGCTGGAGATCCTCGAGATCATGGCCAAGCGGGAGATGCACCGCGAACTCCAGCCGATCGTACGTGAATGGCTCGATAAACAGGCGGCTCGAAGCCCGGAGCTGAAGGGGTTGATCAGTGACGGCTTGAATCTGCTGTATACCTGAAAATCGGCTTGAAGGATCAGGGCTTGCTGACTACCTTTAGCACAGGAGGTAGTTAGATGAAAGTGGCCGCGCTCTGTCTCGTTGGTCTGGTCGTCCTGCTGATCGGATGTTCTACCACATATTACAGCACAGTCTTCCGGGTTGAGGGTACGCGACCCAAGCCGCAGGACGAACTGACATCGGCTCCCAAGGATGTAATCGATGGTCCGATCGGGCAGCATCTGGGTTGGGACTGGCTGGCGCGCGCGGTAAGTTCCTACGAAACCAACGATCCCGCTCGGCTCTCGCGTAACAGCTACTCTTTCACGTTGCAGGCAGTAGCGAAAGAGCTTCCCGCGGCCTCGCCGGTAGTTGATTCGATCTCCGTGAATTTTCTCCCGACGGGAGTAACGCGCGCACTTCCTGTGACGGTTCGTGTCGTTGATTCCGTCAGCTTTGATGATGAAACTCGCGTCATTTTCCGCTTTGGTTCGCTTGAAATTCCGGCTGAAATAGATACTCTGCTGATCGAGTTCGCCGCTCGCGACGGCGCCGCGGGGAGTGAAGCGGTGAGCTACCGGATGGTTCGCTACAAGGCGACCTTTGAGAAGTTCGGGTTCAGGGCGAGAGATTGAACTAAACATCCCTGTCGCGCTTTTCGTCCTGACCATGAGGGACCAATTGAACCATGAGAATCAGTGACTCGAATCGATGCGCGCTATCTGCCGCGGCTCTATGCGTGGTTGCGATGCTACCCGCCTGTTCTCCTGTAATTGTGGGCGTCGATTTTCAGCGAGTGGACTTCGGCGAGATGCTCGAGTCGCGATCAACGCGTCTGACCGAGTGCGAGACTCATGTAACAGTAAACAATAGATCTCTCGCGCTTCCTCAGCCGTATGCTACCCAGTCATTCAGAATCTCAGTTGAAATGAATGCGTGTGAAGCCAATACCGAGGCGGAGTTTTCTGTCGACTCCGCTTTCGTAATAGCGCAAGGGGAATACTTGAGAATCACCGAGCGATTGGTTGAGGATACGGCTTGGACTTTGTCATTTCGTGGAAGTCGCGCTTTCGCAATTGATGGTCGAGAATTGACCATACCTACTCTTCGATTTGTCTTTTTCAAGCCGATCGAACTGCCCTGGATTGTCGACACGCTACGTGTGGTCTACTTCGTTGCCCCTAATTCATCGTTGCACAAGGTAGAAGGGCGTCAGGAGGTCACGCTGGCGAAGGTAATGCACTAGAGCCGGCCGGATATTATCCCCAGCGTGATATCTTCGACAAGAATATTCGATGGCTGTTCCAGAGCGGCTTTGACCGCGAGCGCCACGGATTCCGGCTTCATCATCTTTTCTCGCGGCCAATCGCCGGGGACTTGATCCCAGATATCGGTATCCGTCGCTCCGGGGTAGACGTTAATCACGCGGATACCGCGCGGCCGCAGTTCTTCACGCAGAGACTTGGCAAAGCCATCCAGAGCGAATTTGCTCATGCAATAGCTGGTCCATCCGGGGAAGCCGATCTTTGCGGCGCCGGAGAGGATATTAACAATACTCGCACCGGGTTTCATCTGCGGGACCAGTTTCTGGCAAATGAGAAACGGCGCGGTGATGTTGACCGCAACGGTCAGATCCCAATCCTCCTGTGTGACCTGCTCGAGCGGGGCGACCATGCCGACGCCGGCGTTGTTTATGAAGATGTCTAGAGGAGTAGAGTCGAGCTTTTTGAGCAGTTCAAACACTTCATCCCGGCGGCCAAGGTCATAGCGAAGCAAATCGGTCTGGGCGCCTTTGGCCCGAACAACCTCCGCGGTTTTTTCGAGCGCGGCCAGGTCACGACCCTGAAGGAGCAGGCGCGTATCCGGCGTGGCGAGCTGTTCGGCGATCGCGCGGCCAATACCACGGCTGGCGCCGGTGATCAGGATTCTCTGCATCAGATCGATCTCCTGAGGGTGAAGCGATTGTTGGGAGTCTCCCACAGGCGAAGCCGCGACAGACGGTTATTATATGCGGTGTCGAGCTTGGGCCAGAGAATGGAAATGATATTTTCGCCTGTCGAAGTCTTCTCGGCGAAATCCGGGCATTCCGCGTCGAGATGCCGGAATGCCCAGGGGGAGAGAGTGTCACCGAGTGTCGAGTAGACCCAATTCAGGTCGGCCAGAGTGCCGCTTCGCTCATCCAGTGCACCATCGATGGTCGCCTGCACCCGATACATATGTCCATGGCCGGATGGATTGTTGCATTTACCGTACAGTTCGCGATTCTCCTGCTCGGAGAATTTCGGATTATTCAAACGATGCGCCGCATGGAACGCTCTTTCGACTCCCACGGTGGTCGACCTCTCGCGATCATATTCCGCAAAGAACCAGCTCGTCTCGTACAAGCGAATGCGTGAGACCGGCATCTTGCCGGAGAGTTGCTCAAAACAGAAGCGAGCGAGAGATTCGGTTGTGATCGGCCAGCCCTTGAGGGCGGGGACCTCCTCATTGAGATTCTTATGATCGAGCATGGAGCGCAAATCATCAAGGGCGGCTACGCAATCAGCATAGCCGACCAGTAGACCCTTGTCCGGTTCGATGCGGCCATCGACGGTCACACGCAGGCGATAATTATGACCATGCCCCATTGGCGAAGAGGCTACGCCGAACAGGTCGGCGTTCTCTTTGTCCGACAAATGCGGGGAGAATGTCCTCCGGGCGGCGGAGAACTCAATCCAGAAGTTCCGCTCGAAACGTCCATCGGCATAGGCTGTGGCCGAGGTCAAGGGTGAAACCTCGAGATGAACCGCAACCGGTTTGGCCGACGTGTCCTGAAAGAACGCCATGGCCTCAAGCAGAAGCATCCGCGCGATATTTTCCGGAGTCGGGGGGATACGGTCAAACGGCGACGTATCGACATTCAGAAATTTGTGATCATAGCGGTTGTTGAGAAAGGCTGAGACCCGCTCTTTGATGATGCTGACATTGATCATCATGCCGAGTGATTCATCGACAGGGCCGCTGAAGATGAAATAGGCGGTGTAGTTGTTACCGATGCCGTACTGGTTTCCCGCGGCCGAGCCGTAATAGTCGGCGTTCGCTGCGGGAGAGAGCGTCGCGTTCCGCATGCGGGCAGACGCGGCGAATTCGAATCGTTTGCTGAGGGTCAGGTACATGGTCGAGCCCGGCCGATCACCCTATCTCAGGAGGGAGAGGAATTCCGCTCTGGTTTGCGCGTTATCCCTGAAGGTGCCGAGAAGACAGGAGGTTTTCATCACCGAGTTCTGTTTCTCTACCCCACGCATCATCATGCACAAGTGCTGAGCTTCGATCACGACGCCGACACCGGCAGCATCGGTATACTTCAAGATCGTGTCGGCGATCTGTTTGGTCAGTTGCTCCTGGATCTGGAGACGTCGGGCGAAAACATCAACCACACGGGCGACCTTGGAGAGACCGAGCACCCGCCCCTGCGGCATGTAGGCGACATGGCATTTGCCGATGAACGGCAGCAGATGATGTTCGCACATGGAATAAAGCTCGATATCTTTGACTAGCACCATCTCCTGAATATCCGATTCAAAGAGCGCGTTGTTGATCACTTCATCCAGATTCTGGTGGTACCCATTGGTCAGGTATTGCAGCGCCTTGGCCGCGCGTTTCGGGGTGGCGCGCAGACCTTCACGGTTGCGATCCTCGCCGATGCTGTCAAGAAGTTGCGCGTAGAGCTGTTCGAGTTCATGCCCTTTAACGATCATGGTCGTCTTTTCCATTGGTAAGCCTTTCCTGCAATATCAGCTTAACAGGGGGGAAAGGGGAGTAGTTTCCTGAGATCAGGAATATTGACGGGATGTGACGGGAGAAAACGTAGATTCAGTCCATTACCACGGGCTCGCTAAGTAGCTGTCCATCAATGAAGTAGGGGTGGCTTAGGCGAGCTGTTCGCTCTGTAAAGAGCGACCGTTCTCGGTGCCGCCATGGCGCACGATCGTCCCCTCGATCATGTAGATGACATCCTCGGCGATGTTGGTGCAGTGGTCGCCGATGCGCTCCAACTGACGTGAGACCGCCAGCAGATTGATGAGGCTGTCGATCTGTTCAGGATTATTTCTGATGCCATTCTTGACTTTGGTATACATATCGCGATTGATCTTGTCCAACTCGTCATCCGCGGCGCAAACAGCATTAGCCAGCGCGCGATCCATGTTGACCAGAGCATCGAGGCTTCGGTGGAGCATCGACTGAGTGAGGGCCGACATCTTGGGGAAATCAAAGGGTATCTCGACCTTCTCTTTGTTGGCGAGATAGATGGCCCGTTCGGCGATATTCACTGAGAGGTCGCCAATTCGCTCCAGATCGTTGTTGATCTTGAGGACGACGATAATGAACCGCAAGTCGGTTGCGACCGGTTGATGCAGCGCGAGGATCTTGAGGCAATCCTCCTCGACATCGACCTCCATCTGGTCTATCTCGGTATCGGCGTCCATCACCTGGCGCGCGAGTTTGTCGTCGCGCTCGGAGATCGAACGAACCGCCTTCTGCACGGAGCTTTCCACCACCGCGGAGAGGTTCAGCAGTTGCCGTTTCAGTCTTTCTATTTCCCGACGAAGATGTGTGGACATGGGTTACTTTCTGACTCTCATCCGAATCGTCCGGTGATGTAATCTTCGGTCCGCTTCTTGAGCGGTTTAGTGAAGATCACTTTGGTTTCGCCGCTTTCGACCATCTGACCCTCGTAGAAGAAAGCAGTGGTATCAGATACGCGGGCGGCTTGCTGCATATTGTGGGTGACGATAACGATCGTATAGTTTTTTTTCAGTTCGCCGATCAGGTCTTCGATCTTAGAAGTCGAGATCGGGTCGAGCGCTGACGCCGGTTCATCCATGAGGAGAACCTCCGGGCGAACCGCCAACGCGCGCGCAATGCAGAGACGCTGCTGCTGTCCGCCAGAGAGGAGGTACGCGTTCTTCTCCAGCTTATCCTTCACCTCTTCCCAGAGAAACGCCTTTTTAAGCGTGGTCTCGACGGCTTCGGTGATGAGGTTTTTGTCCTTGATCCCGTTTACCTTCAAGCCGTATGCGACGTTTTCAAAGATCGACTTCGGGAACGGGTTCGATTTCTGGAAGACCATGCCGACACGAGTGCGGATTGTCGAGACATCCTTCACATCCTTGTACATATCCATGGTGTCGAGCTTGACCGTCCCTTCGAGCCGAGTCCCGGGGATCGTGTCATTCATCCGGTTAAGCGTCCGGAGAAACGTCGACTTACCGCA
>JAYRFH010000328.1:0-7271 GCA_041908405.1 Candidatus Zixiibacteriota bacterium
ACACAGGCTAAGGCCAGCGACGCCTTCTTGTTTTTCACCGTATCGGTTCGCGAAACCAATGACACTGGCACTTTGGCGCCAACAATCACACCGGCAAAAACCGCCTCCGCAAACTGGATCAGTGATTTAGCGACGATATTCCCCTCTTCGATTGAATCCACCAGATAGATGTCCGCGTCCCCCGCCACCACTCCGCCAACACGCTGATACTCGACCGCCCGCCGCGAGGTCGCCATATCCAGCGACAATGGCCCCTGCACGATCACATCCTGAAGATTCTCCAGCGCCATAGGGAGAACCGCGTCTATATCTGACAGCGTATGCGGTACCTTCTCCGACAACCTGTCCGATGCCGCAGAGAGCGCCACCTTCACCGGCGACAGTCCCAGTGCCCGCCCTACCAACACCGCGTTCTCAAGTATCTGATACTTCTGTTCAACATCCGGCTTTACCACCATCCCGCCATCGGTGAAATTGAGCAGTTTGTGGTAGCCGGGAATGTCGAGTACCGCGCAGTGCGAAAGGGTGTTCTTGCCACGAAGCCCGTATTGCTTGTCCAACACCACTTTCAATACCGATGAAGTCGGCATGAACCCCTTCATGATCGCGTCGGCTTTCCCCTCCGATGCCAGCTTGACCGCTCTATGCGCCGCCTGAGTGACATTCTTTTCGTCGACTATTTCGAGCTTGTCGATCGATATCTTGTGTTCTGATGCCATCTGTTCGATAATCGCTTTGTCGCCAACCAGGATACCGGAAAGAAATCCCTCGGCCTCAGATTGCGACATCGCGTCGATAACATCGACATCCTGCGCAGCGGCCACCGCCACACGCGCTTTGCGCCCCGCTTTGGCGATTTCGATCGCCCGCGCTATCAACGCGTCAGATGAGTGGATTGGTTCAGTGGACATAGATTCTGCCCCTATCTCGACAGCGACTAATGGGTCGCTAGTATACCTTCAACTTTTCCTGCCCCGTCAAATACCGCACTCCCGCCGCCGCCAACGCTTCCATCTCAAACTCTCCCGGCACCGTAATGATCTTGCCTAAAAATGATACGTGCCTGGATATCTCGTCGATCAGCCGTTTAGAGTGCGCCATGCCGCCGGTTAATACGATCGCCTCGAACTTCCCACACAATACGGTCGCCGCCGAACCGATCTCCTTGGCGATCTGGTACGCCATCGCGTTGAAATGCAACAGCGCCTTTTGGTCTCCCGCCTCGATCATCTTCTCTGTCGCTATCAGGTCAGCAACCCCGATATAGGCCACGAGGCCAGACGTCTTCGAAAGCTTGTCTATCATCTCCTGCTCGGTGAACTTCCCGGAATAGCAGAGCTTTACCAACCCGCCGATCGGCAGTGCACCTGAACGGTCCGGCGAAAACGGCCCCATCCCCAGCAGCGCGTCATTCACATCGATCAGCTTCCCGCCCTGCATCGCGGCAATAGTCACTCCGCCCCCCATGTGACAGGCGACGTAATTGACGTCTTCCAACTTCTTCCCCACCTTGGCCGCTTCGCGACGGCAGACTTCCTTGATATTCAGCGCGTGCGCGCGGCACTTGCGCGGGATCTCCGGTACGCCCGAAATACGAGCGATATCGGTGAAATTGTCCGTGGTGATCGGGTCGGCTATCAGCGATGGCACACTGTATTTGCTCGCCAAAGCCCGCGCGATAATCGCCCCCAGGTTCGACGCATGATTCGAATACTTCATTGTCCTGAGATCTTCAATCATCTGATCGGAGATCTCATACGATCCCCCTTCCAGCGGCTTGACCGGCGCTCCGCGCCCAACTACCGCCTTCAAGTCCGCCGACTTGATATTCAGCCCCGCGATCCAATGGTTGATCTCCGCCATCCGAAGATCATACTGCTCGGCGACATTGGCGAATTTCGCCAATTCCTTCGGGTCATGCCGCACATTGTCCTCGGCGATCTTCTTGTCACCGTCGAACAGTGCCGCCTTGGTAGAGGTCGAGCCCGGATTGATGATCAGCATCAACATCGACATCTCTCTATCCCTCACACCGTCGCTTTAGTTAGTCGAATATCGCGCCCGCGCGCAAACGCCTGCAGGTTAATATCCACCAGCTTCGGTTTCACTCTCGATTTGATCGTGTCGGTCCAAAGTTCAATTGAAAGCGGCATGTAGTTGGACAGCACGCCCAACAGGATCGTATTGACCAACCGCGGATTTCCTAGTTCCGCCGCGATCTTGTCGGCCTCGACGCCGATTGTCTTGCGCACGATCTTCTGCATCTCCGCGATCGCGTCTTCCGGATAATGATACTGCTTCGACCCGGTCACTATCGCCGGGATAAGCGCCGTCCGCGAGACGATGGCCGTACCATCTTTCTTGAGCCAATTGATCGCGCGGAATCCCTCCGCCTGCTCAAATGCCATCAGCACATCGGCCGACCCCTCTTGGATCGTTGGCGAATAGACCACCGGCCCGATTCGCACATGCGATGAGACCACGCCGCCGCGTTGCGACATGCCATGTATCTCCGATTTCTTGACATCAAATCCGGCGTTCATTGCCGCTTCGGACAGTATCTCTGATGCCAGCAATACTCCCTGCCCCCCCACGCCCACTATCAATATATTCATTGTCTCTTGCATTGACCTGACCTCACGCTTTCACGAACTGGCTTTTCAGGATTATCGCTTCCGGCGGGCAGACCTGCGTGCAGAGTGTGCACCCGGTGCAGAGCGTTTCATCGATGATCGCCTTCGGATGCCCGTGCTTATTCGTCTCATGCGATGCCGCGATCGCCGGGCACGATATCCGGAAACATGCGCCACACGCCGTGCAGAGCTCGGAATCCACCTCGTACGGCTCTTCCATGATCCGTACCGGCATCAGCACGCACGGCCGAGTCGTGATGATCACCGATGGTCCCGGAGTGGCCATTTCTGTCTTGATAGCGTTGAGTACGCCATCAAAATCGTACGGGTCAAGTTCCCTTACGTTCTTTACGCCCAGTGCCTTAACCAACTCCACCAAGTTCAACTTTGGCGCCTCAACTCCCATCAACGTTTTCCCCGTCGCTGGATGTTGTTGTCCGCCCGTCATCGCCGTGGCGCGATTATCGAGAATGATGACCGTCACATTGCTCTGATTCCAGACGGCGTCGAGAATACCTGTGAGCCCTGAGTGCAGGAAGGTCGAGTCGCCGATCACCGCGACCGTCCCCTTCTCCGACCCTTTCACCTTTTCCATCCCGATCGCGTTACCAATAGACGCCCCCATACAGATGCAGGTATCCAGCGCGTTCAATGGTTCCATCACCCCAAGTGTGTAGCATCCGATATCACCGGTCACCGCCACACCGAGTTTCTTGAGCGCCATAAACGCCCCACGGTGTGGGCATCCCGGACAGAGTACCGGCGGACGCGGGAACAGATCCCCCGCCGAATAAACGGGCTCCGTTACTTCTTTGATGATCCCGGCTTCCTTGAATCCATGCGCGACTCTGATGGGTGAAAGCTCACCCAGCGCGCCGAAGTACTTCTTCCCTTCTACATTCAGGAACCCAGCCGCCTTGATCATCTCTTCCCAGAACGGCTCCAGTTCTTCAACAATGAAAACGCGATCGTGGCTCTTAACGAACTCTTCGATCTTCTTCATCGGAAGCGGGAATCCCATGCCCAATTTGAGATAGTCGAGATCCGGCGCGACCTCTTTTGAATACTGATAGGCAACGCCGCCGGTAATGACACCGATCTTCGAGCCATTCTTCTCGACCACATTGAACGGCGTCTCCTCGGCGAAATGCCGAAGTTTCTCCAGCCGCTCCGTCACTACTACATGCCGCTTGCGCGCGTTTGACGGGATCATCACATACTTCGATGGATCTTTGACGAACTTTCTGTTCGGCCCGGCGACGACGTCATTCAGCTCGACGATCCCTTTTGCGTGCGAGATGCGGGTCGTCATATGGAGCATCACCGGCGTGTCGAACATTTCAGACATCTCATACGCCGTCACCAGCATATCTTTTGCCTCGGCACTGCTCGACGGATTGAGCATCGGAACCGCCGCGAACTTGGCAAATGTCCGGTTGTCCTGCTCATTCTGCGACGAATGCATTTCCGGGTCATCGCATGACACGATCACAAACCCGCCATTCACTCCCGTGTAGGCGAAAGTCATGAATGGATCGGCCGCCACGTTCAGCCCGACATGCTTCATCGTGCACAGCGCACGTCCGCCGCCTACCGATGCTCCGATCGCCACCTCGAACGCCACTTTCTCGTTCGGCGACCATTGCGAATAGACCTGCGGAAACTTATCTGCCAATGTCTCAAGAATTTCAGTGGATGGGGTACCGGGGTACGATGCAGCTAACGCCACGCCAGCTTCATAAGCTCCACGGGCGACTGCTTCATTTCCGGATAATAGTTCTCTCATATATTTTATCTCGTTACAATGCTGTGAATTCTTTCACAAAAAGGTACAAAACCACTGCACCGCTGGCAAGGGAGATTTTCCCGATAGTTTACTCCTTGGTAGATGATTTACGTCAAGTCATGATTCGAAAAAGAAAACGGCTCTCAGATCACTCCAAGAGCCGTGACAAGTATCGCGAGACCTGCTACTTATAGCTTTGCGGCGACCGCCTGTGCGACCTCGAGCGAGGTGTTCTTCCCGCCCATATCGTACGTCCGCACCTTCCCCTCCTTGATGACTGCGGCAACTGCGTTTTCTAGCTGCACCCCTTTTTCCTTCTCGCCGAGCCAGTCAAACATCAGCTTGACGGTCAACAGCATGGCGATCGGATTCACTTTGTACTGACCGGCATACTTCGGCGCTGAGCCATGGGTAGGCTCAAACACCGCGTACTTGTCGCCGATATTCCCCGACGCCGCAAAACCAAGCCCGCCGATCAACTGCGCGCACAGATCGGAAATAATGTCTCCGAACATGTTCGATGTGACGATCACCGAATAATCGAACGGATTTTTCAGCAACCACATGCACATGGCATCGATATTCGCTTCCTTCAGTTCGATCCCCGGGTAGTTTTTCGCGACTTCCCTGGCTGTGCGAACCATCAGCCCCGATGTCTCGCGGATCACGTTCGGCTTCTCAACGATTGTCACATGCGGACGCCCTTCCTTCTTGGCGAACTCGAACGCGTCGACGATGATATTACGGCAGCCGTTTTTCGTATTAATGCGGAGCGAAACCGCTATCTCGTTTCCGGGAGTCTTGTCGAATCGGGCCATCTTTTTGTTATGCTTCTTGACCGCTTCGCGAACCTCATCCGGCAGGGGGAAGAACTCCACGCCGACATAGAGGTCTTCGGTATTTTCGCGGAAGACCACGATATCAATTCCCTCTTTATAGTTGAGAGGATTTCCCGGGTATCCTTTGCAGGGGCGAAGATTCGTCCGGAGATTGAATTCCTGCCGCATTCTCACAATCGGTGACGAATAGACCAGATTCTTTCCCTGGAGCGACGGAATCAACGCTTTCTCCGCCTCCTCCTTTGGCAGCGACGTGATCGCGCCGAACAGTGCGCAATCGGTATTGCGCAGCAGTTCGATCGTCCGATCCGGAAGCGGGTTCGCCTCTTTCGCCCAGAATTCCCACCCGATATCCCCATGTACGTACTCGGCGTCAAAATGCATCTTGTCGAGTACGATCTTGGCAGCATCCATCACATCATTGCCCACTCCATCTCCCGGCAGCCAGGCAATTTTGTACTTAGACATAGTCTCTCCTGATCACAATTCTATGGTGCAATTAAAAAGATGTGTCGTTCCCAGATCATTGGAGTACGGTACGAACGCGTAGTCGATCGTCAGATTGCGATGCGTAAACGACGCTCCGGCTGTTAACCCCTTACTGTCATAATTGGTCATGTACCCGGCGCGTACTGCCAATGCCTCTTGAAGTCTTGCCTCGGCTCCCAGATGCGCGTGCATCTCGTCATCCAGGACAACTATATCCAGCGCCCCAAGGTACTTCTGGTACCGATAGGAAGTCCCCACGCGATATGTGGTCGGCAATGAGATATCCCTCGACCCGACAACTCCGGTTTTCTCAAGGTAGAAATCTCCGCCGAGATTGGTGGCGGAAGCGCCGATCTTCCAGATCGGGCTCACTTGATACAATAGTCCAACATCGACATTGGCTGCGGATCCCCGCCACGCCTCTATCTTCTCGATAAACCACCCGGCGCCGAATCCGGCCGACAACTTATCGCTGAATCTATACCCCAGTCCGACTTTGAGTGAAATATCATTGGCATCCGCCAGTGCCTGCGGCTCTGCGGTTGGAAACTGCCTGATCTCAAGGTCACCAAGCGATGCGTAGCGTATTCCACCATGAGCCCAGAATTTCCCTTTCAGGGGTGACGCGAAATACCCCGTCTCGAGGCGAACATTCTCCCAGTACTCGATATGTCCGAAACTCACGCGGAAATTGTCCACACCGGTCGCGTTCGCCGGATTGTACGCCGGCGCGAACGGATCGTCGCTGACTGCGGCAAACGCGCCACCCATCCCGGATGGACGCGCGCCAGGCTCGATTTTCATCATCGCCAGACCATCCACCACCGTCGCCTGCGACACCCCACTGCTCACGGTAAGGATCAAAACCAGTATGGCCAGACGTTTCATCACAACTTCCTTAGAAAAGAAGGTCAAAGGAGAAAATGTGCTCCGAACCTTCATCTACCCGGTCGGTGGAGAAGGCGTAATCTATCGCCAGCGTGTTATCCCCGATCTTGAACAGATATCCCAAACCGCCCGAAGCCCGACTGGAACCATAACCGGCCCGCAACGCGAACATCTTCGTCACATTGTACTCTGCGCCAACGTGAGGGACTATATCCTGCTCCAGATTTTTCGTGATATCCGCGGCGAACAACAGCTTTCTCTGGAAAAAGCGAGCCGAGGCTCCCAGGCCGATATCCGGCGGTACATCATCATCCTGCGAATACGCGTAGACATCGCCACCCAATTCTGTCGGGAGTTTCTCCGTGTCCCAACGGTATTTCATCCCCAACTGACGTATGGCCAACCCGACCTGAATATCCTGCACCTTCATCAAGTCGCGTTTTTCTCTATCGATCATTCGGTCGACATGCAACATGACGCCGACATCAAACCCGATCGAGTACGCGGCCATCTCCGCAAAATTGGAATGCAGGTAATTAAGTTTCACTCCCGCCGAGAGGTAGTTCTCGAATCTTTTGGCGAAGATGATAGAGAATTGGTGGTTCTGCTGTTCTATTTCCGTACCGATCAGGTCGC
>JAYRFH010000329.1:0-2674 GCA_041908405.1 Candidatus Zixiibacteriota bacterium
ACCCCAATTTACTTAACAGGTCATTCTCTTGGAGGTGCTCTGGCGGCAGTATTTGGTGCTACCGAATATCCTTGTTCACCGTTTGCGTTCAGACACGGGGCTCGTCGCCCCAATCTACAAATGGATACTGCGTGCTATACGTTTGGTATGCCAAGGTACGGCGACTTCAATCTACTGGTCTCTTCGAGATTACCATACAATATTACGCGACCGAGCGATATTGTGCCTCGTGTACCGCCTCTATTCTTTGGATTTGCGCATGCTTCGCACGAGTACATGACTGACGGTCGCCACGTCGAGGTTGTGAATAGGTCAGCGATAATTGCGTATCCTCGCTGGATTGCGTCCCTACTACTTGGGTCAGGAATCAGCAATCACTGTATTGAGCGCTACGTATCTGGGCTGCGATACTCAGCTGGTCTGTAGTTTAGCCGTTCGAACAAGCATTTCGTCATATCAAACGCACGACATTTATTGGGAGGAAGGAATTTCCGGGTTAGCTACGCGAGCATGCTCTTCGCGATGACGATGAATGGAAGGTCGGCGAGGGAGAAGCCCACCATAAATGGTGGGGTACGGTTTTCAAAAGATAGAGATTGCAGATGGAGTTCGTCGAAAACGATTAGGGGGCGTCGGGTCACACTTCGAAGCGGGGCGGGGATATCGCGGTCACTGAGATGGAGAGGTGGCAGTCGGCTTCGAAGCAAGACCCGACGCATTCTCATAACTTCGACCCGGCCAGCGTGGGGGGAGTTGACATTTTGGACTATATTAGTATATTATAGCCGCTCGTCGCGGGCAGGTCATCATCGTACAGAACCAATACAATAAGGATGTCCCCACATGGCAATCGTACGTCTGGGTATTGCGCTGCTACTACTGTCTACGGCAATCATGCTCGCCTGTTCTTCCGATGATAACCCGATCGCTCCGAAACCGCCGGATAATCCGGTGGTGCTGGATACCGGCGGGCTGGCGCAGATACCGGGGAATCCGACCGATACGGCGTCCAAGGTACTGGATGTTATCGAGGCACATCCCGCGCCAGCAGACAAGATAGATAGTGATGGGTTCATGCGGACGCGCTTACAGGGGATTCTCAACCCAAACGCTACGATCGAGACCGTGAATAACGCACTGATCGCGGCTTCCGCTGTGATAACATTCTATGATACGGCGACATACTCAGTGTCACTTCGCATACCAGAACAGGCGACTCGGGAGGCTGCTGACAGTATTGGCGCGGGGTTAGTGGGGACCGGAGCGTTTTGGTTTCTGTTTGCCGGTCAGACTGTCCAGGTTGCGGGACAAGGATCGGTCTCCATCATTCCGCAGAGGCCTTTGTGGACGATACGGCACCTGAGGAAAATGCGCATGCCAGCGGCATGGCATGTGAAGGAGCTTGCGTCGAGAAACTCTCAGCAGGTACGGGTGATCGTGCCGGATCTGTATGCGTCATCAAATCCGATCACGGAGATCCCGGCGCAGAGTTTCCTGAGCGGCAATGGTACGATCGACGTATCGAACACCGGACCGAACGGAATCGTGGTAGGGAATCATGGTTTTCATGTTGCGGGGACAATCGCTGCCTCATTCGATAACAGCGGTTCGACAGGGACGCATCCGGGGGCGTTGCAGGATATCTCAGTGCTGAGTCTGAAGCTTGGCGGTTTGGGATGGAATGAGATAATGGGGGAGATATCACAGTCGCTGCCCGCAATGCCTTGCCTTGTATCCACATCTTTGGCATATAATCAACTGATCAGCCAACGAAGCAAGACTCAACGGGCACTTGATGCCATTCAATGGCGTGGTCTTGTGGCTGACCGTCAAAGCAATTTTCTCATGTTCGCGGCCGCAGGCAACAACGGCCAGGCTCCAGATGATTCAAAACTTTCCCAATACAGTTTGCCGTGGAATCTTGCAGCGTCATTCGCCTCGCCCAATCAAATGGTTCCAGAGGTGATACCAGTCGCCGAGCGTGCGGTACTCGATTCCTACTTTGAAACGGTCACCGACGCGGTACCGGCGGCCGCATTCGCATTGAACAATGTTGTGGTAGTTGGCAGTTCAGATACGCTGGGAAACCTGTCGCTGTTTTCCAACACGCCGTCGTCGGTTCGGGCGGTAGGTGAAGATGTATGCGCCCCCTGCCTCATGGATGACCCTGGACTGGATACGATGAAATGCCGCTTGATCGGCGGAATTACACGAGCGCTGTATGACGGGACTTCAATGGCGACGCCACAAGTCGCGGGACTCGCAGTGTATCTGTGGAATATCAAGCCATCGCTCTCTTTGCAGGAATTGAAGACGACAATTATCAATGCCTACAATCCACTCGATCCGGTGATGCCAGGCGTGATTGACGCGTATCGCGCGGTGTTGTCGCTTGATCAGAACCTGTCAAACGCGCCAGTGCGTTTGGCTCTCTTTGATGTTGCGGGGTCATCGGGTGTGGCGGGCTCCGACCAAAAGTTTGATGAGAAGGACCTGGCGCTCTGGTTCGAGGAGTTCCAGAATCGAGAAACCGCCAGAATTGGGGGCGCCGATCCGTTTGATTATTCCCGCTATGACCTTAACGGGAATGGGATATCGGCTATCGAAGCGGCCTATGTGAATGATCTGCCACAGTTGTTTGACCTGGATGTCAACTCGCCGCCGCAGTTTTCTG
>JAYRFH010000330.1:0-4897 GCA_041908405.1 Candidatus Zixiibacteriota bacterium
ATGCCGTCAAAGTCCGAATCCACCGGACATCCGAAGATATCTATTTTACCCCGCGCGGCCGGTTCGGTGCCGGGGCAATCATCCAGACCATCGGCGACACCGTCGCCATCGCTATCTTTGGGACAGCCATATCGGTCGACCTCGATCCCGCGCGGCGTGCCAAGGCACTTGTCGATATCGTCAGCCACGCCATCGGCATCAGAGTCGATAGCCGCCAATTTGCTCGGTCGCGCCTGACCCTCGGGCTGAGACCAGGAGGAATCGGAGCTCCAGTTCTCTTTCGGGCGTCCACCGCCGAAATGGAAATTCAGCGAGAGCATGCCGTTCATGATCCAGCGATCGCGGGATTCGTTGACTGGTGCCGCGAATTCAGCTCCCGCGCCAGTCAGATAATCCGCTGTACCGGTGAACTGGAACGAGACGTTGGGGGAGGCACGGAGCATCAATTTCAAGCCGGCCGTAACGAACAGCTCGGAGGCTGAGTATTCTATGTCCTGACCGCGATTCCCTTCCACGCGGAGAGTGGTGTCATTCCATTCGTCGACGACTTTCCAGTCGAGCAGTCCGCCACCGAATCCGAGACCGACATTGAACCGCGACCAGGCAGGCTTAAATAGATGACTGACCAGCGCGCCAACTCGAATCCCTTTCAACTCACCGCGAAGCCCTCCCATCGGCCGAAGAGTGTCGGCTGGGCTGGAGATAACCTCTTCCTCTTTGCTGTTGATCAGGGAGCCGTTCAGTTCGACCAGCCAACGGTCGTTGATGCGATGTCCCAGGACCGCGCCGTAAGACATCCCCATCTTGAACGTGAAATCCTTCCCCCCGACGGGCTGGGTCAGGCCAGCCGTACCGCCAAGCCAATAGCGGTAGTCATCCGCCGACGCGGTTGTGGCGATGATAAGTAGGGTCAATGTGATGAGAACCCGGCGCATAGCTACAATCTCAGGCAGGCGTGCGGTCGACGCAATTAAAACTGTAACCTAATAGAGCTTTTTGACTTCGGAACCGGTATAGTAATGCTTCAGGATATTGTCGAAGGTCCAGCCGACCCGGGACTTGCCGATCGCCCCGCACTGGCACATCCCAACCCCGTGCCCGTACCCGCCGCCAATAAACGCTATCCTTTCGACATTCCCCTGGCTATCCCGGCCAACCTCAACGTCAAACTTGTCGGATTGCAGAATCAGATCCGGGTTGGAGTTGCGCCCGATAGCCCAGCGGATGCGATCTTTGAAAAACCGATGGTTATCCGTGTCAGTCCGCACAAAGAGCTTGGCGACCCGTCCACCGGCGGTCCGTTCTTCGATACGAACATCGGTGATGGGCGCCAGCTTGATCTGGCGGCCACGGTCGCCGGAGAGATACTGCTCGAGTCTTCCTCGAAGTTGCGCCTCGGTGAACTCCTCACGCCAGGTATAGTACTTGGACCATGAGCAGGAGGCGGAGTCATCGACCGGCTTCAAATACGGTGCGGCCGGTTTGTCCCAGACATGCGAGATGTCGTCGGTCATGCCACCGCAGGTCGAATGGTAGTAGGCGTTGATAAAGGCATCTTCGAACATGATGATATCGCCGGTGGTCTGATCGATCGCCTCGTTGACCAGGCGATTTTCCACATTCATTCCTTCATACAGTTGGTCGACCACAGTCGGCTTCATATCGTATGGCTCCTGGCCGTACTGCTGGAGATGTTTGATCGCATAAGTTCGCGCCGCGACCGCCTGGGCTTTGATAGCCTCGATCTCCGTACGGTCACGGTCACCGATCTCCGGCGGGACCACGCCGCGGAGGTAATCTTCCATGTAGAGGACATTCACCAGGCGAACGTTCGACCCATATGGGAGGGCTTTGACGATTCCGCGGTACATCCGGTTATTAAACGCTATATGCGACGTGTTCCCCCGCGGAATGAAATTGACTTCATCCAGGTCTTCTTGAATAAGCTCACCGCGATTATTTTCCACGCGAAGGCGCGGGCCGTACATTTTGACGCGAACATCCTGCCCGGAATAGTAGACTGCCTGGCTCTCCCCTTGAAGGCATTCAATGGCGAACGCGCCATCGGACTCGATCAGCACAGAGGGTTCGTTCTCGATGAGCAGGACGCGCACGAACGGGACGCGGATGATCGGCGTGACGTTTTCGTCTTTTACGCCGGGAATACCGGCACAACTCCAGAAAACGACTATCAGTATCAGGCCGAAAGCCGCTCGCACGCCATATCCAAGAACTCTGTTCACAGCAACCCTGCTTCTGTTTAGTATCTGTACCTGTTTATACCGGCGGCTGGGCGATCGTCCCCAAAATCGGGAGCCGTTTCTGTCTGCCACCGAATTGTGTCGCCAACGGCTGTGACCAGAGGCAAGACGCCCCCATCACCGCGTAGCTGGCCGCTTCGGTCATGGATGGATCCATGTCAATCTCTTGAACCGAAGAAACACTGAACCCGTTCAATCTTGCGCTTATGCGCTCGCGAAGAAAACTGTTATATGCTCCCCCGCCGGTCAAATATAAACTCCGGATGGAGCGATCGTGCCGCAAGAGAGGGCGCACTTTGCGGCTGATGCCAAACGCCGTCAATTCAATCGCGGTCGCCAAAAAGTCATGCGATGGCAGTTTGAGCCGCTTTCCTTCGCGCAGTATTTTCTCTGCCAACTCCGCTCCGAACTGCTCGCGACCGGTCGAGATCGCGGTATCCCGGAAGAACTTCAGTGCGGTCAACATAGCCAGGAGCCGCTGAGAGATAGCGCCATTGCGCGCCAGCTTTCCGTCACTATCGAATCTCTTTCCAAAGAGCTTCTGGCTGAGGAGATCGGAGAGTACATTCCCGGGTCCGCAATCAGCCGCGCGAACTTTGCTGACTTTGCCTCTGGCGGGGATGTAGAAAAAGTTCGCCATCCCTCCCACATTGACAACCAACCGCGATACTTTTGGATGCTGAAACAGTTGCACTGCCGCGGCCACGGTTATCGGCGCCCCTTCGTTCCCCAGAGCGATATCGGCCTGTCGGAAATCACCGACCGTGACTTTGCCGGTATGAGCCGCGATTCGCGCAAGTGAGCCGATCTGGAGCGTACCGTGAACCGTGGTTCCCGCCAATTTTCGTTTACGCGGCATATGTCGGACCGTCTGCCCATGCGATGCGACAGCATCGACGGTGATCCGTTTGGCGCGAAGTCTTTTGAGATAGGCTGCCGCCTCTTTCCCGAAGAACTCACCTAACAACGCGTCAACCGCAATAAGCTGTTCAAGAGTCGTAGAAGAGCTATCCGCCAACGCGAGGACTTCCTTTCGGATCGCGTCGGGGTATCTTTTCGATGACGAGTGAAGCAGAACCACAGGCTTGCCTGACGACCGTGGAACGCGAACCACCGCCATATCCAGACCATCGGCCGAGGTTCCGGAGTTGAGACCCAGGATGGTCAGACTCTGTTTGGTGCCAGGTTCCAACGGTCTCATTGTCAGCTAATGGAGGAACGTCCAAGTTTGAATTTCAGACCGGCGATGCGCGCAAGCGACGCGCGGATCCGCTCGGGAGATACTTCGCCGCGCTTGCAGGCATCGACGAAATAATCAAACGCCTGCATGGCAAGCTCGGTCTGTTGACCAAAGAGCAGGATATCGTGGCCGGCGTTAAACGCGGCCACAGCCCGTTCGCCCGGATCACCCAGCTCCACCGCTCCGCCCATGCAGAGGTCGTCCGTGATAACCGGCCCATCAAAACCGAGCGAACCGCGCAACTTCTCCTGAATGATCTGCGGCGATGCGGTCACTATCTGTTTGTCGATCTTTGGAAGGCGCATGTGCGTGGTCATCACCATGTCCGCGCCAGCCTCGATCCCCGCCTGGAAGGGGACTTTTTCCCGCTGTTCCCAGAGCATATCGTCGTAATCGGCGATGGCGGTTTTGTGGTGGGGGTCGTTTTTGGCCGCGCCAAAACCGGGGAAATGTTTGAGACAGGATATCAGACCGTGCGACTTGCTTATCTGCACCGACTTGGCGACAAATCGGGCGACCAGATCGGCGGACGAACCGAAGGAACGGTCTTTTATGCAGCTATTCTCGGGGTCGATATCGATATCCGCGACCGGAGCGAGATTCATATTTACCCCGAGCGCTTCCATATAGACCGCGGCGCGGGAGTACTCCTCGGCGAAGTGCTCGAGATTTCCCTCTTTGCCATAGGCAGATGCCGAGCGATACTCGACGGGCGCGCCTTTGAGACGGCAAACCCGGCCACCCTCCTGGTCGATCGCGATAAACGGAGTCTCGGTCCGATAGACCGACCGGATCGTCTCGATATTCTGTCGCGCCACTTGATGGGTCGCGCAATTGTCGGCAAAGACTATGATGCCGCCGATCTGTTCTTCAGCGATGAAGTTCAGGAACGATTTGGACGGTTCTCCGCCGGAGAACCCGATGATAAAGAGCTGACCAAGTTGCTGGTACATAGCCTTAGTACGTCTGATCTTGCCGGTCGTGTTCACTTCGGGTTGCATCACATCACTCTCACAGTGTGCAGACAGAGTTTTTACCAGACCCCTTCGCACGATAGAGCGCCTGGTCGGCGACTGAGACCAGCTCTTCCTGTGAGCGGCCATTTTCCGGGAACGAACTGACACCCACGGAGACCGTGATCTTCACTCTGCCGGCCGTACCGGCATCGATCACTGTCCCCTCCACCTGTTCGCGGATCCGTTCGCCGATGAGCGAGGCCTCGGCCGCCGCCGTCTGCGGCAGAATGACGACAAATTCTTCGCCGCCGTAGCGAGCGAAGATGTCGACATCACGAATACACCGTTTGATGATCCGCGACAGTTCCTTGAGGACGATATTCCCGATCTCATGACCGTAGGTGTCATTTAACTTCTTGAACCAGTCAATATCAACCATA
>JAYRFH010000331.1:0-4000 GCA_041908405.1 Candidatus Zixiibacteriota bacterium
TCCTGCACAGTCGCGTCTCCCCTGTCGTCGCCTAAGTGACGTTCCGGCAAGGGATATCAAGTATACGCAAAATCTAACGATAATCAAGGGAAAGAAGGCATACATCGCGAAGGAGAGCCAATGCGTAACCGGTCAATCATCGCCGGCTGCCTCGTGCTGATCCTGGCATCGTCGTTAGTCGCGGCGCCACGCCAGACAGGAACGATCCAGCGCGCGCAGATCGACAAATTCATTACGCTTCAGCCGGGTCATGTGACGCCGTCATTCGCGGCGGCGGAAGTTTGTACGGCGGCGAGCGTTGATGAGATCATCTACCAGATGAATGGCTGGGTGAGCGGCAACGAATTGTACAAGGCGTTGATCGATCCGGCCAGCGACTGCAACGCGCCGTATCCATACCTGGTGGGTGGGATCAATATGCCGATGTATTTCGCCGCGGCGACCTCGATCACCGTATCGGTGGATGTTGAAGAAGCAGTTCCCCTGACCGGCAACTGCAAAGTACCGGGGAATATGCTGGCGATCTCTTCGGACTACACGCTCTCCGTACCGGGGGCGGGATATTACAATCTCTGGATCCCGCTTGATTCGCCGATCGCGGTGAACGAACCATTCTTCGCGGGGTTCTTTATCGGTTCAACCGTGAGTGTCAGTTCCGCGGTGCTGATCGACTCGATCCAGTTGCCCTGCTACTCTTACAACATCTGGGATACGACAGTCGGGTTTGTGGATCTCTGCAATTTTCCGCCGGAGTTCGGTCCGGAGTTCAATTTCCCCGGACGTCTGGTGATGGAAGTGTACGGGACGACCGGTGGTTCGGGTGGAAGCCAGCCGGCGCCGGAAGTCGCGATCCTCTATCCTGCCGATAACAAGGTGCTGTACGGGTCGACCGAGGTCTGGGCGCAGGAGTTGTCCGGGTCATCGATCATCGACTATGTGTCGTTCCAGTATTTCCGGAATGGTGTCTGGACGGAGTTCGGTCGCGACTATGACGGCACCGCGCCTCTGCGCAGTGGCGTGGCTGCCGCAGAGGCTGGAAGTGGATTCAGCGTGAATTGGAATTTCTCATCGATCCCTGAGGGAGCGGTGACCATTCGGGCGCGGGCGGTCGATACGCTGGGGCGGGAAGCATCGGCGGAAATCAGCGCCACGCTTGAGCCGACACCGCCGGTGGCGCGCATCATTTCTCCCGATCCGGGGGATGACTTCTGCTCGCCGGTTTCGTTCCTGATGCAGACGACGGATGAAAATCTGACAGGCGTGCAAGTTTATTGGCATGGTGCCTCATTGAATTACACGGCCGGGCTGACGACACTTCACCAGCAGATGCTGGGGGACGCCAATGGAAACGCTTCTGACGGGAACTCGATCGCGAACGGCGAATTTGGTAACTACTATTCCGCGCCGGCGGTCGGAGCGATCGCGGCCAAGAAATGGGCGGATAGAGGATTTACTTCCATCATGCGTTCAGGGTTCACGAACCTGACGATGATACAGGTGGCGGAGTCGCTCGCGGTGTTGTTCCAGACGCGAGCGGATCATGGGACATACGACGAGAAGTTTTACGCGGGGATGAAGCAGTGGGCATTCGCAAAGGGGGACGAGTTTGATTTCGATCTGCTTCGCTCACCTAACTACTGGCAACTTCGTACCTGGACGGAGGAAGAAGAGCGCGTGGTGATGCTCGGGCTCGGTGGGACGCCTGCCTACTGGGTGGCGGTGGAAGGGTTTATCGAATGGGAGCAGCCGGACGGCAGCTACAAGATAGTAGTGGCGAATCCGGTCAATAGCGGCGCTCCGCAGACCACGCCGATACGCGTGAATGGCGCGGTGAGCGAGATATATATAAACGGGAGCTGGCACGCGATCGATATCGCGGTATCTATGACTGCCAAAATGTGGGCGCCGACGCGCGAACCGGTTGGGCTGGATATCAACGGCGCGAATGGCTGGGCGGTCAACTGGACGCCTGACGGATTGACGGAAGATAATCTCTATTTCTTCCGGTCGATGGCGATCGACGCGACGAGTCTCGAAGGTTACGACGCGGTGCTGACGCGCTACAATTGCGCGGGGGCGTTTGATCCGGGTGATTACACTGGTGACGGTCAGGTGGATCTGAGCGATCTGACACGTTTGCTCGCGTTTCTGACGAATAACGGCCAACCGCCGGTGGGTGGGGCGGGGCGGGCCGATGCTAACTGCGATGGCGTGATCAATATCGGGGATGTGGTGTACTACATGAATTACATGTTGGGGAACGCCGGGGCGCCGTGTTATTGAGAGAATGAGTAGGTGACAAAAAGCCCTGCCGGAAGGCGGGGCTTTTTTGTTGGGTGAGAGGGCGGCGGGTCACACTTCGAAGCGAGACGCGGATATCGGTAGATAAAAGCGGAAGGACGGCGAAAGTCGGCTTCGAAGCAAGACCCGCCGCAACGGGAGCCGGAGCGGGCTGATTTAGAAAAGAGTGTCGGGTTGGAACGGGCAGACGAGGACGTCTGCCGCGCAAAACATAGAAGCGAAGTGTGATTCCTCTCATGGTCATTTGCGGGCGGCGGATGCCTGCAGGGCGCGTTTCGCGATCTCGGGAGTAATGCCGCAGATGGCGACAAGCGTGTCGACGACTTCATCGAGGTGTTCCAACCAGGTTTTGTCAGGATATTTCAGGCGGAGGTTGTCGATGAGGTCATCGGCGATGGTGGCGATGTATTCGGCGTATTTCTGGCGCTTGCCGACCTGCAGGAAGGGGATGATGTATTTCTTGGCGAGGAAGGTAGCGAGCATCAGGCCAAGAGAGCCGAGGATGCCGAGGAAGGAATCGGCGGAGATGAAGGTGGGTTGCATGGGGGGGTGTCCTTTGTGGTTGGGGGTTGATGTGCGAGGGAATCGGGCTTCGACTACGCTCAGCCCGATTCAAGCGGTATCGCGACGCTTTGCCACGGAAACCGGCGATTGAGAAGAAAGTCAAGTGCATGGCAAGGCTCGCGATGACAGGTATAGCAAAGTTCGTGTTATTGGAGGGGCGGCGGGTCACACTTCGAAGCAGGCCGCGGATATCGGTGGATAAAAGCGGAAGGACGGCGACATTCGGCTTCGAAACAAGACCCGCCGCAACGTTATCAGGGTTTGTGCAGAGGAGGGCAGACGAGGACGTCTGCCGCTCAAGTGCGTCGTGCAACTTGGGGCAGACGGGGATGCCTACCTCGCACATCAGAGTCAGAGAGCAGACAGGAAGAAGCTGGATTCCCGCCTGCGCGGAATGATGCGGTGGCAGTTATCCGAAAGTCTCAGTGAAGTAGGCGAGACGAGTGACGCTCAGAGAGATCAATATACCATCACTTACCAGTCGAGTTGCCAGGTGGGGGTGGTGGGGATTTTGAGACGTTGGCGAAGGATGGTGCCATCGGCGCGAGTAATAGTAATCTCGTATTTCGTGCCGGAAGGGTTCAGCAGATCCGACGGAATCAAGTCGAGATAGAAATAACCGTTGGCGTCTGTCGTGGTGGAAGTTGTGAAGGGTGAAATGACCAGCGAGTTGTGACGGACAACACCGGATGGGATGGACGCGGAGACTTTGGCGCCGGATTCGGGGAGACCGCTGACAGAGTATAGAAATCCGTAAAGGCGGCAGAGGTTTGGGGCGGATGGAATGCCTGGGTCGAAATGGTAGCCGGAGAGAGTGGCGGACATTGCGCCGGTGACGGTGATAGTGTCGGTTGAGGCGAAAACGTAATTGGTGGCGCTGGGGATGAGGCCCGCATCGCCGGGATCGAGATGCATGGTTGCGTGGCCGAGGTTGTCGGTTTCGACGAGCGCAAGTAACGCAGATTGGTCGAGATTTCGGACAGTGATTTGCGCGCCGGGGATGACTTGATCGGTGGTGGTGTCGATCACGGTGATAGTAACAGAGTAGGCGCCAGTTCCGGCGCAGCTTCCTCCCCCCTCTGCCCCGATCCCTGCTCGAAGGAAGGTGACGAGCGAGCTGTCATTATCTAGAGAA
>JAYRFH010000332.1:0-9436 GCA_041908405.1 Candidatus Zixiibacteriota bacterium
ATACATTGCGGATAGGTGCGGTTCTCGCAGATCTTTTCGAGCGCGCGGTGCAGGTAGCCGATATGCGGCTCGATCTTAAGGACGCGCTCACCATTCATCGTCAACAACAGACGACAGACGCCGTGGGTCGACGGATGGTGCGGCCCCATATTAACGACAAATTCTTCGGTCCGAATTCCACTCATGCGCCAAACTCCGGGAGACGGATGAAATCAGGAGCGTCCCAGTCTTTTCGCATCGGATGACCCTGATCCCAATTATCCGGCAAGAGGAATTGCGTCAGGTTGTCATGTCCCTTGATGTTGATGCCGTACAGTTCCCACATCTCCCGTTCGTACCAGTTGGCGCCGGGCCAGATATCCATGACGGTCTCAACCTCCGCTTTGTCATAGGCGAGGCGAAGTTTCAGGTCGATCCGCAGATTCTTTGTGGTGGAAGCAAGCTGGTAGACAACTTCGAACTGCTGCTTGGTGTCGATCCCACCAAGATTGCAAAGATAATCAAATTGCAGGTTCGCGTCGTCGCGAAGCGCCAGCGCGGTCGCGTGCAAATTCTCCGCCGTCACCAGATAAACCGGATCATGCCGGCCGGTATCCAGCAGCGTGAGAGTCGAAGCAAAGTGACTGGCGATATAGTCTTTCAATTCGTCTTTGGTCATATCACTTCTGCCAATCGCTCAGCTTTTGCGCTTTGATCTTTTTCTGGAGTGTCAGGCAGCCTTCCAGAAGTGACTCCGGACGGGGCGGACACCCGGGGATATAGACATCGACCGGCACAATATGGTCGATACCCTTTTCGACCGCGTAGCTGTCGTAGTAGAAGGGTCCCCCTTTGACCGTGCAGCCACCCATCGCGATCACATATCGCGGCTCAGCCATCTGATCATACAGCTTACGAAGGCGCGGCGCCATCTTCTTGGTGATAGTGCCCGCGGCTATAATGAGGTCGGATTGACGTGGAGAAGCCCGGAAGATCATTCCGAGACGGTCAAAGTCATAACGGGAGGCGCCGGTCGCCATCAGCTCGATAGCGCAGCATGCCGTTCCGAACAGGAGATACCAGAGCGAACAGGCCTGACCGTGGTGGAGGATCTTCTCAAGCGAGGTCGTCACCAAGGCGCCGCCGGGGATCTTTTCGGCGTAGACGGGAAGTTCTTTGATCACACCCATTTCAGTGCCCCTCGTTTCCAGGCGTAGTACAGGCCAAAAAGCAGGATCAGGATGAATATGATCATCTCTACCAGGGCGTACAGGCCGAGTTGATTGAATGCCACCGCCCACGGAAACATGAAAACCGCCTCGACATCAAAGATCACAAATATGAGGGCGAACAGGTAAAACCGGGGGTTGAACTGGATCCAGGAATCACCAACCGGCTCCTCGGCGCACTCATAGTTGACATTTTTTGCCGGGTATGGGTTGCGGGGGCGAATCAGGCGGGATATGAAAAAGGTGACGAGGACTATGCCACTTCCGGCGATAATGAAAATTGCTGGTGCCAAATACTCCGACATCTCTCATCACTCCTCAAGCCACATATCGGAATATGTGACCGAATTCACAAGTTACGATTAGCCAAGAAAATTAGTTTTGATTGAAAGTCAAGCTGTTTTTTGAGTTCTCTACCGGCCAAGTCCTTTTCCTGCAAATAGGTTGGTAGTCACAAAGTTAACAAAAAAGTACACGTTAAATCAGGACCGCCATTGTGGAGTTAAACTAGACATAATACCTTTTTTATCCGCTTAAGCCGCCACAGATTAGCTTATGAGAGCGGATGAAATTGGAAATCCCGGGTGTTTTTGTCGATTTCCGACCACCCCTCCCCCCTCCTACATCAGACCGCCGCTATGGCTTCGATCTCGATCTTGACCCCTTTCGGGAGCTTGGAGACCTCGACTGTCGACCTCGCCGGCGGGTTGACATCAAAATAGGTGGAGTACATCTCGTTGACCGGCCCGAAATCCCCCATGTCGGTCAGGAAGATGGTGGTTTTGATGATATTGGAGTAATCCACGCCGGCCTCGCGAAGCAGGCCGCCGATGTTATCCATCACCTGCTTGCATTGCTCAGCCGCGGTCTTGCCGACAACTTCGCCAGTCTTGGGGTTGAGCGGAATCTGTCCGGAGCAGTAAATGATCGCCTTTGGCTCGATACGGATCGCCTGGGAATAGGGTCCGATCGCCGCGGGCGCTTTATCAGTGCGAATAATCTCTTTCATGTTACCTCCTCAAGGTACGAGAAGATAACCGGAGGTCACAAGCCCGTCAGCAAAAAACGGAAAAGGCTACTTCCCCAATTTCCACCGATTTGCTTCCGCAAAGTAAACGCCCACCAGCACAACCAGCAGATAAGTGAGGTTTGGCCCGACTCCCTGCGGCTGGCCCTGGACCACCTTGCCGAAAGAGAGTACCGCCAGCAGTGCGCCGGTTACTATCAAGGCCAGAAGGTATTGGTACCCGGCGAGGAACATAAGTCCGACCAGTAGTTCAGCAAAGGGGAGCGCATAGGCAAAGGGGATAACCACAAAACCGGGGAGCCAGGTCTCGGCGAACCCTTCTATGATGCCTGTCGGAGATTGCGGATACGACATCACCTTGCCGATTCCGTGAGCGACGAAAATAATCCCCAGTGAGAAACGAATCAGAAGTGTTATCCAGTGCGCATTTGTCATTTGCCGACTCCTCGATGTGATATAGTGGTCTGAGGTTGTCTTAGTTAAGACAGTCGACCGTGGCAGTTGGTTCCAGATGTGAAGCGAATAGAGGGATGACAGGGGTCAGATCTCGAGCAGGCCCGTAGGGCCCATCAATTCGACAAAAATGCGAAGGAGCTGCTCATCGTATGCCCCCTTCAGACCAAACATGATCCGGAGCGCTGGGAAGGTCTCCATCGCCTTCTGGTAGACGCGCTGGGTGGTCATGGCGTCGAAAGAGTCGGCAATCGCCACGATCTTGGAGTAGATATGGACTTCGTCCAGTGACAGTCCATCCGGATAGCCGCGGCGGTCACCTCGTTCATGGTGCTGCAGGACGGGGTAATAGACGGTTTCGCTGACGATCCCGGTCTCGGTGAGAATATCGACTCCCCATTTGGGGTGCTTTTTCATGATCTCAAATTCGATCGGCGTGAGGGCGCTTCGCTTGTTAAGTATTCGCTCCGAGATGCGGGATTTACCGATGTCATGCAGCAGAGCGCCGACTCCCAACTCATGCATAAACTGCTCATCCTTGATCCCCATCTGCTGAGCCAGGGCGATCGAAAAAGTGCAGACGTTGACGGAGTGAGTGTACGTGTAATAGTCGAACGATGTGATCTTGAGCAGATTGAGGAAGGCATCCCGCCCTTTGAGAATATGGTCGACGGTGTTTGCGACCAGCGCCTGGGAACGGTGGATATTGTCACCCAATGTCGGGTTGTTCAGGACGTCCTTCACCAGGTTGGTAGAGGTATCGTAGAGGATCGCCGCCTTTTTCTCTTCCTGGATGGTCCGGTCGGTCAGGATCTTGTCGAGGTGGGCCTCGATATACCGCTGGTACTTGTCTTTGTTCTCGAACGGGACATAGAGCTTGTCGACCCGATTATCGAGCAGTTTCTGGCGTGTCCGTTCGGTGAACGGCAGATTGGGGGCTCGATAGAGCACCAACTCATTATTCACCTTGAGGAACAGATCAAAATCCAGGATCGAGTCGACCCGGAGCGAATCCAGGTAGATCGGTAGATATTTCTGTTCGGTTCTGATTCTGATGGCAGTCGACACCGGCTGTCCTTATACCATTGCGGTTTACGCCTTTCACTCTAGTATCGGCAGGAAAGCGGCTCTATTATAGTCAAAGAAAAACCCCCGGAAAGCAGGGTCCGGGGGTGTGCTCACGGTACGAAGGGAGTATGGAAAAGTCTCGGAAATGCTCAGGAGCCAATGTTTTTGACCGACTGGATGACCGACTGCAGGGAGCCGGTGATATCGGTCAGAATACGGGAGTATCGCTTCAGCAGCTCTGAATACTGCCAGCGCATCTGAAACGCTTCCTCGGGGAACTGGAACAGATCCAGCAGGGTCGCGCGATAGATCTCATCGATGTATTTGATAACGTAGAACGGGTAATCAGGGACATTGGGATCATCGACTTCGCCCTTGCCAAGACGGTCGCGATAGACTTCGACCTTCTCCAGCACGACGGTGCCGAAACACCAGGGGGTCATGATAACGCCGAGGTTGGAGCCGTCGGTGTAAAAGCGCAGGATCGCCCGCTGCAGGACATCGGTGATAACCAGGCGCGCGCGATAGAACGCGACCGTTTCGGTGTTTTCGGGATTGGTGGCGGCGAGTTTGCGACGGAGTGATTCCTGATCCGCTTTGGTCCGGGTATAGACCATCTTCAGGAATGTATAGTAATCTTCGAAATAGACTTTGCTGTTCTCTGACAGCGACATGATGAAGTGGCCGTGTTCGTCGCGTCGGACTTTCGGCTCATGGGTGTTGGCCAGTCGTTCCGGGGAGAAGCCTCGCTGAAATTTTCCGTCTAACATCGGTAACACCTCTCTCTGCTGTCGTTTCCGAGACAGGTAACAGCATAGCGTATGCCGACCTTGAAGAGCGAGTCATTACCCCTTGATCCGCTCCTTATCAGCTTGTCAGACAGTGAGAAATGAGGATGGCAGTAAGCTTGCCTCCGGTTTTGGCCGGTGTGCAGAGTATGTCACATGGTTGCGCGCGAGAATCAAGTATGCAAACAGCTTTCGAGTCGGAAGCCGTACTATGGGAGATTCCCCATAGCGTACCTTTGAACATCCCAATTCATTCCAGACAGAAAAATCAAAATTCCGCGCGTTGACCTGCCGATTTTTTCTAGTACGTGCCAGAATCCGGCAATCGGTAATGAGGAGTATCATGCAACGCAACGATCGAAGCACCAAAGTGCAGGACCGACGCAAAGGTCCCCGGGCAAAAGGCTCCGGGCAGTTTACTGATGATTCAATGGATGAATTGCATAACCGACACGGAAAGTCAGGGAAACGCCAGTGGCAACAGGAGAAGCAGCTACTCAAGCAACTTGACCCCAAACTGCTTGAGGAGTATCTCCTGGATAACGAGTAGCGTTTTTCCGCGAATATTGAACAAAGAAAAGGCCGGGTCGACCGGCCTTTTCCACATCTCTAGCTCTTCCGCTTCTTACGATTGGAGACGAAATCCCACAATACGTAGCTCCCCAGATCATCCACTGAGGCGAAGTACGCTCTCCCGCGGTTAAGTTCCGTCAGCCGTTGCACGAACTGCTGAAGATACGGATCATCCGTCACCATAAAAGTCGTGATCGGGATCTTTTTCTTGCGACAGATCACGGCTTCATCGAGCGTTCGATTGACAATGCGCGGATCCAGCCCCATCGGGTTCTTATAATGTGTGCCGTTGGGGCGGGTGATCATCGACGGTTTGCCGTCGGTCACCATGAATATCTGTTTATTGACATGCTTTTTGGCCAAAAGAATCTGGCGCGCCATGCGCAAGCCTGCCTGCGTATTGGTATGGTATGGGCCTGCGCCTATATAGGGCAGATCCGCTATCTGCACCTGCCGGGCATCATCGCCAAAAAGGACGATCGAGAGGTCATCTTTAGGATACTTGGTCAGGATCAGTTCGGTGAAAGCCATCGCCACCTGCTTTGCCGGCGTGATCCTGTCCTCGCCATAGAGAACCATTGAGTGAGAGATATCGATCATCAGGACCGTCGCGCATGACGAGAGCCGTTCGCTCTCAAAAACTTCGAGATCCTTCTCATCCATGCTCAGGTCGAGATCGCCCGACCGCGCGATTGAGTTAAACATCGATGACGTGAAATCAATATTTCGCGGGCTATCCCCGAATTCATACGCTCGCCGCTCCGGGAGCGGTTCTTCCGATGACCCTCCCTCATACGGCAATGGGTGATCCCCTTTGCCGGATGACCGCATCTTGTCGAATATCTGGCTGAAGGCATCCTTGCGCAGGCCGCGTTCACCTTTGGCCGAGAGCTGGAGGCCGCCGTTCTTCCCTGGCTTGACCAACCCCTGCTGTTTCAGCAATTCTTTGAACTGCTCAAGATCATACTTTTCATCCAACACCCCCTGGGCCTGCAGGCGTTCCATCAGGCGAAGCGTTTCGTCGGCATCGCCATTAAGACGCATTAACAGGTAGGTGTAAATGGACATCAGGTCGTTCAGGTCCTTGATCGCCTGAAACAGTGCCTCATTCCATTGTGAATAAATGAACTTCACCGGGTGCCGCCCAGTCCTTTCAGCATGTCGGAGAAGATGTCCGCATACCGCACCAGTGAATCTACTTCTTCGCGCGCGATGACATTATTGTGGTGCAGACCCTCGAGCACCAGTTCCATCCGGAGCAAGAGTTCACGTTCGTCTTTGGTGTCGAAGTACTGCTTGACGATTTGCTTCAGCCCGGCTATCGACTCAAGTCGTTTCCGGTACTCATCGAAAGTCAGGTCATCAGCTATCTCCAGTTTTCGCCCAGTCGAGAAGAAGTCGATAACCGCCTCGTAAGGATTCGCCTGTTCCGGTCGGTCCGGACGCTGCTTCTCTTTACTCGGTGTCGGGAAATGGCGCAGGAAGACCGTGTTGATCGCTTTCCCTATCAGGCTCTGGGCGACGATGATCGATCCTTCCTGCTCGCCCTCGTAAACTAGCTCGATCTTGCCGGTCACGGCTGGAATGACCGCGTACAGGTCGGTCATGCGCGGGAACAGGTCGTGGTCCTTATTCATGAGCGCACGACGCTCGACGTTGGACAGCAGATTCTCGTAAGCCGCAATCGACACACGCGCCGACACCCCTGAGGTCTGGTCGACGAACTCGCTCGCGCGAGCCTGAAAGGAGACTTCCTCGATGATATCCCGCACGAACTCGGGTACCTTCACGTCCGTATTCTCCGCGGATTGCTCGCTTGACGTGATCGCTTTTGCATCCTCAAGGGTACGCGGATAGTGCGTAATGATCTGCGAGTCAATGCGATCCTTGAGCGGGGTGATAATATTCCCGCGATTGGTATAGTCTTCCGGGTTGGCCGAGAAGACGATGAGAATGTCTAGCGGCAGTCGAAGCGGAAATCCACGCACCTGAATATCATTCTCTTCGAGGATATTAAGCAGCCCGACCTGAATGCGCGGCTGGAGATCCGGCAATTCGTTAATGGCGAAAATGCCGCGGTTGGTGCGTGGGATGATCCCCCAGTGAATCACCTCTTCATTCGAGATATCCAGTTTTTCGCGTGCCGCCTTGATGGGGTCGATATCACCTATCAGGTCGGCAATGGAGACATCCGGGGTCGCCAACTTTTCATGATACCGTTCTTCGCGATGTTTCCACTCAATGGGCGTATTATCGCCATGCTCGGCGATGATCTGCTTTGCTTTCGGCGATATCGGCCGAAGCGGATCCTCGTTGAGGTAGCTGCCAGCCACGATCGGCTGCCACTCATCGAGCAACAGATGCAACTGGCGCAGGATGCGGCTTTTAGCCTGACCGCGCAATCCCAGCAGGATGAAATGGTGTTTGGAGAGCACGGCATTTTGTATTTGCGGTATCACTGTCTTTTCGTAGCCAACAATGCCGGGGAATATCTTTGCCCCGGACTTGAGGAGTGCCAACAGGTTCTCGCGCATCTCTTCTTTGACGGAACGGCTCTTCCAGCCGGACTTTTTGAGGGCGCCAAGCGTCGTAGGTAAATTGGGGGTCACAGAGTGTCCTTCTTCAAAATGGTCGAGGTATTGTAGAACCCAATGAGAGTAACAGGCAAAGGCGCCGGTTGGTTCAGGATATGGAAGGAATTTCGCCAGAGACCGATAGGCCGGGCCTAGGCGAGAGAACGATAGTAGTCGGTGCGGGCGGTTTTGGAGACCGAGCCGTGGGGGACCTGGAGCACTTCGACTGTGAACGGGCGACTTCCCTTTATCGCGATAATATCGCCCATCTTCACCTCATGCGCGGGTTTGACCTTGCGGCCGTTTACTTCGACCAGTCCGTTGTCGGCCATCTCTTTGGCCACGGTCCGTCGCTTGATGAGGCCGACCGTGCTCAGGTAATCGTCAACCCGCATTATTCCTCGAGCTGATAGACGATAAAGCTTTTCTTCTTGATATCGGCGAGCCACTTGTCGACCGACCGTCCGGTCTTGTCCTGACGGGCAAGTTCCTTGATCTGGTCGTAGTCGTTTTCGATGGTATATGTCTTGGCCGGAGTATGCTCGAGAAGTTTGAAAATATGAATGCCGTCCTGCGAAGTCACGGGGCCCTTGTAACTGCCCACTTCGCTCCATCCGGCCACGGCATCGGCAAAGGCCGCGGGCATTTCATTGACCGCCAGCCAGCCGATTTCGCCGCCGGTCGCGCGCGTGTTGTTATCGTCGGAAAATGTCTTGGCCAGTTCCTCAAAGCTCGCGCCACCCCGTGCCTCGCGAAGCAGAGAGTCCGCCAATTGATACACCGCTGTGGTGTCGGCGGCCGATGGTTCAACCGCAAGAAGAACATGCCTGAGGCGCAGACGATTCTCCTGCTTCCCTTCATTCCGGATGATATGGTAGCCGAACTCTGTCCGGACCACACCGGAGATCTCATTGATGCCCAAAGCAAACGCGGCGCGGGCAAATTCAGGTACGACATCCTCACGGGCGACGTACCCAATGTCGCCGCCGTTTACTCCGGCACCCATACTCGAGTATTGGGAAGAGATGGTGGCGAAATCAGCGCCGCCAACAATTCGTTGACGGAGTTTTGTGGCCAGCGCTTTGACCGAATCTTCCACCCGTTGAGAGGGTGTGACGCGCAAGAGAATATGCGCCAGTCGCACCGCTTCCGGCTGGGTTGGCAGGGAGTCCTTGAATTTGGCGTAGAACTCTTCGACCTCATGTTTGGAGATCGAAATGGTCATCAAGCGCTTCTGGATCAGCCGCTGCTTGAGCAGTTGCTTCTCGATATCCGGGCGATACCGTTTCTCCAGGCCGCGAATGGTCAGGTTTTCCGCGGCTAATGCTTCGTTGAATTTCTCTTCGGAACCCATGCGCTGGATGGCGCGCTGGATATACTCATTGACTGCCTGGTCTATCTCTTCATCGCGGACTTTGATGCTGGTATCTTTCCGGGCCTCCTGGAGAAAAAGAAGGTCGGTGACCATCTCGTCAAGCAAACGGTCACGCAGCGCGATGACCTCTTGTTCGGAATTCGGTTTGCGTCCCGTCTGGAGGCTGTAAATCTGCATCTGGCCGGCCAGTTCGGAAGCGAGGATCGCTTCTTTGCCGACGATCGCGATAATGCGGTCCAGTGTCTGCCGCTCCGGCGCGACTCCCTGCGCTGACGCTACGGAGGCGACTAATAGCAAACCGAAAAAGATAAGTCTTTTCATCAATTTCCTGAGGGCGTACCCGCGGGGGCAGGCACCGCGGAGTATTTCTC
>JAYRFH010000333.1:0-1766 GCA_041908405.1 Candidatus Zixiibacteriota bacterium
GTCCGATATAAAAAAAGGATAATGACGCTGAAATGACAATCGAACCCAGGGGTTTGAGGTACAGGATGAAACCAAAACGACTCATACCGGCGATAGCGATTCACTCGCTCTTGGTTGCTGGACTGGTCGTTATCTGTTCAAGTTCGCTCGTTTTTTCACAAGCGACCGAACCAGATGACGCTACCTGTCTGGGCTGCCACGACGGTGTTGATCTCACGCTTCGGCCGACCATCCATCGGCTCAGCTCGGAGGTCAAGACCAGTAAGTCGTCTGTCGCCTGCGTTAGCTGCCATACTGGCGGTTCAACGCACATCGAAGATCCAAACAAGGAGAACATTGGTAATCCCGCACGGATGACGGGACCTGATGCGCTTTCTCTTTGTTCGTCGTGTCACGTCCCGCACCCGGAGATGAGTAGCTTCGGCGCGAACGGACACAATCTGCTGCAGATGAACTGCGCATCATGCCATACGGTGCACTCCGGTAAGAATTCGCTGCTTCGGGATGACCAGGCACGTTTCTGTCTGGATTGCCACCCGGCCGTGGTGAATCAGTTCGCCCGCCGCTCCGCTCATCCGGTTCGTCAGCAGGATGTCACCTGCCTGAGCTGCCATCGTATGGTCCAATCGGCAGATATGGAAATGGGCTATTCGCTGAATAAGGTCTGCGAAGACTGTCACGCGGATGTTGCCGGTCCTTATCTGTACGATCATGAAGCAGTCCATGGGTGGTCGGCTGAGGGTTCGGGATGCAGTGACTGTCATAATCCTCACGGGAGCGAGAATGACAAGCTGTTGCGTCAACCGACCAATCAAATGTGCAGACAGTGCCACACGGTTCCCGGACATGCCGTCGCGCCGACCTCGGTTGCGCAGCATCGCGTGGTAGCCGCCGATGGAGACTTTTCGCGTATGGCCTGTATCGACTGCCATACCGATGTGCACGGTTCAAATAACAACAATCGGCTGCTCGATCCAGATCTGCCTGCCAGATTCGGTACTAGTTGCTGGTGCCACGGGTTAAGGTAAGGAGGTACAGCATGAAAAGACTTACTCTAGTAGTGCTCGCTGCCCTTACGCTCACCCTGTGCAGTGTGAATCTGTATGCCTCTGAAGGAAGCGGATCAGTGAAGATCGGTTTCACTTCGGTTGACGAAGAAGGCAGCCGCGCGGTCGATCAGAGCAGCTACAATCTCTATGAGGGATTTGGCCTCTCCCTGACCGACTGGAACTACGCGTTTGATAACGGCATCGGCCTGCACGCCAACCTGCAGAACATCACCCTGAACAATCGGTTGATGGAAATGCAGTTGGGCAAGCCGGGCACGTTCAAACTGTATGCGAGCAATAATCAGTATCGTCGGATCTATGATTTCGGCGGCGCCAATTACACACGGCGCAATATGTCTAATGTCCGATTCTCCCTGAACCCGGTCAAACACTTTGAATTGTTTGGCGGATTCAACCTCATCGACCGTCACGGCGTGAGTGAGTTGATGCCCCAATCCACGTATGACAACGACGTGTTGGATACCGTCGTTCGCCTGGTGGACTACAAGCAAACTCGCTTCACCGGCGGCGTGAAATGGGATAATCGCAAAAGCATGATCCGGGCGTTCTATCGCGGGACCAAGTTTGATGATGCAACCTCTCTGGATAACGACCAGAAGGGGAGCGAGATCAATACGGTGGTTTCGACGATAGTCCCGAATTATGAATGGATCCTCCTTTCCGGGGGATACATTTATAGAAACAGCAAGCTGAACA
>JAYRFH010000334.1:0-6095 GCA_041908405.1 Candidatus Zixiibacteriota bacterium
CGAAACCGACGCGATCGGTATATCCAGCGCCGACGCCATCCCTTTGGCGATAGCCAATCCGATACGCAATCCGGTGAATGACCCCGGCCCTGAGGAGACAACTATCCCATGCAACTGCTCGACCTTCGCGCCGGCCGAGTTAAACAGGTCGGTCATCTTGCGCACGATCACCTGTCCGTGTGAACGGTCCACTTGATCGGTCGCGGTGACTATCCGGTCCTGACCGAAACTGAGCGCCAGCTTCAACTCCGGTGTCGAAGTCTCAATCGCCAATATGTTGTCGAACTGTCTCTCCATCGTCACTGCACCAACGCTATCTCAACCGATCGTTCGGTTTCACTCACAATGCTGAAATCTATTCTGTAGTATCGATTCGGCAACAGCCCGGCGGCCCGTTCTCCCCACTCGACCACGACGATCCCATCCCGCAACAGGTAATCATCCCACCCTATCTCATACAACTCGGCGGGATTTTTGATGCGATAGAGGTCAAAATGGTAGAGCGGAAGTTCCCCCGGATATTCGTTCACCATCCCGAATGAGGGGGAGGAGACCATCGCTTCCTGCAACCCCCGTCCCTGCACCAACCCCCGCACAAACACCGTCTTCCCGGAGCCAAGCGGCCCGGAAAGGACTATTACATCCCCGGTGACAAACGAAGCCGCCAGCTTTTTGGCCAGCGCCAACGTCTCGGCTTCAGAGTGCGATATTACAGACAGAACCCGCGACACCCTTACCTCGGCTCAAGTGTCGCGACCGGTACGACCAGTTCTTCCAGCGAAATGCCGCCATGCTGGAACGAGTTCTGGAACTGGCGGACCATCTCGTTATAATTGTTCGGGTAGACGAAATAGAAATCTTCTTTGGCGATGATATACGTGGTCGCCAGTGACTGCATCGGCAACCGCCACTGATCCGGCTTCTTGACGATGATCGACTCTTTCGGATTCGAGTTCAGATTGTCGCCGTATTTGTAGCGAAGGTTGGTCGAGGTAGCTCTCCGGCCATGCGCCATCGTCCCGCGCTTGCAGAGCACCGAGCCATGATCCGAGGTTATCACCACCGTGAATCCCTTTTTGGCGAATGTCCTCAGTATCGAATAGAGCGGCGAATGGACAAACCAGCTCCGCATCAGCGAACGGAACGCCGCCTCGGTCCCCGCGATCTCTTTCAGGATGACATTGTTCGAGCGGCCGTGCGCGAGAATATCCAGGAAATTGAACACGAACGTCACCAACTGCAGGTCAAAGAAATCCGATGACCGCTTGGCGTACTCCTCACCCTCAGTGTTGTTGTACACTTTCATGTACTTCATCTTGTTGTCGAGACGGACCCCCTGGCGCACGAGATTGTCGGCAAGAAACTTGTCCTCAAACCGGTTGAGCGACCCTTCATCCTGCACCTTGTAGGTTTCAGGGTACATCCGGTCGATCTCGTCAGGGAAAACTCCGGCGAACAGCGCGTTACGCGCGAAAGGTGTCGCGCTCGGAAGCATCGCGAAATACGAATCCCGCTCGATATTGTAGATATCCGTCAGCAGCGGCTCCACCAGCATCCACTGGTCGAGACGCATGCAGTCGACCACAATGAACAGCACTTTCTTCTTCTGCTTCAAGTGCGGCGTCACATACTTGGCGACAATATCCGGTGAGAGTGTCGGCCGGGAGTCGGACTTCAGCCAGCGAAGGTACTGGCTTTCCATATACTTCGTGAACTCGGTATTCCAATCTTTACGGGTTCCTTCATGGGTCTCCCGAAGACCGGGATCATTGGAGACATCCAGATCAAGATCCCACTGGGCGATCAAACGCCCCGCTTCGAGCCAATCCGATGGCTCCATCTGGCCGTACAATTTCTGATTGAAGCGATTGATCTCCTGGATATACCGCTTCATCGCCGACGTCCCGATTATCTTCTTCGCGTCGAGTATCCGCTTAATAACCGAAAGTATCTGTGAGGGTATTACGGGCTTGACGAGGTAATCGTCAATCTTCTGCCCGATCGCCTCTTCCATCAGCGTCTCTTCTTCGGACTTCGTCACCATCACGACTGGAAGATGCGGGCGAATATCTTTTATCTCTTCCAGCGTCGTCAGGCCGTCTTTCCCCGGCATCATCTCGTCGAGCAAAACCAGGTCGTACGTATTGTCACGCACCAGCGAGATAGCGTCATCGCCAGACATCGCCGTGCTCATCGCAAACCCCTTTTTCTCGAGGAAGAGAATATGCGGCTTGAGCGAATCTATCTCGTCATCAACCCAGAGAATGCGTTTGCTGTCGGTAGTACCGGCCATGCGAGTTCCTTCTATTTCCTGGCGGTGGTCGGGAGGATCAGGTGGAAAACCGTCTCGCCCGGTTTGGAGCGATGCAGATAGACCTGACCGCCATGATAATCTTCGACTATACGTTTCACCAGCGTCAACCCCAGTCCCCAGCCGCGCTTTTTGGTGGTGAAACCGGGACGGAATATCTTCCGCGCGGCGGCGGCGGTGATCCCCTTGCCGTTGTCTTTCGCCTCAACCAGCACGCGTTTTTCCTCGCCGAGCAGTGAGGTGGTCAATTCTATGCGCCCGGTCTTAGAGTCTACCGCCTGTATCGCGTTCTTCAATAGATTCTCAAATGCCCAGGTTAACAACTCCGCGTTAAGCGGTATCTCCGGTATCGCGCCATGCTTCACCTCAAGCTGGATCCCCTCGCCATGGAAGGGGAGACGTCGACGATAATAATCCACTACTTCATCCAATAGTTCGTTCAGGCTCCCTGTCTTGAGATCCGGCACTGACCCGATCAAACCGAACCGATTGGCGACCCGTTGCAGGCGGTCGACATCGACCTTCATATTGGAAACCGTGTCATCCAGTAATTCGTTCTGCTGACTGCACTCAGGATTGGGGCATCGCTCGGTGCCAAGCACCTCGATCCACCCCATCAGCGACGAGATCGGCGTCCCAAGCTGGTGCGCCGCTTCTTTCGCCATCCCGACCCAGATATGCCGCTCTTCTGAGCGGCGGATATTCTGGAATCCGATTATCCCGACGATCATAAACGCCAGCACGATCCCGATCTGCACAAACGGCATCAGCTTGAGCTGCTTGATGACTTCCGTATCGCCGTACAGCAGATAATTGTGATGCGTCTCGTCGATATTAAGCTGGAACTTCCCGTTCGCGGACAGCATCGTAGCGGCAACTTCGCGAATCTTTGTCTTGGCGACGGTGGTCGTATCCATCTCCTCAACGCCTTCGATATTCCGCCAGTACAGCGGCTCCTCGGTATCATCGAGCACAATCAGGGGGAAACTGGCTTTGACGATGATCTCATTGAAGATAAACTGGAGTTCTGAGCCGGAGGTCGGCGAGTTCGCCGCCTCCTGCCAGAGCTGGACATACTTCTTGACCTGCTCGCGGGTATCTTCCTGAAGCTTCTCGATCAACTGCAACGTGTACCAGATGAAAAAGGCGGAGATGATCGCCACCCCGCCCAATAGAAATATCTTGAGCAGGGTCGACTTGCCGACGTAGAGATCCGATGTTCCGCCTAAAAGACGCATCCGGGCTGCCATTACTTGATGAGTGACTCCCCTCCCATATACGGGCGAAGGACTTCAGGTATAGTGATTGTACCATCCGCGTTCTGGTAATTCTCCAAAATTGCCGGAATAAGGCGCGCCAGCGCCGTGCCGGAACCATTCAGCGTATGGACAAACTTGATAGTCTTGTCTTTCTCCCGGAGCCGGGTGTTCATCCGCCGCGCCTGGAAATCCTCGAAATTCGAGCAGGAGGATATCTCCAGATACTTCTCGATTCCCATCGCCCAGAGCTCGATATCGTAGGTCTTGGCCGAGGCAAACGACAGGTCGCCAGAGGCCAGCGTCACTATCCGGTACGGTATCTTCAGCCCCTGAAGCACTTTCTCCGCCTGGCGCAACAGCGACTCGAGCTCGTCATACGAATTATCCGGATGCACTATCTTCACCAGCTCACATTTGTCGAACTGATGCACGCGAATCATCCCGCGCGTATCTTTTCCCGCCGCGCCCGCCTCACGACGGAAACAGGGAGTGTAGGCGACCATGTACATCGGGAGTTTCTCCGCCGGAAGTATCTCCTGCTTGACCAGATTGGTGACCGGAACCTCCGCGGTCGGGATCAACCAGAGGTCATCCTCCGGCAATCCATACATATCCGCCGCAAGTTTCGGCAATTGTCCCGTTCCATACATGGTATCTGAATTGACCAGATCCGGGACACGCACTTCGAGAAATCCATCTTTGGTATGCAGGTCAAGCATGTAGTTGACCAGCGCGCGTTCCAGCCGCGCCCCCTGACCTTTAAGCACATAGAAACCCGAGCCGGAGAGTTTGGCCGCTGCCTCCAGATCAAGGATCCCCAACTTAGTCCCGATCTCCCAATGGGGGAGAACTTTGAAACTCGGCTTCGGTATCTCGCCCCACTCGCGTACCACCACATTGTGCGACTCATCTCCGACCGGCACGGACTCATGCGGGATATTCGGGATCCACTTCAGCGCCGAGGTCATCTCGTCTTCGACCGTCCTCAGTTCCGCGTCTTTGGCGGCGATATCATCGCCGACCTTCCGCATCGCGGCGATCGCGTCATCGGCTGGTTGCCCGGCTTTCTTCATCTTGGCGATCTCTTCCGATGCTTTGTTGCGCATCGCCTTGAGTGCGTCCACTTCGCGAATGATATCCCGACGGCGGGCATCGATCGACAGGATCTGGTCGATATTGACGTTCGTATTTTTCTTGGCAATTCCGGCTTTGACGAACTCGGGGTTGTCCCGGAGCAATTTCAGGTCGAGCATCTCTAGCCTATATGGTTCATCGGTTTTGGGGATAGCGGGTTGACAACATCTCGATAGTATAGCGGATGCCCGCATGGGAGTCAACGCCAGTTGAGGCAGGGAAGAGTGGAGCGGCGGAGCCGCCCATGTGCCATCATAATCTGTTGCCCCGCAGTGCTTTGAGTCGCCTCACTACCTGCCCGTTTGGCCAATTTCAGGGTTGGGCAAAGAATTTCCTCTTGCCTTTTCCGGCCAGACCGGTAAATTACCAGACTGTTGCGGTTAAGGAGTAGTATTACCAATGGCAAAAATCTGTGAAGTCTGCGGCAAGACCCCGGTGTATGGTAACCAGGTGTCGCATGCCCATAATATCAGCTCACGGCGCTGGAACCCGAATCTCCAGACTGTCCGTGCGATCGTCAACGGCGTCCCGAAGAAGGTGACTGCCTGTACTTCCTGCATTAAGGCGGGGAAGGTTCAGAAGAACAGCCGTGGCCGGAAATCCGCCGCGACCGCCTGATCGACCTGATATTCGCAAGTGTCAAAGGCAGCCTCTCGGCTGCCTTTTTTGTTGGGGAGAGAAGACTTCTCCCCATCGATTCAAACTCCGTTTTCGCTTTTCCACCGCGATCTTGTTCGAATCGGCCATTCCTCATCCTGCGCAGGCAAGGATCCATCTTCATCTTTGCGCGGCAGACGTCCCCGTCTGCCCGAATTCGTTCCCTCGGACCCCACTCCTTCTCGGGGCAGCTCTAGCCCTCGCCAAAATCGTTCCGTCGGGTCTTGCGCTCGCCACTCTTCACAAAACCGAACTACCTTCTCAATCGCGCGAGCGTGTGACCCGACGGGATCTCTATCTATGCCCTACTTCTTCTCCCCACCAATAAACTTGTATATCCCCGCCCCGATCACGCCACCCACTATCGGCGCGACCCAGAACAACCACAACTGAGATATCGCCCACCCGCCTACAAACACCGCCACACCGGTCGAACGAGCCGGGTTGACCGACGTATTCGTCACCGGTATCGATATCAAGTGTATCAGCGTGAGGCAAAGGCCGATCGCGATCGGCGCCAAACCCGCCGGCGCACGCTTGTCCGTCGCGCCAAGTATCACCACCAGGAACAAGGCAGTCATAACAACTTCGCACACCAGCGCCGCCATGAGGGAGTATCCTCCCGGCGAATGTTCACCGTAGCCGTTCGAGGCAAACCCCGCGGCAACATCGAACCCTGCTTTCCCCGATGCTATCAGATAGAGCACCGCCCCGGCCAGAAGACCGCCGAGCAC
>JAYRFH010000335.1:0-15741 GCA_041908405.1 Candidatus Zixiibacteriota bacterium
AAAAACCGTCAGGAATTCGCGAACCATGCCGATCCCGTTCTCGAATTGGTTCATTTCCTCGTATTGTGATCGCTTCGGGAATGGGCGATTGGCCTGAACATAAAACTCATCGGCGGCCCACACGAAGCGCGTGCCACAGGCCTTGCGAATCTCTTTCTGGCGAGATTCAACATAGTCGATTATCGTGGTAGCTTCATCCGCGTGGTAGGTGCGAAGATTCGGCAGGTCATCGCGATATTTGGTCAGACCGACTGGAACTACAGCCAGTGTCTCCACAGCCGGATATAGGTCGACCAGTTCATTGATGGTCCGCTCCAACTGGGGGCCGTCATTGATACCGGGACAGAGCACTACCTGTGTGTGGACGGTGATCCCACCTTCGCCAAGTTGGCGCAGGCGAGGGATGATAGGCGCCAGCTTTTCATTCTTCAGCATACAGCGACGCAGTTTGTCGTCGGTGGCATGTACTGAAACATAGAGCGGCGAAAGGCGTTGCTCGATAATGCGCTCGATATCTTCATCAGTTGTATTGGAGAGCGTGACGAAATTCCCGTGCGTAAACGAGAGACGGTAGTCCTCGTCTTTTACGTACAGTACCCGGCGCATTCCTTGGGGCTGTTGGCGGATAAAACAGAAAATACAATCGTTCTTGCAGACGCGAACCTTGTGGTCATCGAGAGTGATGCCAAGATCGCCGGCCGCGACATCATGAAACTTAAAATCGATCTCCTTCCCTTTGTCATCGGCGAAGATGATCTTCACGCGTTCATCCGCGATCTTGTAGCGAAAATCAATGGCGTCCTGAATGCTCTGGCCGTTGACCGAGAGAATCGAGTAGCCGGGGCGGATATAGCCGAAAAGCGGCGATGAGGGGTCGATATCGAGTATCTTCATGTCGTTTCGAGTACCAATAAAAAAAGCGGGCGATGGGGTTCGAACCCACGACGTCCAGCTTGGGAAGCTGACATTCTACCACTGAATTACGCCCGCTTATATTGGGCTGGTAAAGTAAAGGCTCCCGGCCCGAAAGTCAACAGCTAAACTTCAGACCGGGAGCCTAAACAATTACAACGCAATCGCTTAACCTATGTCGCCTGCCGTATTATAGAGGGCAAGGAGGCAATGTGGGCCGCGGCGAGACTGTCAGATACGATATGAGCAAAGAGAGATCCGACAGATCAATCACCCCTATGCCATTGACATTCGCTTCCGCAAGACAATAGGTCTGCATTGGGGGAAATATCAATCCGTAAATCATCGCCGAGAGATCCCCAAGGTCTACCTTACCATCACCATTTATGTCGCCGGTTGTCCCGACACAGCAGGAGAGACAACTCGATTGTACCTGCCTCAGCCACGCAGCAGCCTTCTCGATGGTTTGTCTGAGCGAATCAAGGGCCTGTACATTCGTTCCGCCAGACGGACGTGTCACAGCCACCGCCGTCCAAATGGTCAGAGTATCGTTGGCTGGAAGAGTCCAGCCGGTCGAGATTTGATTCTTGTAAACCAGCATTGAGTGCAAGTCGGTGATACGCGTCTCATTTGAGTACCCCGGGCTTTGCATCTTGTTCCATTGCTGTTCAGGTACGAATCCACCGGCCGGATAGACGAACGTGTCGTTGGGTGCATTATACCCCGCAAACAGGTTATTGTCCGATGCACAGTTTTTCATGTGCATCTTTATCAGAGACGCTCCGCCATATCTGAGCGAATTGTTGTAGCAATCAGCGACGGCATCGGCGGAGTTGAATCCACGCATGTAGACTAAGCGGCGAGAGACATCGGTTCCGCCAACATTGCTGCTTGTTCCGGAGTCGGTTGGGATATCCCAGTCAAATGCCTCCCCTATCGCCAGGTTGGAGACAGACTGGCCGATGTTGTAGGGGAAAATCCGCATTCGCTGGATGATGAAGGTGCAGCTATCGGCGTTTGAGGCACCAGTAGGGGCGAAGTAGGTCTTCTCGATCTTGACCAACGAATCTGACGTGCAATACGTGCCTGAGTTGTAGCCATCAAAGCCGGGGCCGGTGAAGCTCCCATACGGAGCGGTGCTACCGGAGACCCACCTGAAACTGTTGGGATCTGAAAATCCATTACCGAAGATCGCCCATGATGCCGCGTATGAAGAGGTACCGGTTTTCCGGATAATTACCGGCGATCCGTCGCCAAGGTAGATAGTTGCATCGCCACGTGAATTGAGACCTGTGTCACATTCAGGACCACCCGCGGTAACGGAAGGGAAATCCAGATTGGCGCCACCTTGGTAACCGTTACCCATATTCATTCCCCGGTAGATCACAAGGTCAATTCCACACTGGGTCGTTACAGAATCTGGCCAGTAGTCGATAATCGAGTCCGCCACCATCAGGGTAACAGGGAGAATTGTAGAATCGACGGGAGTGCCATAAGTGAAGATCACCGCACCATGGTAGACGCCTTGCGTGGTGATCACACCACTATTGTTCAAACTTAGCGTAACCGATTGGGTATCGCCTGCGCCAAGTGAAGACGGGACATCTGAAATCGCCAGCCAGTCGGATGGTCCATCGTACTCAATGACCTGTACTGAAAGACCAGCCAGCGTTTGTGTACACTGATTAAGTAGGAACAGTGTAGTATCGAGCTGGTTACCAGTGCTAGTATAGGTCGGTTCACCTATCTGTCCGGGACTTACCGAAAGCACACAATTCGGTGCTGGGTTGCAGGCAAGACGAATCCATCGCATATCGTTGAGTGTCAGCGGTCCCTCGGGTGTTGATAAGACACCGCCTCCCGGGTAGCGGTCAGTCATGTACCAGATCTGGATGAACTTGTTCCCCGGCACACCGCCATCCATAGCGTATGTCACGGCATTCGACCACTCATTGTCGGAATACAACGCTTCGTCCATGCCATAACGACTCACCCCAACCAGCCGGTCATCGGCGCAATTGCCTGTGTCACACCCTGGCGAGTAGCTGGAAGAGATATTGCGCGGATAGTCCCAGGCTATGCCATTGAGTTGACTCGATACGCTGACAAAGATCTCACCGTTGGCGCCACGACTCGTCGGCGCGCTGGTGCAACAATCGTCAACATTTCCTGTGGCGGGATCATTGAAACTGGAGAAGACCACAAAGAGACGGCCATCGCATTCTGCGATCGAGAACTTGCCGACATTCATTACGTTACTGCCGCCGGTACAATCGGTGGTGGTCGGATCCCATTCCGCTGCATACACTGTTCTGATCTCGGTCGGCATCCATTGAGACCAGTGGAAGAGGCGGCACTTGCGGCCCCCGAATTCGATGCCATCGGTCTGGGAACCATTCCAGACTATATGCAGTCGACTCTGAGAGTCGTAGAGTGTGGAAACCTCTAGCCAGGCGCGGTAGCCGGCGCCCGTATAGTTGGTGACATTCGTCCGAGTCCAGGTACCGGATGCCCCGGTTGTCGATTCAGCAAACCAGACATCCGAATCGAAAACATTCTCTGCCAGTCTCCCCTGTTCGGTCATCTTGGTCCAGGCGACCGCGACCTTAGACGAAGTTCGATCGCATGAAATATCCTGAGTTGGAAAGAAGGACGTGTCAACGAATACCAGTTCCCAGCTATTGTCCGGATTGGCCTCTGACCAGCCGACCTTGCGAAAGACCTTCATAGCGCCGTCAATACCTGAGACATTCTCGTATGCGGCCAGGTAGATGGTCGTCACGCCACCGATCTCGGAGATATCCATACTCGGCCAGAAGGTCTCGGCGCCTTCGATGTTTCCCGCATCACGAACAGACTCGGCCATGACAGAGCCGTCGAGAATGCCGCCAAAATCGCCGACTATCGGCCCCGCATCACGAGTGACCCTAAGTTGGGTGAAGTTTGGGTCAAGCCCCAAATCCGGGTACTCGGCACCCGCAAGGAAGGCTGTACCGCTCTGGTCCACCGCGAGTCTTGGATACGACCCTGCCATATTCGAGCAGGACCCTGGCGGCAATGGGACGATCTGAGAGCCGCATTGAACATCAAGACCGCCGGGTGGGACAAACGAGCCACCTGGCGTGACAGCCTCGTACGAGGCCCAGCCCCAGTGGGTGCGGTCGGCGGTAACTGCAGAGAGTTTACTCATGAAACTGAACTGCACCCCGGGAAACGTGCTTGCTGGCGGATTGAAATCGACAGTTCGACCGATCGAGCTGTTGGATTGCCAATCGCGCCAGGTTTGCGCCACCAGTGCGCCGCGAGAGTCGACAGCAACCCCTGCCGATGCCAGCGAGCGAGTGCGCGTGGCATTACCACTGGCCTCTCCCCTGTCCAAGACAGCAGTAAGTTTGGTGTCGGAAGTCTTTTTGAGGTCGGGGTTGTCTGGGCGGTTCGTTGCGAAAACCGAGATCGCGGTGAGGGCCACGACTGAGATTGTGAGGATGCGCGCCAGCCGTAAACTGAGCGTCATACCTGCTCCTCCTACCCGAATTGATGGTGATCATGAAAGAACCGACATAACTGTCAGCCCTCTCGCGTACAATGGATACCCTCTATGTGAACAGCGTATCGGATGGGACACATCCTGCGTGATCCGGTCCGCTTGAGTTCATCTCGAATCAACTACCGATCAGGCATAAGAAAACCACTGACCGCACAGCCAGTGGCGCTGAATTCATCGCCGGGCATTGAAAGGGAGCCTAAGATACTCCCCAATCGCTATGGATAAGATAGCGCAATCCAAAGGTGATGCAAGCTAAAAGTTGACTCGAAAAGACACGATGGTCGGCCCAACCTACCCGCGTCGGCCGGTCAAGCGCACGACAATTATGGAGGCTTCGTACAGTACGTACATCGGGACAGCCAGTAAAAGCTGAGTGATAATGTCCGGAGTAGGCGTCAGAATGGCCGCAACCAGAAGGATAACAACAATCGCGATACGCCTTCCGCGCGCGAGAAACGACGACGTGATCACACCCAGCTTGCCGAGCAGATACGCGATGACCGGGAGTTCAAAACTGAGGCCAAACGCGATAAGCAGCATGCCAGAGAATGAAATATAACTGGATACAGTGATGATCGGACTTAACAGGTCACCGGAAAAACCGATCATGAACTGCAGAGCGAAAGGGAGGACGTACTTGTAGCAGAATCCGGCCCCGGCGGCAAATAACAGAGTCGCCACGAATATAAACGGAAGGACCTTTTTCCGCTCTTTGGGATACAGCCCCGGGGCAACGAAGGCCCAGAACTGATAAAAGACAAACGGTAACGACACCCCTAGCCCCGCAAACAGGCAGATTTTCAGATAGGCCGAGAAAGAGCCGGTTACTTCGGTCACGTGGAGCTTTAACCCTCCGAGTGGAGCGATAAACCAGGCGACCAGTTCATCCGAGAAGAAGAACGCGATCACCGTGAAGACAATAATGATCAGCACCGATCGGATGAGTCGCTTGCGAAGTTCCTCGAGATGTTCCAGAAACGGCATCTCCCCCGGTTTGCGGGTTGGCTCGCTTTCTTCGGTGGGCTGGTCTAATGGTGACATGGAGAGAATCTGAGATTGAATAGGCCGAAAGTCAAACTCAATGTGTCGGCTATTCGGCCGGCGCTTGGCCTGTCGAACGCTTCCCTTTGTGGCGGCGGAGGCGATTCAGCTCATCCAGGAACTCATTCATATCCTGAAAATCGCGGTAGACCGACGCGAACCGGATATAGGCGACCTCATCGACCTCGCGAAGTTTAGCGATCACCAGCTCTCCGATCTGCTTGGACTCTATCTCCCCCTTGCCGATGTCGTGAATCGAGGCTTCGATATCCTGCACCACAAGATCGATCTGCGCAGAAGTTACCGGGCGCTTGTTGCATGCGAGTTTGATGCCGTGAAGCAGTTTGTTCCGGTCAAAGGGTTCGCGTCGGCCATCCGATTTAAGAACTATCAGGACCGACTGCTCGACATACTCATATGTAGTAAAGCGGGTGCCGCAGGAAAGGCACTCCCGGCGACGACGGATGGCGCGGTTATCCTGCGATGGCCGGCTGTCGACCACTTTATCTTCTTCGTATCCGCACTGGGGGCAACGCATCGAACGAGCTTATGGCTCCCTGTTCGTTTCTGCCTTGACCCAGGCAACGTAGTCTGGAAACGCTGAAACCAGCGGCAATCCGATGATCTCCGGCAATTCGTACGGATGATTCTCCAGCACGAACTCCATCAAATTGGGAAACTTCTCTTTCGTCGTCTTGACGATCAACAGCGCCTCTTCATCATGTTGAACCTTGTCATCCCACCAGAAGTATGATGAGATCTTGGGGACGATATTCACACAGGCGGCGAGGCGTTCTTCGACTAAAGAGCGCGCCATACGGTCAGCTTCATCCTGCGGGATCGAGATATAGACAACGCGAATCGACTCCATCAGCTCCTCACTTCTCTCCCCAGGCGCTTTTGCACCGACGCAATCTTGCCAGACAGTCTCCCCTTCGCCCCCTTGCGGTCATCGATTGTTATACTGATGTAGATACGGCCGTGGTTCCGTCGAAGCATTAATCGCGCGCGATTGATCAGCCGCATCACCGGCTCCCATTCTCCTTCGATAATGGTCGACATGGCGGTTAGCCGATACGAGTGGCCAGAGCGATCGATCATGTCGATAACCTTGGCGACATCGGCAGAGACAGAATCACCGCGTTTGTCAGTCGGGAACATGGTGAGCTGAAAAAGCATCAGACTGTCTCCTTCAGCCGTTCGGAATAGAGTGGGTATTGCTCGGAGAATTGGGCGACCTCACGAGCGATTTCAGCGAGTATTTCATCCGATTTGCGATTTTTTAGAGCGCGGTCAATGAAATCGGCGATAGTCTCCATCTCTTTGACTCCCATGCCACGAGTGGTGACTGACGGCGTACCGAGTCGGATACCGGATGTCACGAACGGCTTCTCTGGGTCGAACGGCACAGTGTTCTTATTCACAACAATGCCAGCTTTGTCGAGAGCCAGCTCGGCCTTTTTGCCGGTCATACCCGGCTCACCCACAAATGAGACCAGCATCAAGTGCGTATCGGTACCGCCGGTGACCAGTCGATAGCCGCGCTTCTTGAGGGCTGCGGCCAGTGCCGCGGCATTGTCAACAATGCGCTTCTGATACGCCTTAAACTCCGGCTGTAGTGCCTCTTTGAATGCGACCGCCTTGGCGGCGATGACATGCATCAGGGGGCCACCCTGAATTCCCGGCATGACGGTACGATCAAGGTCGGCCGCGTATTTCTCTTTGCAGAGCACCATACCACCGCGCGGACCGCGGAGAGTTTTATGAGTTGTAGTTGTCACAAAGTCAGCGTACGGAACTGGTGATGGATGCAGACCGGCCGCGACCAGTCCGGCGATATGGGCGATATCAACCATCATGAAGGCGCCGACCGCGTCGCAGGCTTCGCGGATCTTCGCGAAATCAAGGAATCGCGGATAGGCAGAAGCGCCCGAAACGATCATTTTCGGCTGTTCATCTTTGGCCTGCTGGATGAGTTTGTCGTAGTTGATGACCTCTGTCTCTTTGTCTACTTCGTATCCGACGAAATTGTAGAGAATGCCAGAGAAATTGATTGGGTGGCCGTGGGTGAGATGCCCGCCATGCGAAAGCGCAAGCCCGAGAACCTTGTCGCCCGGCTTGAGCGCAGTGAAATAGACCGCCATGTTGGCCTGAGAGCCGGAATGCGGCTGGACATTAACATGCTCGCAGCCAAATATCTGCTTGGCGCGGTCGCGAGCGAGATTCTCCGTCTGGTCGACGAATTCGCAACCGCCGTAATAGCGTTTGCCCGGGTAGCCTTCAGCGTATTTGTTGGTCATAACGCCGCCATTGGCTTCAAGGACGGCTTCAGAAACGTAGTTTTCGGACGCGATCAGGACCAGCTTGGTCGCCTGACGTTCCGTTTCCTTGAGCATGATATCGTACAGCTCGGGATCAGCTTTCTTCAAATATGACATCGTCTTCTATCTCCTCTAACGTCGCCGCAATCAATGCTCAGCGGCACGGCGACATATTTGTCGGTAATGTACGATACAAGTAGCTAATGGTCAACAGCCTGAGAGTAGGGCCGCACAGGATTTCCTTACAGAATGTACCTGCTGAGGTCTTCATTCTCGACTATCGCCGCGAGACGGGTCTCAACCTGCTTCGCGTTAATGGTAACCTTTTTCTTGCGGGTTGGCGGCTCGAAGAGCAAGTCCTCCAAAAGCGTAGTCAGCACCGTATGAAGGCGACGTGCGCCGATATTCTCGGTGTCGCGGTTAACGCGCTCCGCTATTTCGGCGATCTTCTTGATCGCGTCCGGAGTGAACTCCAATTCGACCGATTCCGCCTGAAGGAGCGCCTTATACTGTTTGACGAGAGCGTTCTTCGGCTCTGTCAGAATGCGCTGGAAGTCGTTCGCCGAAAGGGTATCAAGCTCTACCCGGATCGGGAATCGCCCCTGTAATTCAGGGATCAGATCTGACGGCTTGGATGAATGAAAAGCTCCGGCCGCGATAAACAACACATGGTCGGTGCGCACCATTCCGTATTTGGTCATGACCGCGGAGCCTTCGACGATAGGCAGAATATCCCTTTGCACACCCTCGCGGCTGACATCGGGACCAACCCCTTTGTCTTCACCGGCTATCTTGTCGATCTCATCGACGAAAATGATGCCGGATTCCTGAACCCGCTCGAGCGCCTCAGGAATGATCTCGTCCATATTGAGAAGCTTGTTTAATTCTTCATTAAAGATATACTTGCGAGCCTCTTTGATGGTCATCTTCCGACGCTTGGTCTTCTTGGGCATGAGTCCGGAGAACATCTCCTGGAAATTCACGCCAAGTTCCTCCATCCCCATCGGGGAAAAGATCTCCACGACTGGATATTGAGACTGCGGTGTATCGAGTTCCACTTCGCGGTCATCCAGTTTTCCGTCTTTCAGCATCTTGCGGAACTTCTCACGAGTGGCGGTGGCATCTTCTTTAGGCTCCTCCCCTTCCTTATGTGCCCGGGATTTTGGCTTGGGGAACAGCAGCTCCAGTATCTGATCGATGGTATTGGCATTCGCTTTTTCAGTCAGATCGCGGGACTTCTCGGTTTTGACCATGTTCACGCCAATATCCACCAGATCGCGCACCATCGATTCGACATCGCGTCCGACATATCCGACCTCGGTGAATTTCGACGCCTCAATTTTGAGGAAAGGAGCTTTAGCCAGATCAGCCAGGCGGCGGGCGATCTCGGTCTTGCCTACGCCGGTCGGTCCGATCATGATAATGTTGTTCGGCATGATCTCCTGGCGTATTTCTTCGGCCGCGTTCTGGCGCCGCCATCGATTACGCAGCGCGATCGCCACCGATTTCTTGGCGTTGGCCTGACCGATGATGTACTTATCGAGATGCTCCACGATCTCGCGCGGAGTGTAGTAACCGTTTTGCTTCATTTAATTGATTCCACACTGATATTCTTGTTGGTGAAGACGCATATCTCGGCGGCCAATTCGAGCGCTTTCTCCGCGACCTTGTCAGCCGGCATTTTGGGGTTGGCAAAGATCAGTCCCCGGGCAGCAGCCAGCGCATACCCGCCGCCGGAGCCGATAGCCACAATGCCATCATCCGGCTCGACCACATCGCCATTCCCGCTGATCAGGAAGATATGCTCTTTGCTGGCGACCGCGATGACCGCCTCGAGTTTTTGCAGAGTTTTGTCCGTGCGCCACTCTTTGGCCAACTCAACCGAAGCCTTGGGGAGATTTCCGTTGAATTCTTCGATCTTCTTTTCAAAAAGTTCGTACAGCGCAAGCGCGTCCGCGGCGGCTCCCGCAAACCCAGCGAGTATCTTGCCGTTATACATCTTGCGGATCTTAACCGCCTTGGTTTTCAGTATCTGGTCATCGAACGTGACCTGGCCATCGCCGGCCATGGCCGCCTGGCCCTTGTAGACCAGCCCGATTATCGTAGTGGCGTGAAGTTTCATCGACGTTTCTTTCTATTTGCGAGAGCCGGAGCGAGGATGCGCCGAATGATAGACCTTCTTCATGACCTCGCTCGTCACATGTGTATACTTCTGGGTTGTCGAGAGCGAGCTATGTCCAAGTATCTCCTTGATAAGCAGGAGGTCGGCGCCGTTCTCCAGCAAATGTGTGGCAAACGAATGCCGCAGTGTATGCGGAGTGAATTCCAGCCCTTCCCCCTGGCCAAATGCCTTTACCAGCCTGTCGACCGAGCGGACTGTCAACGGCTCACCCTTTTTATTCAGGAACAAGTGCGGAAATCGTGACTCCGTGCTGTCGGCGTGTGTGCGGCGGATATCAAGGAAGCGCTTTACATCATCGATCGTCGCTTCGCCGACCGGCACAACACGCTCCTTGTTTCCCTTGCCTATCACTGTCGCCAGACCGCGATTCAAGTCAATGTCGGAGACGCGCAGTGAGGCGAGCTCTTCACGGCGAAGGCCGGTAACATACAGAAGAGCGACCATCAAATAATCGCGCCAATAGGCGTACGTCTGCTTGTCTTCGCGTGTATTTCCATGTTCGAACAACCTTGATGCCTCGGCCTGCGGAACAAATGACGGTAGCTTGCTGGTGTACTTGATGCGCGGGAGTTTGAATTGCTCGTCTTTACGCCCGCTCCGTGCGAGGAATTTCTGGTACCCGGAAAGCGCGGAGAGAAACCTGGCAATGGAGCGGTTGGATACGCCGTCAGTCACCCTTTGCTGGAGATACATTCTCAAATAGAGTGGGTCATTCTTCGGGGATGACGGGAATTTGCCTTGCTGAATCTCAAGGAATTGAAGCCAGCTTTCCAGATCGCGTCGATACGCCTCGACTGTCTTGGCGGACCGATGTCTGGTTTCGGCTAGATCCTTAAGGAACGACACAAGAGTCTTCTGCATGAGCCGAACATATCGAAATTGAGGATGGGAATCAATCGGTTTCCCCAACGAAAAAGCCCATGCAGGGCATGGGCTTAGATGTCAAACATGAGGGATAAAGTTTAGGCCATCGATTTAGTTGCGGCCGCATCTTCATTCACCGTATGTCCGCATTCCGGGCACTTGGTGTAGTCTCCCTTGACCTTGGAGGTCTTTTGGACCATGAACGGATGATTGCAGACCGGGCATGGAGTTTTGACGGGCTTATCCCAACTGGCGAAATCACACTTGGGATAATTGCTGCACCCATAGAACAGCTTACGACCTTTGGTGGTCTTCTCCATGATCTGACCGCCACATCCCGACTTTGGACATGTGATTCCCAGAGTCAGAGCCTTGGTGGTTTTGCAGTCAGGGTAACGTGAGCAGGCCATGAATCGACCAAAGCGGCCGGTTTTGATGACCATCTCTGCGCCGCACTTCTCACACTTTTCATCCGTTTTGGTCTGCGCCTCTTCGCCCGGAAGCGGACGAGTCGACTTGCATTCCGGATAAGATGAGCAGGCGAGGAAACGGCCATTCCGCCCCCACTTGATGATCATCGGTGAGCCGCATTTCTCACACTTGATGTCAGTGGTCTCGGTCATCGATTTCTTGATCTTATCATGGCTCTTTTCCAGGCTTTTGATAGTTGCCATGAAAGGTGTATAGAAATCGCCGACCACCTTCACCCAGTCATCGGTCCCCTCTTCAACCAGGTCGAGTTCCTGTTCCATATTGGCAGTGAACTCGATATTGAAGATATTCGGGAAATAGGTCACCAGCATCTTGTTGACCGCCTCGCCTAATTCGGTCGGGTAGAGCTTGCGCTCTTTCAATTCGACATATTTGCGGTCTTTGATCGTCGTGACGATCGTCGCATAGGTCGACGGCCGGCCGATTCCATCGGCTTCCATGCGTTTGATGAGCGCGGCTTCCGAATAGCGGGCCGGCGGTCGAGTGAACGACTGAGTCGGCGTAACTTCCTGAAGCGTCAGTGGATCTTTCGCTTTCAAGACCGGAAGCTGGGCATCGATACCATCGCCGTTGCCGTTTTCATCCGGCTCTTTCTCTTCATGATAGAGCTTGAGGAAACCGTCAAACTTGAGATGCTGCGCGGTAACGCGGAGCAGAAACTTTCCGCCCTCAATATCGACAGTCCGAACATCGTAAACAGCATTGGTCATCTGCGAAGCGACAAAGCGATTCCAGATGAGGCTATACAGCTTGAATTGCTGCGGGGTGAGGTGCTTTTTGACCTTGTCCGGCGGCAGATCGAGGTGGGTCGGGCGGATGGCTTCGTGAGCATCCTGAGATTCTTTGGCCCGACTGTAGAAATTTGGTTTGTCCGGGCAGTACTCCTCGCCATAGTTCTTATTAATGTGGGCGCGGACCGCGTCAAGCGCTTCCTTGGAGATACGCGTCGAGTCGGTACGCATATAGGTGATCAACCCGGTGGCGCCTTCCTTGCCGATCTCGATACCCTCATATAGGGCCTGGGCGATCCCCATTGTCACTTTGGGCGAAAAACCGTAGACCTTGGCGGATTCCTGCTGCAAGGTCGAGGTAATAAACGGCGGCGAAGGTTTGCGGACACGCTCTGTGTCCTTAACGGAACTCACCGCAAACGACTGTTTCCGCATTTCCGCAATGAACTGATCGGCTTCCTGCTGAGTGCGGATGACGATCCGCTTGCCACTGGTGGTGCCATCTTCATCCGGCTTGGAGACAGTCTGGTCATCGATCTTCACCAACTGCGCGGTGAAGGACTCGTGCTTTTTCGTTTCCATCTGCGCCGCGATCTGCCAGTATTCCTGTTGGACAAAATTCCGGATCTCCTCTTCCCGCTCACAGACCAGGCGCAGCGCTACCGATTGCACACGGCCGGCGGAAAGATTCCGGGCGACGGTCTTCCAAAGGAATGGGGAGACAATGTACCCCACTAGGCGATCAAGGACCCGTCGGGCTTGCTGGGCATTGACCAGATTCAGATCTATTTCGCGCGGGTGCTTAATGGCATCCGTGACGGCACTCTTCGTGATCTCATTGAAAGTGACTCGCACGCATTTCTTGCGGGAATCTTTCAGTTCGTTGGCGACATGCCAGGCGATCGCCTCACCTTCACGGTCAGGGTCGGGAGCGAGGAATATCTTGTCAGCCTTTTTTGCGGCTTTGCGCAGTTCGGCAATGACCTTTTCCTTCCCTTTGATCACATGATAGTCGGGAGCGAATTTCTTTTTGGGATCGACGCCCAGTTTTGATTTGGGGAGGTCGACCACATGTCCGATAGTAGACAGGATCTCGAAATCCTTGCCCAGAAAGCGGCCAAGGGTCCGGGATTTTGCCGGCGACTCAACTATGAGAAGGTTTTTAGACATTGAACTCCTGCGTGTGTGAAACGTCGGAAGACACTTTACTTATTTCGTATCTTTCCGTTCAAACTTAACCTTCCCCTCGACAAGATTTCTGAGCGCGACCATGGTGATCTTGCGCGATTCGATATCCGAGCCGGTGTCTTCCTCGTTAAGCCGTTTCAACTTAGCGAGACGAAGCGCATTCAAATGACGGGCGTGTTGGGCCGCCACAATGACCGCCTCATACCGGTTTCGCGTGACTTTGTCGACATTTTCGACGTTGACTGGCTGCATGTAAACCTCCTGCGGTAGCGTCAGGTCAAACCTATGATAGAGCGTATTTGTTCCACATTTACTCCATCGATGCGACACGGATGTGCTTCGATGATACTCAGAACCTGCCGTGTGGCGGTATCAAGGTCCTGATTGACAACGACATAGTCGAATTTATTGAATGCGCGCATTTCCTGGAGCGCGCGCTCAAATCGGATGCGCCGTTGTTGCGGCGTTTCGGTCCCGCGAAGCTTCAGACGCCGCTTCAATTCTGAAACTGACGGCGGAAGCACAAAGATCATGATGGCGTCAGCGAACTCCTTTTGCAGGGCAAAAGCGCCCTGAATATCGACGTCCAGTATGATCACTCCACCCTTCTCTCTTACGAGTTCGAGCGGTTTCCGAGGCGTTCCGTAGTTATACTGATGAACCCGGAAGTGTTCCGCGAAATGTCCGTGTGCTACCATCCGATCGAACTCTGCCTGGTCGACAAAGTGATACTCCCGGCCATCTTTTTCGCCGGGACGACGTTGCCGCGTTGTGCAGGAGACAGAGAAAGTCCACCCTTCCCGTCGACGCTTGGGGGTCAGGATCTTGTGGCAAATAGATGTCTTCCCGCCACCCGATGGGGACGAGATAATGACTATCCTGCCTTGGCCCGTTCGATGTCTCGGACGTGTGGATGTAGAAGTACTACTCAACGTTCTGCACCAGCTCGCGAAGTTTTTCGATCTCTTCTTTGAGTGAGATCGCCAGCGATGAGATCGCGAATTCGGAGCATTTGGATCCGATAGTGTTGGCCTCGCGATTCATCTCCTGCAAAATGAAATTGAGTCGTTTGCCGGCCGGCTCTTTCATTTTGAGCGCTTGTTGATACAGGTCGATATGGCTTTTCAGTCGTGTACATTCTTCAGTAATGTCCGTTCGCTCGGCAAAGAGCGCAATCTCTTCTTCCAGCCTCAGTTTCTCAACTTGACTGGACTCAAGCAGTGACGCAATACGCTGCTGGAGCTTCTCGCGATACACTTCGGTCGCGCCTGTACTGCGCTTCTCTATCTCGGCGATCGCTTTCTTCATGCCGGTCAGACGCTGCTGCATGTCGGCCGCCATCGCCAGACCTTCTTTTTTACGCATCGCGATCAGGTCCGTGAGAGCTTTGTTGAGTGCCTTTTCCAGCACTTTCCAGACCTGGGCGTGGTCGACTCTCTCTTTGTCCGGCTTGAGGATATCAGGAATCAGGACCAGCTCCTCCAACGAGACATCCCCCTCCAGTTTCAGTTCCTTAGCCAGAGCGCGGAGCTGCTTGGTATAGGCTGCCGCTAAGCGCTTATTAATGAGGGTGCGCTGAACCGCGGCATCGGTGTCATCCAATGTTACGGACAAATTGATCTGACCGCGGTTGATGCGGGACCCGATCAACTCGCGTATCTGCCCTTCCAGCAACGACAACTGGCGCGGAATCCGCACCGACATCTCAAGGAATCGATTGTTGACGCTGGATAGTTCGACAGTCAAACTGCCGACTGATCCCGAAATTTCTGCGCGGCCAAAGCCAGTCATTGAATACATACTGCGTATCCTCTTGAAAGCAAGGGACTAAAATAGCCGCTTAGGATTGGATGTCAATGATTATTGTGGCGGAAAGCGTGTAATCGCTTGATCAGTCACGAGTTGAGGTTCGCGAAGCCTCAAGAATAAGACCACCTGCGGTACTGACAACAGAAGGTTCGTTGCTGTGCGCAAGTTTTCGAACGGCCTGACGGATACGTTTGGCAGATTCTTCTATGACCCGCAACTTATCGTGGGATGCCCTATCGGCGAACGCCGGCTGTTGTCTCAGCAGATCAGCCAAGCCAATGATTGTCATGAGAGGGTTGTTGATCTCATGCTCCAAAGTGGCGGAGGCCAGGGATATTGCGTCAAGCTGGTCTTGCGTCCGCAAACGTTCTTCAAGTTCTCTATTCTTGCGAACCAGCGAGGCGCGGCGGAGTGAATCCTGAATAATTCGGGGAAGCATCAGGTGGTACGTATCTTCCTTAGCCAGAAAGTCGTACGCACCGTAGTTAATCGCTTCGGTCGCGGCCTGTTCACACTTGTGAGCGGAGAGCAGGATAACCGGGAGTTCAGCGGCCTCGCGACGGATCAACTGGAGAAGTTCCAGCCCATCGTATCCGTCGACCTCGAAATCTATTACCGCGATATCATAGGGTCGTTCGGCCAATTCGTACAAAG